>JAEUKO010000006.1:0-43063 GCA_016794285.1 Alphaproteobacteria bacterium | reverse complement strand
CGCGATATTCGACGCCCTGGTAATCGCGCAAAAGGCGCGTGCCGACTGGAGGTCGATGGATTTTCGCCTTGCGTCTTTGTTTCAAATCGTCGCTGAGAAGGCTTTTAGCGCGCGCCGCCATCCTCTTTTCCAAAAGATCGACATCGCCACCCCAGGCCAGCTCCTGGATGCGGTACGTCAATCGGCTGATCAGGTAGTTGCGGTTGAATTCCGGTGCGTCCACTCTGTACAGTTCTTTCCAGAGCTTCTTTAACTGTCCAATGGGCATTGTCTTCAACGCCGTAATCTTAATCAAAACCTCGTTATTCACGACCGTTCTCCTCGCGGCCATGAATGCTTCCATTCGCTCTGAAGTCCACGGGTTTCTGAGAGGGTTCTGCGTTATTTTTCGCCGCCCGCATGCGTAAAATGCCTAAGGCGAGGATACGGGCGATTTCGGCTACGGATGATGCGGCGTTTTCTTCGATCATGCCCAGAATTTTATCGCACGCGCGCGAGGCAGAAAATCGCCGTTGTTTTCACTAAACCACTTTTGTAGCCGCGTTTTCCCGTGAAGATGGATTGGAAAGGGTGAAAAGAACGCGACCGATGGCAAGCCTTGAAACCTCTGGACATTTTTGCCCGTACATTTCGTCACGATGTTCAGAGCCTGCCGAGAGAGTGGCCTATTTGAGAGACGAAAACGCCCTGCGCAAGCCCGTTGGGCGCAGGGCAATGTTCAGAGGTTATGTGGGGAATGTCCGCCGAAACGGGCGTATTTCAGACCCCTCGGAAACTTGGAAGAAGGGTTCAAAATCGTTAAATGGCGGAGAGGATGAGATTCGAACTCACGATAGGTTTGACCCTATGCCCGCTTTCCAGGCGAGTGCCATCAACCGCTCGGCCACCTCTCCGCACCTTGGAATGCGGGAAAATAACGCCCTAAACCTAAAACTTCAAGCCCTTTCGCAGAATATCTTCCCAGAAACTAAAAATCTGCTAGAATTGCCGTTCAAGATAAAGGATTCCGTCATGTCTGGTGTTTCAAAATTTTTTGCCTCTCTTTTTACTTTGCTTGCGATCTTGGCTGTCGGCCATGATATTTACATCTGGCAAACCTCTGGCAACCCATTTGCCTTTGCTGCTCTGGGCTGGATTACCAAGCACTACGCCGGAGAGGAGCACAAAACTGTGGTCGAGACTCTCTCTCCCGAAAATTTCAACATCATTTTTACCCCAATTTTGTCGATTCCTTTGTTCTATTCTATGGCTAGCCTTGCGGTGTTGAGCCTCATTCTCGGTTATATAGGACGTCTTGTCCGCAAATATAGCGGGGGAACCCCCAACGGAAAACCTGCCCCCAACAAGGGGTTTGTTTATAAACGCCGTTAGGAGAGTCTTTTTTCTATCCTTAAGACTGCGGATTCTAAGCATTCCAGATCTTGGGGGCGGGAAAGACGATGGTCGCCGTCCGCGATATAGACAATTTCACACAATCCGGCTGGTAACGCACGCGCGATTTCTTCGGCTGTTTGCCACGGAACGTCTTTATCCTGCTTCCCTTGCAGCAGAATAACTGGAATAGAGAGAGACAGAGTGCCCTTCTCAAGCGGGTTTTGCAGACGTCCGTCTTCGAAAAAATGGGGTTTCAAAACAATCGGTGGACCGAAGGAAGATGGTAAGGTTATGCGGCCTTCTCGCAAACATTCCTGCCTCTGCTCTTCCGTGAGTTCTCTTTGCCATATCCATTCAGTGAACCCCGGGGCCGCCGCCACCCCTATAAACCCTTTCACGCGCTCTGGCCGCGCCAAGGCAAGAAGCAACCCAATCCATCCGCCCATTGAGGAACCCACAAGAACCAGCGGACCGGATGTCACCTTATCCACAAGAGACAAGGAATCGGCGAGCCACGCTCCAATAGACCCGTCTTCGAACACGCCTCCCGATTGCCCATGACCAGAGTAATCAAACCGGAGAAATTTTTGTCCACGCTTTACGCAGACTTCGTCAAGAAAACGGGCTTTGTCCCCCGTCATGTCTGAGCGAAACCCATGCAAAAAAACAAGCGTGGGCAGATCGTCTCGCCCGTCCCGAAATTGATATGCCAAAGGAGGGTGAGATGGGTCGATAAGTGTTTTTATGTTCGGGTTTGTATCCATACCGCATACTGTGCTAAAGGACAGAAGCAAAATCAAGGTGGAAGCGTATCAAAAATGAGCAAAAAACCAGTCATTATGCAGGTTATTCCCAATCTGGGCGCAGGGGGAGCCGAACAGACCGCTGTGGATGTCGCCGCAGCGCAGGTTAAGGCTGGAATGAAGGCTATTGTGGTATCCAATGGAGGCCCGAGGGTTCCCGAAATATTGCGCTGTGGAGCGCAGCATATCCAACTGCCTGTTCATAGCAAAAACCCTTTTGTCATGGCCCTTAACGTTCTTCGTCTTCGCGCTCTTATCCGCAAGCACGATGTCCACATCGTTCATGCGCGTAGTCGCGCTCCGGCTTGGAGTTGTCTTGAAGCCGTCAAAGGAACAAATGCACACTTCATGACCACTTGTCATGCGCCCTATAACGTGCGGGATAATAAATTCAAACGGTTCTACAATTCCGTTATCGCCCAAGGAGAGTTGGTCATTGCCAATTCTTGGTTCGTTGGTGATTATCTGCAAAAAGAATACAAACTCTCGCAGAAAAAAATTCGGGTCATTCCTCGTGGCATTCCGATGGAAAAGTTCGAGCCTCGCTTGGTCTCCCCAGAACGAATGATGAAACTGACGAAAGAGTGGCGCATTCCAGATGGAGCGCAAATTATTCTTCTTCCCGGGCGGTTGACCCGCTGGAAAGGTCAGGGCGTTTTGATTGAGGCTATGGCTCTTCTAACCGACTACCCCGAATTATACTGCGTTTTATTAGGAGACGATCAAGGCCGCACCGAATACCGCGAGGAATTAGAAGGATTGATCCGCAGCAAAGGTCTTGAAGGTCGGGTGCGCATTGCCCCTCATTGTGACGACATGGCCTCGGCCTATCAACTCGCTTCCGTTGTCGTATCGGCATCGATTGAACCAGAAGGGTTTGGTCGCATTGCTGTTGAATCTCAAGCTATGGGCCGCCCTACCATTGCCACCAATATCGGCGGATCCTGCGAAACTATTCTGCCCAATGAAACAGGGTGGTTGGTTCCCCCAAATGATGCCGCAACCTTGGCCGAAGCCTTGCGGATTGCTCTGAGCCTAAGTGAAGACTTACAAACCGCTATGGCTGCTCACGCCATGGCTCATGTTCGCGCCTACTACACCAAAGCCCACATGACCGAGGCAACCCTAAACGTGTACCGCGAAATTTTGAAGAAGACCAAAAAATGAATGTGCTGGTTATCAAACTAGGGGCTCTTGGCGATTTCGTCTATGCTCTTGGCCCAATGGCGGCTATTCGCCGCGCTCATGCGGGCGACCATATCACTTTGCTGACAACAAAACCCTTTGCCCGTTTAGGGAAAGAATGTGGTTATTTTGATGATGTTTGGGTGGATGAAAAGCCAAAAGCTTTTGACGTTCTGGGCTGGCTGCGTCTGCGTTCGCGCTTAAATCGTGGCCAATTTTCAAGAGTTTATGACTTGCAGAACAATGATCGAACCAGTTTTTACCTTCGGCTGTTTTCCCCTCAGCCCGAATGGGTCGGGGCAGCCAAAGGAGCCTCCCACCGCAATACCAATCCAGCGCGAGTTTTAGGTCACGCTTTTCATGGTCATGTCCAGACACTAGCTCTTGCCGGAATTACAGATGTTGCGCTTGATCCTTTGGCATGGATGCGCTGTGAAGTTGCCGTTTTTGGTCTGCCTAGCTCTTATGTTCTACTGGTTGCTGGCAGCTCGCCTCAGCACCCTGAGAAAAGGTGGCCCATTGAACATTACCGCGTTTTGGCTGCAAAATTGCTGCGCCAAGGGTATCACCCTGTTTTAATCGGAAGCTCCGCCGAGGAGGAAGCCAATGCCGCAATTGCGCGGGGGCTTGACGTTCTGAATCTTACGGGAAGAACCGCACTTGAAGACTTGCCAGCCCTTGCTCGTGGGGCCGAAGCCGCCATCGGAAACGACACAGGGCCCATGCATATTATCTGTGTGACGGGGTGTCCCACTGTCATGTTTTTTTGCAGCCAGAAAAGCACCATCCAAAAACATGGCCCCCAAGGACCGCGGGTTCTGGCTCTGGAGGCAGAAGATATTTCCAAGATCACGCCAGAAGACGCAATGGCAGCGTTCTTCAAAGTTCTACCGAAAAAAGAGGGGGCATGAAGCCCCCTGTTTTATACTAACCTTGATTCCGCAAATGCATCTCGGGATCGTTTGTCGCGGGGGCTTGGGGTCCCGAAGGAGGAATGGGACGAGCTCGCCTTGTAACATCTTCAACCCCCAAGGAAGCCCCTGTTTGCGGATCAAACCGCTCCACAGAGGGTGAGGGCGAAGGACGCGGAGGCGGTACAACAATGGCTCGCCCTCCTGCAGGAGTCCGCCCATCGGCAAAATTCTGATCTACAAAATTTCCCCCTTCTTGCCTTAGGCGCGCATCGAGAGCTTTGTAATATCTTGCCCCCTCTTCACCCGAAACCACAATTTGTGTGATCGATTTCGGAACACCTGTTTCATCCACTCTTGCGGCAAGCGTTAACTCGTAGTTTCCGTCATTCCGCCGTGTTGAGTTCAAACCATAAGAAAGAGGAACATTGTGAACTTTTCCTGTAACATCCCGAACCTCGACCGTATTCATGACACGGCGAGAAACGTCTTTGCCCTCTTGGTCTTTGGTGACTTCCGTGCGGTAATACGCCCCGCCTTTGGTCACAGGAAGAACCCGAATACTGGCCAAGTTTGCCGATTCGAGGTCCGCACCAGCTCCGGCTTCTTTCCACGACATATTAAAGGCATCCATCATGCCGTGGCCACTATTGCGCATGGATTTGAAACTGCCGTTTGAAAACCCGTTGAAAAAATGCCCCAATTGGCCAAACATTTTTTGGAACCACGCAAAAACCCCGTCAAGATTGATTCCCAGATTTTGCTTTAACCAAGTTTTGATTTCTCCCATTTGCTGTCCCACAACAGCGTTTTTGGTCTGGCCATAGTCCCGCTTAATAGCAGCAAACCCTTCCTCTGTCCCCAGCGCAGCCGGGTTGTCCAAAACCTGCGCCAAAAATGGGCGCATTTGATTTTTCATTTTTGGGTCCATCGGATTTTTTGAACTCATGGCGGACATCAATTCGCGCTTAAAAGCCGGATCGGCAGCAAGCCGTGCCGCAATGGCCCGCTGCAATTTAGGGTCTTTGGTAACTGTCTCTCTAAATCCCGCCGCTCGCGGAGAGAGTTCGGGAAATTGCTCGCCAACAAATCCTTCAATTCCCATGGCTATGCCCCGCATTTCTGCGTCTCCGTCATCAACGGCAGCGGCCGCCACTGCTGCACCAGCAGCCCCGACAACTTTCGCGCCCGCAGCACCCTTCCTAGGCCGTCCAGAGGAGGGCGCAGCAGGTTCTGTTGCTGGGGCTTTCCTTGCCGTTTTAGCAGGGGGACTGCCGGTAATGTCCGTTGCAGCCCCTGCAACCAGTGCGGCAGGGGAAGGGGCAGAGGTTTCCGTTTGGTCTACAAAAGATTTCAAGTCACCCGATTTATAATTTTCCAGCTTGGCCGCAAAAGCGTTAGGTTCTTTTTTGATCGCTTTATAAAAACGATCCTCCAGTCCCGGGGTATTTGCCATCTCCGCATCCAGTTTGGCAAGAATGTCCCCATCCTTTTTGTAGGCCCGCCCCAACGCTGCCAAGAGCCCGTCGTAACCATTTTTGTTTTGTTGATAAAGGGCGGGAATCCTTTCTCCCGATTTTGCCGCATTGGCTTTGGTCATGAATTGACCCATTTCTGGATAGCTTAATCCCAACTTGGGACGCAATTCATCGGCTAATTTAGCCTTTTCCGCCGCCTCCCTTGCCAGCCTTCCCGCCTTATCAAGCATCCCTTCTTCGTTTGCCATCTCACATCTCCTCTTATTATTTCTTTTTTGTAATAAAGTTAAACTCCGGTGCAGCGGGTAACCAATTTCGCTGGCACAATTTGGCGCGGGGTGACCCCGTCTTCCATGTAAATCAACATAATGTCCTCGGCCTTTTTCAGGTCTTCGCGAAAAGGTTCATGGATTTTCATGCCCAGCCCCATCACTTTTCCCGACCATGTGACAAAAGTGAGCAAGGCCAGATCTTCATCGTATTCGACCCATTCAATTTCCTCAGCGAGGGGTTTGGAGTAAAACACGGCGGTTAGTCCATCGTCTTTCACCACAAATTCACATTCGCATACACTGGCCAGACTGGGCAAAACCGGAGCCCCTTCTGGAATGACATATTTAGTGTTGCTGGCCGCCATAGCCCAAATATCCCTCGGGGTTTTGTTTTTATTCTAAAACGTTAATATTAGGCTCATTATACGTGAAAATTTTTTTATAAACAAATTTTCGTGACAAAAAGGTGTTAAATAACATAACGTTTGTCGTTCTGACAAATTAATGAGGTTAAGTATGACGGAAAACTCGTCTTTTTCTCTCTCTTCTGCCTTTGACGCATTACGCGGGTTTCCCTTTACGACAACGGCCATTCGGCCAGCGGATCTCGGGCTGGTCTTTGGCAATCCGAAGCTTATTCCCGAACTGGCAGAAACGGCAGCAAGGTTTTATCACGCCGGATTTTTTCCTCGATTGGTTGCCACAGGGGGTGTAAATGGTCCGTCAGGCCAACCCGAAGCCCTTGAAATCGCTGAACATCTCCGTTTGTTTGATGTCCCCGCTGAAGCTATCTTGGTTGAACCGGATTCACAGCATACTGGCCAGAACGTGACAAAAACGCGAAGCCTGATTGAAGCCTCTAACATTGAGGTTAATTCAGTTCTTGGATTTGGCTGCGCAACGGCAGGTCCTCGTTTTTTAATGACTCTTGCCCAGCGGTGGCCAGAGGTTTTGGCCATGCATATCGGGGTTTATCCCCAAGGGTTGGGATACCATAATTGTTTACAAGATGAGGGGTTTCTCTGTAGGTTATTCCAAGAAATGGCAAAAATAGAACCTTACACGGAAAGGGGTGAAATTTCTCCGGTTGATTTAGCCGCCCGAAATGCCGCCATTTTAGCCTCTGCTTCGCCACGGCCTTGACAGGTACGGGGGCATATCCGGTATAGTGCCCCCATCCAGAAACATTTCGAACAGGATTGGTATTTCTATGAACTGGCTGTCTAATTATATCCGCCCGAAAATCCGGTCGATTGTCGGGCAGAAGGAAGTGCCGGACAATCTTTGGACCAAATGTCCATCTTGCGAAGGAATGATCTTTAACCGCGATCTTGAGGAAAACCTGAGCGTCTGTCCTCACTGCCAATACCATCTCAAAATTTCTGTGAGAGACCGTCTGGCTCTCTTGTTTGATGAGGGGGCTTATAAAGTTCTTCCGATTCCTGCCGTTCCCCAAGACCCGCTGAAATTTCGTGACAAGAAAAAATACAGCGACCGCCTGCGCGAAGCACAAAGCAAAACAGGTGAAAAAGACGCAATTATTGTTGCGTTTGGAACGATTGATGAGCTTCCTGTTGTGATTGCCGCCTTTAACTTTGACTTTATGGGCGGCTCTATGGGGGCCGCTGTTGGGGAAGGATTGGTGCGTGCGGCTGAAACCGCCGTGCAAAAACGGGCAGCCTTGATTGCTATCCCAGCCTCTGGAGGGGCGCGGATGCAAGAGGGAATGGTTTCTCTTGTCCAATTGCCGCGTACAGTTATTGCTGTGCGGATGGTTAAAGAAGCTGGTCTTCCCTATATTGTCTTGCTGACTGACCCAACCACGGGTGGCGTGAGTGCTTCTTTTGCCATGCTGGGTGATTTGCAGCTTGCCGAACCTGGCTGTTTGGTTGGATTTGCTGGAAAACGCGTTATCGAAGAAACCATCCGCGAACAATTGCCAACGGGATTTCAGACAGCCGAATACCTGCTGGATCACGGGATGGTTGATATGGTTGTTCCCCGTCAAGAATTGCAAGTGACTATCGCTCGCCTCCTTGATCTTCTGATGCGCCGGAGCGCAGGAAAACAAAAACCAGACCGCCCAGACCGCCCCGAAACACCCACCAAACCCTCTTCTCCTGACGGGAAAAAGCCATCTGGTTTGTTGGGACGCAGCGTGTTTGGAGCTTCTCTTCCCAAATCCGTACTAAAGGTTGCAAATACAGATAGCCCTGCTGTCAAAAATGTTCGCAAACGCTCTGGGGCGTAACTTGCTGACTCCTGATATTTACGACCCGTCTCCACAACTCCAGACTCTTCTGGAACGACTCTCTTCGTACTACCCAAGAGCCATTGACCCCGGGTTGGGGCGGACATTTCGTCTGCTTCATGACCTTGGAGACCCACAAAACAACCTTCCGCCTTGTATTCATGTCGCCGGAACAAACGGCAAAGGATCAATTGTTGCTTTCTTGCGGGCTGCGCTTGAGGCTGCAGGGCTTGCCTGTCATGTCATGACCTCCCCCCACCTTGTCCGGCTCAACGAACGCTTTGTGGTTGGGGGAGAAGAAATAGAAACAACCGCTCTTATTGACCTTCTCGAATATGTGGAAAGCGTTAATGCAGGGCAACCCACGACGTCTTTTGAAATTCTGACCAGTGCCGGATTTCTGGCTTTTGCCAAAACTCCTGCCGATGTTGCTTTAATTGAGGTTGGAATGGGGGGGCGGTATGACGCAACCAATGTTCTGCCTTCGGCCCTTGCCAGCATTATTTCAGTCATTTCGCATGACCACGTTAAGTTTCTGGGGAATGATCTTTGCCAAATTGCTGGAGAGAAAGCCGGAATCATTAAAAAAGCGACACCCTGCATCGTTGGACCTCAAACCAAAGAAGGTTTGAAGGCTGGTGTGATGGATGTCTTTGCCGAGGAAGCTGCCTGCCAAAATGCCCCTTTGTTTCGGCATGGGTATGAATGGTCATTTGACGTTCTGCCAGAAAGCTTTTTGCTGCACACGGGTTTTAATAGTTTTGAGCTTCCGATGCCTAACCTTTTGGGGGCACATCAGGTTCGTAATGCTGCCACAGCGGCTATGGCTCTTTTGACTATTCAAGACTGTTTGCCAAAACCTCTTTCTGAAGCCTCTCTCTGCCAAGGACTTGTCTCGGCAAAGTGGCCAGCAAGACTTCAACCCCTTACCCACGGTCCTTTGGCAGATATGCTCCCCGATGGCTGGGAACTCTGGTTGGACGGAGGGCATAACGATACAGGAGGACAGGTCTTAAGTGAGCAAGCTGATTTTTGGGCCAAGCAAGACGGAAAACCTTTGTATCTCATTTTGGGAATGCTTTCTACCAAGGATCCGCACGATTTCATTGCCCCTCTTGCCCCTAAAATTGCGGATATTCATACTGTCAGCATCCCTAAGCAAGTTTTGAGTTTATCCAGCGAAGATTTAGCCGCCACCGCTAAAGAATTTATCCCTTCGGTTTTTTGTGCTGAAAGCGTGGCTGGTGCCCTTTCCGACATTTTGCGCCGCTTCCCTGCCAATTCTGGACGTGTCTTGATTACCGGGTCTTTGTATCTTGCGGGAACAATTCTCAAAGGAAATACATAGCAACGTCAGTTCTTAACTTTTTATTCATTATGTTTGCGATAATATTGTTTCATGTAGTGCAAGGGATTTTGTATGGCAGATAAGCGCGTTTTTGGAGAGTTGTCAGATAAAGAGGTCAAAGATCGCGCAGCAACGTGCGGAGTTGACCTTGGGGATGCACAAAGATTCCAAGTCGGGCATCAATCTTTGCCGTCAAAAGATGTTGCTTGTTTGAAGACAGGCATGGCCGATGACCCTACGGCCAATACTAGGACTCTTGGTCGGTTAGCGGGTGCGGCTGTAGAGGCCTTTTCGAGTGTGAACTCAGGAATAAGAGAGATCTTTGTTGCCGTTACCACGCCAGTGGTAGAGGCCGTTCGAGAAGTTGGGGGTCCAATCGTCACTTTGGGGGAAAGGAGAGCCAAGGGCCCCGCAAACTACGATACACCAAAACCACCAGGAAGATAAAAGTTTACGCTGCCAGTAGGCTCTGGTTAATTTCTTTTGCTTTTTCCTGTGGATTTTCGGCCCCTGTGATCGGGCGGCCAATAACCAGATGGGTTGCTCCTAGTTTCATGGCTTCTTCGGGAGTCATGATCCGTTTTTGGTCCCCCGTTTCGCTCCCTTTTGGCCGAATGCCAGGAACCATCAAAACAAAGTCAGGACCCAGTTTGCTGCGCAACTGGGCAATTTCATGGGCGGAACAAACAACACCAGCAAGACCTGCTTCTTTCGCCAAGTGAGCCAGTTTTTCGACTTGAGCAGAAACAGGAGCCTGTTGGCCCACATCCAACAAAGCTTTTTCGTCCAGCGATGTTAAAACCGTGACCGCCAAAAGTTTCGGGGCGGGAATCCCTTGTTTGATTGCTTCTTCTTCGACTGCGGCTTTGGTCATTTTCATCATTTCGAGACCCCCGCTTGCGTGCAAGGTCATATAAGTAATGCCCAAACTTGTTGCGGCACGCGCTGCGTGAGCGGCTGTGTTTGGAATATCATGGAATTTTAGATCCAGAAAAACAGGAAGTTGGGGATAGTGAGTTCGAATATGAGCAAGGCCTGTTGGCCCGTGAGAGACAAAAAATTCTAACCCCAATTTTACACCACAACCAGCTTCTGCCATCAATCCAGCGAGATGGGTTGCTTGTTCTAGGTCAGGGGTATCAACAGCACAAAAAATAGAAACCACGGCAATATCTCCTTAAGAAACAGGTGGTTGAAGGGGCGTAACAGCTAATTCTTTCTGCAATCTTGTAATTTCCCGCTTACGGGCCCGAGATTCCAGTCTTGCCGGAAGTCCATTGATCCACATAATGAGACTTCCCCATAAAAATCCGAAGAAAACTGCTCCGGTTAAAATAACTGCTAACGGGAAGTTTTCTGCGGCTTGCAGAGGGTTCCAAACAAGGCTGACTTCCCCCCGATTGGCAAAGCATATCCATAGCAAGATTAAAATAAACGGGACGGTGATTAAAAGTTTCAACGCGTCTGCCAAGGTCATAGCTTTCTAATTTTGATCTTTGTGCAGGTTAAGGCGTTCACGCAACTCTTTACCTGTTTTGAAAAAAGGCATTTGTTTGGCACTGACAGAAACAGTTTGGCCCGTGCGCGGATTGCGGCCTGTGCGGGCTTGACGTTCCTTAACCGAGAATGTCCCAAAACCACGGAGTTCTACCCTGTCTCCCTTCACAAGGGCAAAGGTCATTGCACCAAATAGCGCATCAACAATTCCCTCAATATCCCGCAAAAATAAGTGCGGGTTGCGATCAGCGAGACGTTGGATCAATTCAGAACGAGTCATGCCTGTCCTCCAAAAAATTGGTTTGCCAAGGTGCTTGTTTGAAAACAAGGCTAATTTGGGATCAAAACAGATTTTGAGTCAAGTAAAACGTTGATTGGCAATAGTTTTTCTGAAAAAGCGTTTATTGTCCGAATGTATCGTCCATGACAGGCATATCTTCGATCATCAATTGTTCATTTGAGAGTCTAACCAAACCACTGGGTTGAACACTAATGTTTGACTGGAATAGAGAGTCCCGAAAGATCATTTGAGCAGAAAAGTGCCATGTTTCTTCTTCATCTTTTTCCAAAACCGTGATGGGAGATACCATTTTTCCAACAGCTTTTCGTGCCGGAGGCGGAGGTTCTTCCCGCCAATTGATATCATCCACACTTTCCACAATTTGAAAACGACCGTGGCGGCCTCGTACATAGCTGAAAAAAAAGCGAATATAGTCTGTAACGTTATCGTCTGTGAGGTCAATCGGGCAGGATTCATTCAAGGCGTAGATGGGGTTGTTGGTAAAATCAAGGATCGTAACGTCCCCTTTTTCTTCACCAACTACGGCAAAGCGTCTTTGCGCTGGCATATGAGTATGATCTGCAATGTCGTAAAAGATATGGCCCGGGTAAAAGGAGAGGGGCCGCGACATAACAACTGTGTTCGCTGGAACAAAATCGCCCGCTTCCAGATTTTTACCAATCCGGGAAAGAAGGGCTTCTGTCTCGAGTTGATCGAGTTTAACATAGGCATCTTGAAACATGGGAGCTAGAATAACCTCAGATGTCATAGATAGCAACAAAAAGGCAAGGTGTATCCCCAGAGTATTTTAATTTCAATCAGATACGTTGCGTATGGGAGAGGCCTGTGGAAAAAATTTGTAAGAAGTGCCGGATAATATTTTTGGCAAAACTATCCAAAAAAAATGTTTGTTAAAATTGAGTTCCAGAGTCAGTGAACAACTAAAAAAGGGGAAATTGGGAAATGGGTGTTGTTCTCGAAAAGATTTGAATCCCGTCTTGCAAACAGGTGACAAGATTGTGGATAGAATATGGGATAAGAGTTATCCCCTTCATTCACCCCTCCTACTACCATTACTTCCTCTAAAAAATATATCTTTTTATATTAGGTTCGATCTGGTTTTATGCCGGTGTCATGACAAAACCATTTTTAAGAGCTCTCAGAAATCTTCCTTGTTCTGTCCCACCTGTGTGGCTGATGCGCCAAGCGGGGAGGTATCTTCCTGAGTATCGCGAGGTAAGGGAAAGAGCCGGAAATTTTATGGGACTGGTTTACAATCCGGCTTTGGCAACAGAGGTGACACTTCAACCTATTCGGCGGTTTGGCTTTGATGCGGCTATCTTGTTTTCAGACATTTTGGTGGTTCCTGATGCTTTGGGACAAAAACTAAGTTTTGCTGAGAATCACGGGCCTTGTTTGCGTCCTTTTTTGGATATTGCGGACTTGAATGACGCCGAGTTTCACAAGCATTTGGCCCCAATTTATGAAACGGTTTCTTCTATTCGAGAGGGGCTAGATCGTGAAGGATTTTATGATACGGCTTTAATTGGGTTTGCTGGATCTCCGTGGACGGTGGCTTGTTACATGGTGGAGGGGGAAGGGAGCAAGGAATTTGCTAAAGCGCGGCTCATGGCTTTGTGTGAACCAGAGAAATTCTCGGCTTTGATAGATATTTTGGTTCAAAAAACATCAGAATATTTGCTGCGTCAGATCGAAGCTGGGGCTGAGGCAGTTCAACTTTTTGATACTTGGGCGGGATTGCTTCCTCCTGTTCAATTTGAGAAATGGGTCATTGAACCAACCCAGCGGATTGTTTCTTGTTTGAGGGAAAAACATCCCGCACTTCCAATCATTGGTTTTCCAAGAGGTGCTGGACTTTTGTATCCCGATTATGCTGCAAAAACGGGGGTAACAGCCTTGGGGCTTGATTGGCAACTTCCTCTTTTTGCTGCTAAGGAGTTGCAAAAAACTATACCAGTTCAAGGAAATCTGGACCCTTTTGTTTTGCTATGTGGTGGCAGAGAACTTGATTTGGCTATTGGTGAAATTCTTGAAAACTTAGGAAATCAATCTGGCTTTGTCTTCAATTTGGGACATGGAATTCACAAAGACACACCACCTGAGAATGTGGCTCGTTTGGTTGCACGAGTTCGGGGCCGATGAAAGTGTCACAAAAAACGGCCGTTATCCTGTTTAACCTTGGTGGACCAGATTGTTTGGATTCTGTACAGCCCTTTCTGCTGAACTTTTTTTTGGATAAAAATATTATTAGAGCGCCTAAATTTGTTCGCTGGTTATTGGCGCATTGGATTGCTTTTCGTCGGTCTCGCCGTGAGGCGAAAAGCAGTTATACTGCTCTTGGTGGAAAATCGCCTCTTCTCGAAAATACCAAAGCACAAGCGGATGCGCTGCAGAATTATTTGGGAGACACGGCTCGTGTGTTTGTCGTTATGCGCTATTGGCACCCTATGGCAGCGGAGGTTGTTCTTCAGGTCAAGGACTTTGAGCCGGACCGTATCGTGTTATTGCCGCTTTACCCGCAATATTCGACAACAACGACCCGTTCTTCGGTTGAAGCATGGCAAGAAGCTTGCCAGAAAAACGGGTTTTTTGCGCCTACAACCTTGTTATGTTGTTATGCTGGAGAGGATGGTTTTGTTGAAGCTTCTGCTGAGCTGGTCAGAAAGGCCTATGATGAGGCTCTTGCCCTGTCTAAAGCTCAAGGCCTAAACCCACCGAGGGTTTTGTTTTCTGCACATGGCCTGCCTGAGAAAATTATTGCAGACGGAGATCCTTACCAGTGGCAGTGTGAGGAGAGCGCGCAGTTGATTGCAGCAAAAACAGGTATAGAAGGGCTTGATTGGCAGATTTGCTATCAAAGCCGCGTGGGCCGGCTCAAATGGATTCGCCCGAGTACAGAAGATGCCTTGAGACAGGCGGGGGAAGACCGTGTCCCTGTCCTTATTTACCCCCATGCGTTTGTTAGTGAGCACGTTGAAACTCTTGTCGAAATCGAACAAGAGTACCGCGAAAAAGCGCAGCATTTTGGTGTTCCCTATTTTGCCAGAGTTTCAACGGTTGGGACCTCTCCCCACTTTATTGAGGGCTTGGGCAAACTGGTCAACCGCACAATTTCCCTTTCTTGCGGGGTTGTTCCTTGTGAAGGAACAAAGTGCCCCTCGAAATTTTCTCAATGTGCCTGTGCAGAATTTTCTGCAATGAGCAGCCCTGAACGCCACCCAAAGAATGAGGTTTGAAATGCAGGATTTTCTTTTAGAACATTATTTGTTGATTAAGAGCCTTCACATTATCTCGGTCATCGCGTTTATGGCGGGGATGCTTTACCTGCCGAGGCTCTACGTTTACCATGCCGCCGCCCCGAAGGGATCGCAGTTATCCGAAACGTTCAAAATCATGGAGCGTCGTTTGTTGCGCGCAATTATCAACCCCGCTTTTGTGGCCATGACTTTGTTTGGTGGGCTTATGTTCTGGGCTAATCCGGCCTTGCTGGAACAAGGCTGGATTCACGTGAAACTGGCTCTTTTGTTAGTCTTTGGAGTGGTTCATGTCCTGTATGCGCGGTGGAGGAAACTCTTCGAACGTGATGAAAATACACGAGGAGATGTTTTCTACCGTATTTGGAACGAGATACCAACGGTTCTCATGATCGCCATTGTAATTTTGGCGGTTATGAAGCCGTTTTAGGAATATTTAGTGAAGCTGGTAAGGGGAACCGGCCTCGATCTGTTTCCCTACGGCTCGCACTGCCTTAGCCTTCAGGCTTTCTAGTGAAAATCTAAGAATTTTTGGGTGGTTTATGGCGTTACTGTAACCAATAGTTCCGGCTACAAAAGCTTGATTTACGGAGGAAAAGGGAAGAGGGGGCAGAGTGATGAAACTGTTCATTTGGATCTGTTCTAGCGTACCTTGGCCTTGGGCGAAAAGACGGAATCGGTCGGCGATGGAGTCGAATGTATCGTGACCAGAGAGGGATAAGTGCATTTGGAGGTTATCAAGAGTCATAAGTTCTTCATTGGCCAGATAGGCTTCGATCAAGCAAACCACAGCGAGGGGGTCCTCAGTTACGAGATCATAACTGATATCTGAGTAAGGTTTTTCGGCGGGGGTGACAAGGGTCACCTGCTCCGGTTTTGGCGAACGCTCAAGAGCCTTTTGGAGTTTTCTGAAGAACAAACTTATTCTTTCATCGCTCACAATGGAGTTTGGCCCAGTGGGAACAAAGGAAATTTTGAGAGGGGCCCAGCTTGCGGGATGAGAAATCCCAATCGTAAAGTCTTGCACACCAAGGGGATGATTGGTTGCTTGGGAAAACATGGCCAGCAAGGCATGGTTGATGCCGTGAGTGAGCCGTTCTTTTTCGAGAAAGAGATGCCCCCCTTCCAAAAAATGACAAAAAATCTTCCTCAAATCTTCTAAGAAACGTAGCTCTTCCGCTGGGGGTTGATCTTCTTCTCTTCTTTTTGTCATTATTTTTTCCGACCTGTTATTATGGCAAGATAATAGTTGTTTTGGAAAAAGGCAAGAAAGATATTTGACTCTCATGATAAATTATTGTACAACCATTCTGTCTTTACGAAACTCCTGACATTTTTAATTTCGTTGTATTGTGGGCAACCGCACAGGATTTTTCGGTTTGTTAGCCGATGCAATCTGCACCTTTGTAAAGACAACCCCGTTACAACACATTGTTCCAAGTACATTTTTGAAGAACAACAACAAGCCGTTAGTCACACCAAAGAGACCCCCCTCATGAATCTTCAGGATCTGAAAACCCGGTCCCCTTCCGAACTCTTGGCCTTTGCCGAAGAACTCGAAATCGAAAACTGTAACTCGATGCGCAAGCAAGATATGATGTTTGCTATCCTTAAGCGACTGGCTGAGCAGGGGGTTCCGATCTCTGGCACAGGGGTGTTAGAGGTTTTGCAAGATGGGTTTGGCTTTTTGCGCTCTCCTGAAGAAAATTATCTTCCCGGGCCGGATGATATTTACGTTTCGCCTTCGCAAGTTCGCCGTTTTGGACTGCGCACAGGTGATATTATGGAGGGCGAAATTCGTGCCCCCAAAGATTCCGAACGTTATTTTGCTTTGCTCAAAGTCGATAGCATTAACAGCGAAACACCAGAAAAAATTCGGCACCGCATTAACTTTGATAACTTGACCCCTCTTTATCCTGACCGAAAAATTAATCTAGAGGCTCAAGATCCTACCAAAAAAGGGATGACGCAGCGGGTGATTGAACTCACCTCTCCCCTTGGTTTTGGACAACGGGCTTTGATTGTCGCTCCGCCACGGGTTGGGAAGACCGTTATGCTGCAAGATATTGCGCACTCTATCGCGATTAACCACCCTGATGCCTATCTCATTGTTTTGCTGATTGATGAACGGCCTGAAGAAGTGACCGACATGGCTCGCTCTGTTCGTGGGGAGGTTGTTTCTTCTACCTTTGATGAACCGGCAGCCCGCCACGTGCAAGTCGCCGAAATGGTGATGGAAAAGGCCAAGAGATTGGTTGAGCACAAGCGCGATGTCATTATCCTGCTCGATTCCATTACCCGCTTGGCGCGGGCCTATAACACAGTTGTGCCGTCATCTGGGAAAGTTTTGACTGGTGGTGTGGATGCCAACGCCTTGCAGCGTCCTAAGCGTTTCTTCGGCGCGGCGCGGAATATTGAGCAAGGCGGATCGCTCACCATTGTGGCCACGGCCTTGATTGATACCGGATCACGGATGGATGAGGTTATCTTTGAAGAGTTCAAAGGAACAGGAAACTCGGAAATTGTTCTGGATCGCAAAATTGCCGACAAACGGGTCTTTCCGGCGATTGATATTCAAAAATCCGGAACGCGGAAGGAAGAACTTTTGGTTCCCCGCGAAGTTCTCCAGAAAATGTGGTTGCTGCGCCGTATTCTCAACCCGATGGGAACCGTGGATGCCGTCGAGTTTCTCATCGACAAGCTGAAAGATACCAAAAACAACGACGATTTCTTCCAGTCTATGAACCAGTAGGAGGTTTCGGAGGAAAACAAGATGGATACATTCTTAACGCAATGGCTGTTATTGGTCACGATTTTTTCAGTGGCGGTTGTCTCGCCCGGCCCAGACTTTGTTATGGCTCTCCAAAACTCTCTGAACTATGGGCGCCGAGCGGGAATTATGACGGCCATTGGGTTCGGTCTTGGAATTATCGTGCATGTGGCATATACCCTTGCAGGCCTCGCTGTTCTGATCGCGCACTCAGTTGTTTTATTCAGTATTATTAAATACATCGGCGCGGCGTATCTGTTTTATGTCGGAATAAAAGCATTGCGCTCCTCTGGATGGAAAGATCAGGTTGCGACCACAGGTAAAAACTTGCGGGAAAAATCTGATTTTGCCTCAATACGTGATGGATTTATTACGAATGTATTTAATCCCAAAGCAACCCTGTTTTTTCTTGCTTTGTTCACGCAGTTATTGACGCATGAAATGACGTTCTTGCACAAATTTACTTTGGGTGGTACCTGCGTTGTCATGGTAACGGCATGGTTTACTGGTGTTGCCGTATTTATGACTGTACCAGCTATTCGGGCTTGGTTTTCCCGTGTTTCCAAATGGCTTGACCGGATATGTGGCGTGATTTTTATTGCGCTCGGGCTTAAGCTGGCTGCAGCACGCCTATAGAGTTACTTATAAGCGCAGCTTTTATTACATAAAGCAAGATGGTCTATCGCGACCGAAACGATGTTCGGTTGCTGTGGTGTGGCTTGAATCACTTGTATTCAGCCAGATGAGGGGCAAACACCCTTTCTTGTCTTTCAGAAGAAATTGAAGTCCTCTGTCCATGAAGCCTGCGAGAGAACTGGGGTACACTATGTGCAGAGCATCCAGTTCGTCTGTTTCACGAAGTCCCTTGGACACAACGATTTTATCTTCTAACCACAATGCGGTTACTGCAATTTCCTCTAAAATAAACGATACATTTCCTTCCGTGGGTTGTCGGTTCATTTCAAAAATTTGTGATTCTATGAAAGATCTGAAAACGACATCACGGGAAAAGGCTTTTCTTAATTTTTCGAGGTGAGTAGAAAACTCTCCCCAATTTTCTGTGATTTGTTCGTCCCAAGTGGCCATACGAAACCCTTTAGCCATTAGAGGGAACCCGTTAATGCTCCGCTCAGAGTTCTGGCGTAGCAATTTACCAAATCTGATCCTCCATTCTCCCTCACGTTGAAGAAGGGACATCCTTTGCCGTCTTGGTTCTTCGGTATCGTTGTTTTGGTAAAGACCCGAGGTAAAGACTATGGCCACATCGTTGTTGGGTTTGTGTACCCACTGAGAAATATCCCCAAACAACCTGCTTAATACTGCGTCGGGGCTCAGTTTTCCGGACATTTTAGCAGCCGATAGAGGTTGTACAAGTAAGGCGTTTTCCAATTTCATAACTTGAAACTAGCAAAAACACTATGAAAACACAAGATTAAACATAACAATGATGGTGGGTTGAAGGATGCGGCGCAGACCTTCGACTCTGCGCCCAGACTCATTTATAGGGGCTGGGTCACACCAATGATGAGGATGTGTTTCATCGTGCGATGGCCCTTTTTTCCAGTGACCTGAATACCCCCGTTTCATAGTCACTTTGAATTTTGGGGGACTGGAAAACTATAGGCAACGGCTTTTGAACTTGCGCCTGAAAACTGGCGACCCATTCTTTAAGATTTATGGGGCACAAAATATTATCGATTAATGTAATTGTTAGATGGCTTTTAGAGTGAGGATACTCCTGCATAACAAGCTGCCCAGTATCCGAAAGGTGCATTTTTCCTTTATGAACAAGGGACGCTGCGTATTTGTAATTTTTAGAAAGGGAAGTCCCGGGCCCTCGTTGTCCTTCCTTGATGAATAGCACATAATTTCTTAAATCGTCGTTTTTGACTCTCTCTCCGTTTTCAAGTTTAGCGGTAACGGTTGTTTCGGTGAGGTTTGCGAATATGGTTTTGGACGAGAAGAAAATATCGATTATTGCCAGTATGCATAGAAGGGGTAACAACCAGATAAAATTTTCTTTCCCATCCCAATAAAGGAAAATTCCGAACGCTAGCAAGGTAGCAAAAATGACTACCCTTAGCCATCGAGGCTCTGGCGTTTTGTATATCTGGCCGGGTATGCGCGGAAGTTTACGATAACCGACATTTTTTACTGCTTTCATGATAATTTCTTTATCTTAAACCGTCCCCGATACTCATAAACTTTGCCCCACAAAGGATGTGTAATATGAGTGATCATATCAAAGGTTTCATTATCTGATCGGGAACGACAAACCTTACCCCTTAATGGCCAGTCGGCCCGGGTTGTGTGAAAGGCGGTGCAGGACCTCGTCCAGTTGGTCGAGGGTGCGGAAAGAGATGCTCATACACCCTTCTTGTTGGCTTTTCATGTCTATTGAAACACTCATGCCGAGCACGTTGGAAACTTCGCGCTCTAGGGCGATGGTGTTGAGGTCTTTCTCTGCTGCAGCTTTTTCAACTTTTCCACCCAGAGTCTTTAGCTTTTCTTTGCTGGGGCGGCCGTGAATGTCATTGACCATTTTTTCGGTTTGGCGAACATTAAACCCAAGGGCGATGATTTTTCTGGCTTGTTCTTCTTGTTGTTCAGCGGACAGAGAGAGCAGGGCCCGCGCATGACCAGCCGTTAATTTTCCGTCTGAAATCATGGCCAGAACAACGGGGTTCAGTTCGGTTAAGCGGAGCATATTTGCTATATAACTGCGGCTTTTCCCAACTTTTTCGCCAACTTCCTCTTGGGTATAGTCAAATTCTTCGGCAAGCTGTTTGAGGGCGCGGGCTTCGTCAACGGCATTGAGATCTTCGCGTTGCAGGTTTTCAATCAGGGCAATTTCAAGTGTCGTGGTGTCGTCAAGTTCCCGAATAATGACCGGAACTTCGTGAAGTTGGGCTTTCTGGGCTGCGCGCCAACGGCGTTCTCCGGCCACAATCTCAAACACACCTTCTTGAAAGGGTCTGGGGCGGACCAGGATAGGCTGAATAAGCCCATGTTGTTGAATAGATTGAGATAATTCTTCCAACGTGGCATCGTTAAACTGGTGGCGTGGTTGAAACTCACTTGGCACAATCTGGGCAATGCCAATGACCCGCCGTTGGGACCCGCTTCCTGAATTTTCTTTGTTTGATTCCGTGTCTTCTTCCGGGCTAGAGCGGTCGTCTTCGTCATCTTCGAAGAGGGCGGAAAGACCGCGACCTAGGGCTTTTTTACGGGGGGCGGCTTGTTCTGTATCTTGGGGGCTCATCGTTTATGCTGCTTCGGTTTGAGTTTTATTAGAATCGGATGGGGCGGCGGCAATTTGCTTCTCGCGGCGAATGATTTCTCCCGCCAGTTTGATATAAGCCTGCGCACCCGGGCATTTCATGTCGTAAACGATGGCCGGCAGCCCATAAGAAGGAGCCTCTGAGAGGCGGACGTTGCGAGGAATAACTGTTTTATAAACCTTCTCACCGAAGAATTCGCGGACATCGTCGGCTACGGCTCCGGAGAGGCGATTGCGCGGGTCGTACATCGTCAACAAAACCCCATGAATTTCAAGTTTGGGGTTGAAGTGCTGTTTGACCTTGTCAATGGTTTTCACAAGATGAGAAAGACCCTCGAGGGCGTAAAACTCACACTGGAGAGGAACAACAATTGCGTCCACGGCAACCAAGGCGTTCAGGGTAACCAAAGAAAGCGAAGGAGGGCAATCAATAATCACGTAGTCAAAAGGCAGAGGTCGCCGAAGAGCTTCGCGCAATCTGTATTCGCGGCGTTTGAGCGTAACCAGCTCGATTTCCGCTCCGGCGAGGTGAATGGAAGATGGGACAACATAAAGCCCTGGAACCTTGGTAGCAACGGCTAGTTCGGATGCGTTCAGTCCTTCTTCAAAGAGAAGATCGTAACTGCTTTTTTTGATGTTGGATCGTTTGACCCCTAGCCCTGTTGAAGCGTTTCCTTGAGGATCAAGATCAAGCAACAAGACCCGCTTGCCAACAGCAGCCAAGGCCGTGGCCATGTTAACAGCTGTTGTGGTTTTACCAACCCCACCTTTTTGGTTGGCAATGGCGAGCAAGCGAGGAAGTTTTCCTTGCGGTTGAGAGGACTCGTCCTCGCGGGGAAGGGGAGAGCTGGGGACAATTTCAGAAGCTTGGATCATGGGGGCTAACCTGTCTTGGGCACTTGTCAAACTTTGTTTATTGGGATGGGGCTCACTTTAGTGAATCTTGCCCCCTCTGGTCAAGGGGAGTCGGGGGAAGAGAAGCTTTATCCACAGGGCAAGTGCGAACAACCTCTAGAGAAGCGAGACGTTTTGAGCCAAAATAATCGAGGCATCCTGATCTGTTTGACTGGGGATAACCTTGTGTCCAAACTTGTATATTTTTTGTGCCTCTTCCAGCTCCTGCTGAAAGTTTTCGCCTTTGGGAAAAATAAGAAGGATTTTGGAGTTGTTCTCCCACCACTTTTGAGTGAGCTTGAAAAGGGTTGAAAGATTCGCCAAGGCGCGACTTGTGAGGACGTCGGGAGGGGGTAGGTTTGCCGACTCAATTCTTTGGTTATGGACGGTCACGGGAGTTTCAGTTTCACGTGAAACCGTTTTTAGGAACTGGCACTTTCTTGCGTCCGACTCAATGAGGTGAATATCCAAATCTGGTTTGGCCATGGCCAGAACAAGTCCGGGGAAACCTGCCCCCGACCCCAAATCATAAAGGGTTTTTGCTGCCACGGGAATATGTTTCAGTAGCTGCAGAGAGTCCTCAAAATGTCTTTTTTTTGCTTCAGAAAGGGTTGATGGGCCAACGAGGTTAATGGTGTTTTGCCACTTTTTCAGAAGGCGTTCATAGGCATCTATTTTTTCATCAAGCCGCATTTGAAGAGTCCGGTTTTTTTCTAACGTAGCGGAGAATGGCAACCAAGGAAGCTGGTGTTATCCCTGGAATTCTTGAGGCCGCCCCCAACGTGGTTGGGCGCGCCGATTCAAGTTTTTGACGGATTTCATTTGAAAGGCTTCCAATTTTTTTATAGTCCAAGTCTGGAGCAAGAAGAAGCCCCTCGTCTTTTCTGAAGGAGTGAATGTCGGAGTCTTGTCGATCCATATACCCTGAATAAGTTGCGTCAATTTCTATCTGTTCAACAATATTTGGTTCTATTGAACGAAGCTCAGGCCAGATTTGACAAATTTTCTCCCAGCCCATTGTTGGGGCGCGAAGGAGATCAAAAGCAGAGCGGCGTTGCCCATCTTGATTGACAACCAAACCCAAATTGAGGCGGGACAACTCACTTGGGGTCATGGACAATGTTTTAACTTTTTGTTGCGCGGCGGCGAGAGCTTCGGCTTTTTCGTTCCATTTTTGGGTCCGGATGTCTTTGACGCAGCCCATGGCGATTCCTTTGGGGGTTAAGCGTTGGTCTGCGTTGTCTGCACGAAGGCGAAGCCGGTATTCTGCCCGACTGGTAAACATTCTGTAGGGTTCTGGGGCTCCATAGGTGATAAGGTCGTCAATCATGACCCCGATGTAAGCGTTGGCGCGATCGAGAATGAACGATTTCTCGGAGTCTGTTTCATGTGAAACTGTTTCCGATCCGGCTTGAATCGCGGCGTTAATTCCGGCCATAAGCCCCTGAGCGGCCGCTTCTTCATACCCTGTTGTTCCGTTGATTTGTCCGGCTAGAAAAAGCCTTGAAACTGTTTTTGACTCCAAATTTGGTTTTAGGTCACGAGGGTCAAAGAAATCGTATTCAATGGCGTATCCGTAGCGAAAAACATCGACAGTCTCAAGTCCTGGAATGGAGTGAATGATCTGATCTTGAACGTCAATGGGCAGGGATGTTGAAATTCCGTTTGGGTAAACAGTTGGGTCGTCCAGCCCCTCTGGTTCTAAGAATATCTGGTGGCGTTCTTTGTCCGCGAAACGCATAATTTTGTCTTCAATGGATGGACAATAGCGAGGGCCACGACTTTTTATTTGACCCGAATACATGGGGGCACGATGGATATTATTTCGAATAACTTCGTGTGTTTTTTCCGAGGTATAGGTCATGAAACAGGAAATCTGAGGAACTTCGATCCGGTCCGTGAGGAAAGAAAAGGGTTGGGGAGGGGTATCTCCTTTTTGCTCTTCGAGGTTTGACCAGTTGATTGTTCTGCCGTCAAGACGGGCCGGAGTTCCGGTTTTAAGTCTTCCGAGAGGAAGACCAAGGCGTTCGAGGGTAACGGCTAGGCCAACTGAAGGAGCTTCCCCCATCCGGCCTGCAGGGGTTTGGTTTTCGCCTTGGTGAATAATACCGCGCAAAAACGTTCCGGCCGTCAGAACAACGGCTGCGCAGGAGAGCGTTTGGCCGTTGGCCAAAACAACCCCACATATACGGCTAACGCCTTGATTCTGCTCAGTAACCAAATCTTCTGCGGATGATTCAACGAGGGTAAGACCTGATGTTTCTCGCAGAGCAGATTGCATGGCAAGGCGGTAAAGTTTACGGTCGGCTTGGGCGCGAGGTCCCCGAACGGCAGGGCCCTTTGACGCATTTAAGATTCTGAACTGAATTCCAGCCTTGTCAATGACGCGGCCCATGAGTCCGTCAAGGGCATCAATTTCACGCACAAGATGACCTTTGCCAAGTCCGCCAATAGCGGGGTTGCAAGACATGGCCCCGAGTTGGTCTATGCTGTGCGAGACAAGAGCGGTTTTGGCCCCCATGCGGGCAGCGGCAGCGGCAGCTTCGCATCCTGCGTGTCCGCCACCAATCACCACAACGTCGAATGAATTTTCCTGATGAACCATAGGTCATGGTTTTACAGGATTCTGTGGATAAAATGCAAATAGTTTAGGGTGTGTCCTCCATTATATCCTTTGAGAGGGTGCTGCTTAGAACCTAAACATCTTTTTTATTATAAAAAACTTGACGTAAGTATGTTTTTAATATATGTATTAAGCGTTTTCAAGAGAAATATTTTGTGGAGGACGTTGTGTTAAAAGGAACTTTGGATAAAAGTGTTGCTGCGATTGGACTTGTGTTTTCCTTTACCCTAGCGAATTATGTTCAGGTTCTGGATTCGCCAGAAGAACCAGCAGCCTATTGCTACGAGGGTAACCAAGCTCTACTTTCTGGGGCCTTGGGGGTAGATGGACAGGGAAAACCGCGCGGCGTGTATATTGCCCATTATCAAATAGGGTCAGGAGCGGTACCATTCACTTTAGCAGGCTATGAGGTAACCCAGAGCAGCTTGACAGTGAACAACAGGAAAGTAAAAGGATTGTGTGATTTGATTAGAAAGGGAGAGAAGATCAAGCTTCTTGAGCCAAACCGATGATTGTTTTAACTCAAATTAAGGCGGCAAGAGCCCTTCTTGGTTGGACGCAAGAGGACTTGGCCAAAGTTGCAAAACTGTCTTTGCCTGCTGTTAATAACCTTGAGCGGGGGTTAACAACGCCCCGCCGTGAAACGCTTGAGGCGATTGAGGCGGCTTTGGTAGCAGGAGGTATTGATTTTATTGACCAAAGTGGGGTGCGCTTACGCCCTCCAGAGCTTGATGTGAGGCTAATTGAGGGGCAAAACTGGCTGACAGAGTACGATGATTTGATTATTTCTCATATGAACGGTCCTGATGATGAAATCTGTCAGTTTTCTTGCGATGAACATTTGTGGATGGTGTACGGGCCAACAACAAACCACTATTATATCTTTCACCGCAACAAAACCCACTTTCGCGAACGCATTTTGGTTCCTGAGTCCCAAAGCTTTGTGACTAATTTGCGACATGTTTATCGGTGCTACAAAAATAACTTATTCGGGTCGGTAAGCTGGCAAGTCTTTGGTCCCTATGTTGCCCAGATCGTTTGGGCGCGAAAACAAATTGTTTTAACGCGTTCGTGGCCTCTTGCGGATGCTCAGCGTGCTCTTTTCGATGAACTGTGGGGGCTTGGGAAGCCCTTTAGCGATGAGCAATGGGATAAAGCTCAAAAATGGGAACCGCCTTCCGTGTGAAGGTCATTAAGTTCCAAAAGAGTGCGGGTAGGCGCCACCTTTGTTAGGCCAAGGCAAACTGGTTACTTCGAAGCTTCTTCAATTGAGTGGTCGATGATTTTATAATAGTAGCGGCCAGCAACGACCTTTTGACGAACATGAGCATAGCAAGGATGTTCCCCAATAAGTTTGTACCCTGTGCTTTCATAGAGCTTGATGGCGGCTTCCTGAGTGACACGCACATCAAGGTTAATCACGGAGAATCCTTCCTTGCGGGCTGTTCGTTCAACCAGATCAAGCAAGCGTCTGGAAAGACCTTGCCCTCGTGCCCACGGGGCAATAAATAATCCAGTTAATTGGACCGCAAAAGCTTGTGCTTCATTGTTGCTAGGGGGGCGAATTAACTGAGCCGTTCCGCAGATTACCCCGTCAAGACGCGCAACAAACAAAGCCCGTTTTGGCATGGCCAAAACGCCCAGCCAAAACCTTTCTAAGACGTCTCTCTCGGGTGTCTCTACCCAGCCAAACCCACCGCCGGCCTCGATCGCCGATTCAGTGGAATCGCACAAATCGTTAAGATCTCCGGTTGAAAGACGAGATGTTATAAGCTCAACATGGGGGACGGGTTTGAGAACCTTGTGTATTACGGAATCTGTCATGCTCAACGCTCCCTATGGGGGCTGATTTTTCAGTTGGCCCCACCTCTCATTTAACCAGAAATCCCTAAACAAAAGAAGAAGATGGCGCACAAATCTGTGCTGCGCCGCGAGAGATTCTGTGGCTTAGAGATGTCCTTTTTCTTCGTTCCGCGTCTTTATCAGAGAGAAGATAATTCCTCCTGATAGAACGACAAGAGTAATCGTCAGTGAGACGAGAGGGTTAATTTTTTCAATGAAACCGCTATAGAAAACCTTCCCGCCAATGAAAACCAAAACCAGCGCGAGGGAATATTTTATATATTTGAAACGATCAAGCATGGCGGTGACGGCGAAATACATCGTCCGCAAACCTAGAATGGCGAAGATGTTGCTGGTGTAAACAACGAAGGGGTCGGTTGTAATGGCGAAAACGGCGGGAACACTGTCAAGAGCAAAGACGACGTCCATGAATTCAATGCAAATCAAAGCCATCAGGAGCGGGGTTGCGTGCAAGACCATGTTTCCTGTGTGGTTATGGGGCAGGGACACAAGAAAGGCATGGCCGTTGATTTCTTTGGTATAGCGCAAATGCTTCTGAAAAAAGACGATGAGCCGACTATCCTTAATGTCATCGTCATCATCCTTCATGAGCAGCATTTTAATACCGGTGATAATCAGGAATGCAGCGAAAACATAGAGCACCCATTCGAAAGAGTGGATAAGGGCCACGCCAAAGCCAATCATGAGCCCGCGCATGACCAAGACCCCCATAATTCCCCAGAAAAGAACGCGGTGCTGGTATTTTTTAGGAATAGCAAAGTAAGAAAGAACAACCGACATAACGAACAAATTGTCGAGAGACAGTGAAAGTTCAACCATGTAGGCAGTGAAGTAATCGACACCGCTGTCCTCGCCGAGGTTTCCCCAAACCCAAACGCCAAAAGTCAGAGCAAGTAAAACATAAAATCCCGAGTAAATCAGGCTTTGCCTGGGGGAGATAACCACATCTTTGCGGTTGAGAACGGTTAAGTCAAAAATGAGGAGGGAAACAACAATTCCCAAAAAGCTTGCCCACAAGCCGAGGCTGTGACCTTCAAAGTCAGTCGCAAGAAAGGAAAGCAAAGTATCCATGTTCACAAGATTGCTTAAAGAGAAAGACCGCCTGTCCAAGGTGGACAAATCAAGAAAGCATGAGGATACCTGTATTTTTCCTTTATGTCTAGGTGATGTGACTAAAACTTCAGTCGGCAGGCTTGTGTGATTTGGGGCAAGGCTTTGACTTTGCTCAAAACTGCATCAGGAAGAGGTGCGTCAAGGGCGATGAGAGCCAGAGCTGTTTGACCCTGTCCGGTGCGCCCGAGCCGGAAGTCCGCAATGTTTTGGTTGCTTTCAGCCAGCAGAGTTCCCAAATGGCCAATGACCCCGGGAGTGTCTTGGTTGCGAAGAAACATCATGTGGGGTGTTAACGCCGCCTCAATAGGAACTCCGTCCATTTCGACCAATCGGGGCTCGCGTCCGGCGAACAAGGTTCCGGTGACCGAGTGGATGCCATCTTCAGCTTCGACCAGAATTCGAATACCAGCTCCCCAATTGTCATCGTTTTCCGTCTTAGTTTCTGAAACTGTAATTTTTCTTGCTTTGGCAATCTCTGGTGCGTTAACCATATTAACGGAGTCGCTCATAGCAGAGAGAATGGAGGCCAAGGCGCAAGCCGTTAGGGGTTTGACGTTCAGAAGGATCACATCTCCCCGATACTCAATTTCTACTTTATGGGGAGCTGAGGCAATGGTTTGACCGATACAGGAACCTAACTGGGTTGCTAGCTTCATAAAGGGCTTAAGGCGCGGGGCCTCTTCTGCAGAAATTGAAGGCATATTCACCGCATTGCTCACTGCCCCGTGCAGCAAAAAGGCAGACATTTGCTCGGCCACTTGAATGGCAACGTTCACTTGCGCCTCGCTGGTTGAGGCTCCTAAATGAGGAGTGCAGATAACATTGGGGTGTCCAAAAAGAACATTGGTTTCGGCGGGTTCTACTTCAAAAACATCAAGAGCGGCTCCGGCTACTTGACCAGAATCCAAAGCATTTTTGAGGTCTTGTTCTACAATGAGGCCTCCGCGGGCGCAGTTGATAACCCTGACCCCCTTTTTCATTTGGGCTAAGGTTTGAGCGTTAATCATTCCCGAGGTCTTATCTGTTTTGGGAACGTGAAGGGTTATAAAATCAGAACGGGCAAACAAAGTTTCAAGATCAACGGATTCAACACCCAGCTCATCGGCGCGTTGCGCGCTCAAAAACGGGTCATAGGCGATAACCTGCATTTGAAGCCCTAAGGCTCTTGTGGCGACGATTGCACCAATGTTTCCGCAACCGATGATACCAATAGTTTTTCCATAAAGCTCAACCCCCATAAACTTGCTTTTTTCCCATTTGCCGGCATGGGTCGATGCGCTGGCCTGAGGAATTTGGCGAGCAAGAGCCATCATCATGGCAATGGTATGTTCGGCTGTAGTGATGGAGTTTCCAAATGGGGTGTTCATAACCACGATACCGGCGGCGGTTGCTGCAGGAACATCAATTGTATCGACGCCAATTCCTGCGCGTCCAATGACTTTCAAACCCTTCGCGGCGGAAATGACTGCGGCTGTGATTTTGGCAGAGGACCGACAAGCAATTCCGTCATAGGATCCGGCAATTTGGCTTAGTTCATCGGGGGAGAGCCCGGGTTTGACATCGAAAGCAACTCCGTTGCGGCTGAAAATCTCTTCCGCTTGCCGGTCCATTTTATCGGCGATTAGAACTTTTGGCATTTTTCGGGCTCCCGTTTTCGATTCACGTTACAATCGAAAGATTCTAATCAGATTTTACAATCTTGGCTATCGCGAAACTGTTTGGGCGCGTATGACCTTAAATCCGTGGCGTTCTCCCACAATCTCGTAAGATTCAAAGCTAGCGGCTAATATTTTTTCATAAGGAAGGTGGATGTTGGCAACCATCCATAGCTGTCCCCCGGGCTTCAAAGAAACAGCGGCGCGGTCAATAAATTTCTGTCCGAGGGTCGCGCTTTCTTCATGGCCTTTGTGAAAAGGTGGGTTCATCACGACAAAATCAAGTCCACGCAGGGGCAGCATAGATGTTGCATCTGCCCATAAAAATTCAGTTTTTGTTTGGAAGGCCGCTAGATTTTGTTGCGCACAAAAAAGAGCCCGCGCATCGTGGTCAACACAAGTTAAGTGTTCAATTTCTGGACAAGAAGGGAGCAGCCTTAAGCCAATTTCGCCAATGCCACAACCAAGATCAGCTCCTTTTCCGTGCAGGTCTTTAGGCAGAAATTCTAGGAGAGTAAAGGTTCCAACGTCCAATCTATCCCAGCTAAATAGCCCCGGGCAAGACCACAGGCCATCTGGCCTTTGCTGCGCTGTGCCTTTTTTTTGCGCGGCTTCAATGCTGTCTTTGTGAGCTTTGCTTAAGGTGGCGACACAAACGCGTGATTTGTGTTTGGAAAAAGAAGAGGGTTGAAGCCCAAAAAATTCAAGTTTTTCGGCTAGTCCTCGCCCCCCATTCAAATTTTCTGCGGCAACGATTAAGCGGCCCGAGGGGGAAAGAGCCAAGATTGCTTCAGCCAATAGGGATTCAGCTTCTTCTTTCTGTTTGGGAGATAGCAGAATAACTGTTTGATATTTCCCTCTTGTGTCTAGGAGGTTCACGAGCGTATGACTCTGATTTTTCCAAGAAATGGCTTCTTCTGCGTAGGGGGTCCATACATCTGCTGTGGGAAAAGCAGGAGAGAAAAGAGCTTCTTCTCCCAGAAGGAGGAGAACCGGAGCTTGCGGTTCTTGAACATTCCCATTCTCTATTTCATGTAAAACAGCCAAAGCCGCGTTTCTCATTTTTGTGTTTCCTTCTTTGGTACTAGAGGGATTTAGCGCGATAGTTTTTATAATGCTAGATAAAATTCTCTGGATTGATATACCCCCCTTGAGACTCAGTCTATAAAACGCTACCTCTAGAGCAAGAGAAAAAGGCAGGAAAAAATGGTATTCGGGTTTATTCGTCGACATTGGGGCAAAGGTCTTTTGATACTGGTGGGGCTGGGTCTTTTGGGTGGAACTGGCTTTATGACCTTTATCAAGATCAAATTTGCCAATTTCCAGCCGCCTTTTGCCGCCCCCGGGGTTATTGTAACCAAGGTAGGAGGCGTGCCATTTTCTGATCGTATTGAGGCGATTGGGACGGCAGAGGCCAACGAATCTGCGGTCTTAACCGCAACGGTGACGGAGACTGTCAAAAGCATCGTTGTTCCTGAAGGCGGTTTGGTCAAGGCAGGGACGGTCATTGTTGAGCTGAGCGATGATGAGGAGCGGGCAACGGTAACCGAGGCGCAGAAATCTTTTGATCGCTATCAGAAGCTGGCAAGTACTCAAATCGGGAGCGTTGCGCAGAAAGATCAGGAAGAGGCACGGATGAACGTAGCCAAAGCCCAACTTAACAAACGCCTGATTGTGGCTCCGTTCGATGGGGTTGTTGGTATTCGGCAGGTCAGTGTAGGCGATTTGGTGTCACCCGGGACTGTGATTACGACAATTGATGCGCTGGACCCGATCAAGCTTGAATTTACAGTACCCGAAGGGTTTCTTTCGGTTCTAAAGCTAGGGTTAGCTATTGAGGCGCGTACAGAGGCTTATCCCGGGGAGAAGTTCACGGGCGTTATTTCGGCGGTTGATTCTCGTATCAATCCCGAGACCCGCGCTATTCGGGTTAACGCCAGTTTGCCCAACGCAGATGCGCGCCTTCGCCCCGGGCTTTTAATGCATGTGGATATTGTCAAGAATACCCGCACGTCTTTGGCCGTGCCAGAGGAAGCCTTGTTGTCTGCAGGCGAGAAGAAAACCGTTTTGGTGGTGGGAGCTGACAAAAAAGCCGAAAGTCGTGAGGTTCAACTGGGCGTGCGTGAAATGGGCAAGGTCGAAATCCTTTCCGGTCTTAAAGAAGGAGAAAGCGTGATCGTAGAAGGAACAATGAAGGCTCAATCCGGCGGTGAGGTCGTGGTTGTGGGCGAGAAAACCATTGAGGGTCTTAAAAAAGAGGCTCTCGATTTTTCAGTTTCGCGCAAACAAGAAGCGTTGAAAGAGACAAGCGAAAAAGGGGAGGCCTCGCAAGGCGTTGCTGTTCCTCAAGAAGAAGGTCAATAACCCATGAAACTCTCGGATATTTCCATTCGCCGTCCGGTTTTTGCGACGGTTATCAATCTGTTGGTTATTATTTTGGGGATTGTTGCTTTTACCGATCTTCCTTTGCGGGAATATCCGGATATTGATCCCCCCATCGTGACGGTTGAGACGTTATATACCGGAGCATCGGCTGAAATTATTGAATCTCGGGTTACGCAGGTTTTAGAGGATAGTATCTCGGGAATTCAGGGAATTCGCTCGATCGAGTCAAAATCAGAAGATGGTCTTTCCACAATTTCGGTTGAATTCACTCTTAAAAAAGACATTGAAGAAGCCGCTAACGATGTACGGGATCGCGTTACGCGGGTTCAGGGTATGCTACCCTCCGAGGTTGAAACGCCTCAAATTTCTAAGGTGGATTCGAATACTCAGGCTATTTTCTGGATTGCTTTACAAAGCAAGGCTCGGGACGGGTTGGAGCTGACCGACTATGCAGACCGTTATCTGAAAGACCGCCTATCGGTGGTCGAAGGGGTGTCGCGGGTTCAAATCGGGGGGGAACGTCGCTACGCCATGCGGCTTTGGCTAGACCGTAACGCTTTGGCGGCCCGTAGCTTGACAGCACAGGACGTTGAGCAAGCGTTGCTGCGCGAAAATATCGAACTGCCGGCTGGACGGATTGAATCCCTTGCGCGGGAGTTTACCGTGCGGGTAGATCGCGTTTACAACAAGTTGGACGATTTCAAACAGTTGGTGGTTGCACGGGGGAAAGATGGTCATCTTGTCCGCTTGGCTGATGTTGCCAAAATTGAAAAAGGGGCAGCAGATGAGCGAACGGAGCTGCGTTATAACGCGAAGTCCTCTATCGGTCTTGGTATTGTTAAACAATCGAACGCCAACACGCTTGACGTTATTCGGGGCATTAAGGCTGAAATGGCCAAGATAGCCCCTACCTTGCCCAAAGATATTATTATGGAAGTTGCCTTCGATTCAGGAATTTTTATCGAGGGTGCGGTTCACGAAGTCTATATGACCATTTTTCTGACGATTGCCTTGGTTATTTTCGTCATCTGGATTTTCCTTGGAGATTTACGGGCAACGATCATTCCGTCGGTGGCTATTCCCGTCTCGCTTATTGGCTCTTTCATTGTGCTATGGGCTTTTGGCTTTTCAATGAATCTACTGACTTTGTTGGCCTTGGTGCTGGCAATTGGCTTGGTGGTTGATGATGCGATTGTTGTTCTTGAGAATATTTACAAGCGGATTGAAGACGGAAAACCTCCTCTTGCTTCGTCTTTTATTGGCGTGAACCAAGTGGCTTTTGCGGTGGTTGCCACGACGTTGGTTCTGGTCGCCGTGTTCCTTCCGGTCTCTTTGATGCCTGGCAGTACGGGAAAGCTCTTTACGGAGTTTGCGTGGGCGATGATTGGGGCGATCCTTTTCTCCTCGTTTACGGCTCTTAGCCTCACACCCATGTTGTGTTCGCAGATTCTCAAGAAACCTGAGGCAGGACATCGCAAAAACCCCATTACAAATTATGTTAACAATCTGCTGGCGAAGTGGACACTCAAATACCATACCGTTCTAGATGGGTGTTTTCGGCGGCCAAGCCTGATTATCGGGTTTATGGTTTTGATTTTGGCGTTTGGGGTTTTCCTGTTCAAATTCACGCCCAGCGAGTACGCGCCCAAAGAAGATCGGGGTTATTTTCTTTCGGTTATGATGGCTCCAGAGGGAGCTTCCTTGGAATATTCCAAGCGGGGAATGCTGGAGCTTGAAACCAAATTAACTAAACTTTTGGCTCATGACCAAGGCGGTCCAAAAGACAGCACAGGCGAGATCAACGGGATCGTGACCATTGTTCCGGCTGGATTTTCGGCAACGGGGTCCGTGAATGGCGGGTTTGCCTTTGTCTTGCTCAAGCCGTGGAATGAACGGGATCGCAAGGTGCAGGAAATTGTCTGGGGAGATTTTTTGGCGGGAACTCCTGGGGTTTTTCAAGATTTTATGTCGATCCCCGGGGTTATGGCGTTTCCTATCGAACCGGCTTCGCTGGGGCAAAATGGTTTTTCAACCCCAGTTCAGTTTGTCATTGCCGGACCAGAGTATAAGGAACTCGCGAAATGGCGGGATCAAATTTTAGAAAAAGCCCGCTCCAGTCCCCTACTCAGCAATATTGACTACGATTACAAGGAAACCAAACCACAACTGCGTATCGTGATTAACCGTGATCGTGCGGCGGATCTGGGCGTGAGCGTTGCCGAAATTGGCAATACGCTGCAGACTTTCTTCGGATCACGCAAAGTTACCAATTATATGGATGCAGGAAAGCAATATGATGTGGTTCTCCAAGGGCGAGATCAGGACCGGAGCAAGCCAACCGATATGACCAATGTCTATGTTCGTTCGGCGCGGACTGGGGCGCTTATTCCACTTTCCAATCTGGTTGAAATCAAAGAATCCGCCGATGCTGGTGCATTGGGCCGCACCAACCGAATGCGTTCTATCACCATTTCGGCCAATGTTGGCGCGGGATATACGCTGGGAGAAGCCCTTACCTTTTTGGACCAAACTGCGAAAGATGTTTTGCCGCCTGAAGCCAAGGTTGATTTTAAGGGAGAATCCCGCGACTTCAAAGAAAGCGGCTATGCCATTTATCTTGTTTTTGCTCTCGCTTTGCTCGCGGTCTATTTGTTTCTTGCGGCGCAGTTCGAGAACTGGATTCATCCTCTCGTTATCATGACGACAGTTCCTCTTGCGGTTGTGGGGGCTTTGTGGGGGCTGTTTTTGACCAATTCTACGCTGAATATTTATACCGAGATTGGCTTGATTATGCTCGTGGGCCTTGCTGCCAAGAACGGGATTTTGATTGTTGAGTTTACCAACCAACTCCGTGACCAAGGGGTCGAATTTATCGAAGCCATTAAAACTGCTGCTGAACAGAGATTGCGCCCTATTATTATGACATCACTTTCCGCGGTAGCAGGCGCGACCCCACTTCTTTTGGCAAGCGGGGCCGGATCGGAAAGCCGCTTTCCTATTGGCGTGGTGATTTTTGGCGGGGTCATTTTCTCCACCTTTTTCACCTTGTTTGTTGTGCCGACTTTCTACGCTCTGCTGGCCCGCCATACCACCTCACCAGAGGCAACGGGGAGGAGGCTAGAGGCAGAACTGCAATCACCTGAATCTGTCTCAAGTGCCTTTCGACGGGAAAGCTGAGTTTCTTGGCCTCTATGGCTCGATTTTCGGCCCTGCTTCGGGGGAAGCTGTTCCGTATCCGCCAAAAATGGAACTTTGCTGCGGAAGTTCTCCAAGTCCTCTTTGCAAAAGACCGCCTGATTGAGAGAGAACGCGGCTTTTGTCAGTGTTTGGATTTTTTGAGAGGTCATTCAGCAATTGCCCAACATCTCCCTTGCCGAACTCTTCAAAGGAGGTGAGAGGAGGCTGTTGGTATTGTGCGCGAAATTTGTTCATGCCTTCCAAGGATGCCCCATCAAGATTTCCATCGGCTTTCCGTTTGTCCATGAACCCAAGCGCAGCCAAAGAATGCTCAACCAGTGAGGACAAAGAACGGCTTTTTCCTAAATCAAATGTCTCGGGCAGTTTGGCAACTTGCTCGCCCAAACTTCCCTGCGCAGCAGCATAGCCCTGAGGACTGGATGCTCTACCAAATTGGCCTCCGGCACCAGCCGGAACTCGTGGGTCAGGTCGTACCACCTCTTGCACAACACCGTTTACTGCCCGTCCTAGTGCTTGTCCTGCTTCCCGTCCTGCCCGTCCTAGTATTTGCCCAAGAAAATCTACCATATCTACTTCACTCCTCTTATTTTTACTTAACGCTATAACTTTATGGCAAAAATATTAAATTATTATGAAATACAAAGGCGGCTATACAGATAGAAGCGATGACTGTATAAGTCTGACCATGAGTTCATTTGCTGGCAAAGGCGATTTGACCACTGGGAGTGTTCGCTCTCATCTCATCCGCTTAACAATTCCTATGATCTGGGGACTTCTTGCCCTCATCAGCTTTCAGTTGGTGAATACTTACTACGTCTCGCGTTTGGGGACAGAGGCTCTGGCCGCGATCAGTTACACGTTTCCAGTAACTTATGCCATGTTCAGCGTTTTTCTGGGGTTTGGGATTGCTATGTCTTCGGTGATTTCCCGCTTGATTGGCGAGAAGAAAACGGAGGATGTCAAACGGGTAACCTCCCACGGCATTTTGTTGGTTTTGTTGGTGAGTATGGGGGTTGCGGCTCTTGGTCTCGCTTTGCTTGACCCGATTTTTCGGCATATGGGAGCACCGGAGGCTCTTATGCCCCATATTCGGGACTACATGACCTTGTACTTCATGGGAACCTTTATTGTCAGTATGCCTGTGGTGGGAAATGCTGCCTTGCGGGCAACGGGGGATACGGTCATTCCTGCCCTTATCATGACAATTGCTGCTCTCACCAATGCGTTGTTGGATCCTATTCTGATTTTTGGTTTGTTTGGGGCCCCTCGGCTGGAAATTCAGGGAGCGGCGATTAGTACGATCTTTTCGAACACGTTTGCTATGCTGGCGGGGCTGTGGTTCATGAACCGCAAGGCTCTCTTCGATTTTGCGCATATTCGCAATTTGCTGCATTTTAGCGATTCAGCGCGGCGATTGCTGGTTATTGCCATTCCGGCGGGACTAACCAGTGCCCTGCCCTCTTTGCTTAACTCCAATATCAACGCCGTTCTTTCAAAATCTGGCCCTGAGGCGGTTGCGGCTTTTGGGGTGGCCTCTCGCGTTGAAGCTTTTGCTTTTATCATTATGATGGCGGTTTCGGTGGGGATGGCCCCTATTATTGGTCAGAACTGGGGAGCCCGAAATTTTGGCCGTATTCGCGAAGCTCTCCGCGATGCACTCGGGTTTTGCGTGCTTTGGTCTTTGGGGGTTGCGCTGGTTCTGGGCGCATTTGCCGATTCCCTCTCTCACGTTTTTACCAAAGACATCTTGGTTCAGCCGATTTTGGCTCTTTATTTTGTTGTGGTTCCTATTTCTTACGGGCTTAGCAATGTGGCCAACTGTTGGGGATCGGCCTATAATGCGATGGGAAAACCCCAATATTCTACCCTTATGCTGCTGGTGAAGATGGTTGTTCTTGCCATTCCCGCTATTTATCTAGGGTATGCTGTCGCGGGTCCTTTGGGGGTGTTTGCGGCGATTTGCGGGTGCAATCTTCTAACCGGTCTAGGGTTTCACCTGATAAACAAGCGAATCCTTAGCCGTTTTGAATTGGGCCTAAAAATTGGCTTGTCCCCTGTGAAATCCCGTAATGAGCCGCCGCAAGAACAATAGCAAGACTCCAGTGGACACCAAAGCAACGTGCGATGAGAAAAGCCTGAAATAAGAGACCATATACCATCTGGACCATCAAGAAGACTTGCGCGTTCGGCCAGTTTAGGACCCCTGTGCTCAGCAAAGCGAAGGTAAAAGCTTGCAAAATGAACAGGAAAAGAGCGGTCCAGTTGAGGGCCGTAACAAACCTCAAAAAAGAGTTCTCTTTTCTCAGAAAAGAGACAGCCATAAAGACGGCTGCTAGAAAAACGATTCCAGAGAGAACGTATTCGAGCGAGAACCTAGCGGCCAATGAAAAAACGTTAAAGCCGGCAAAATGGGGGCTAAGTGTCCATAAATAAGCCGAAGGCAGCATCAAAAGGGCGGGAACAAGGAAAGACTGGACGGTGGCCCAGAAACTGTTTTCAAAGCGTGCGACTCCAGATTTCAGAAACAGGGGAATTTCAATGGTTCCTGATAGCGCGGATCCTAGGTTTTGGCTCATTTTTTCTCTCGATTGTTCTTGAGGGCGAATGTTAGCAGATTTTACAACAACCCCAATTGGTTTTATTTTCTTGACGGCGAAGCAAGAACCTGTGCATAAGTCCCCCGTGGGGATGTAAAAATCCTTACTCATTGAGATGCGTGCCGGACAACAACAATAAACCAATAAACCGGCACCGGAAACAGATCCATCCGACGTCTTTGTCCAACTGGCTTTGTTTTCCCGAATGTGAAAAACAGCGTTTCGTCATAGGGACGGGACGCAACCAGTAAAACAAGACAAGGAAGATCATGACCGATTTTAATCAATTCGGCCTACCGGCCCAATTAATCAAATCTCTAACCAACCACAATTTTACAACTCCGACCCCGATTCAGGAACAGGCTATTCCGCTTGCTCTTGCTGGACGCGATATTTTGGGAACCGCCCAAACGGGAACTGGAAAAACGGGAGCTTTTGGCATTCCTCTGGTTGCCAAACTCCTTTCGGATCCCAAAGCGGCGGGTCTGATTATGACTCCAACGCGGGAACTCGCCTTTCAGGTCATGACTCAGATCAAGGCCTTCTTGGGCCATGACCGTGCTGTTCGCGCAGCTTTACTCATTGGCGGAGAGCCAATGCCCAAGCAATATTCCCAGTTGAAATGGGGGCCACGCATTATTGTGGGGACTCCTGGTCGTATCAACGATCACTTGGAGCGCGGGACTCTTGATCTTTCAAACACCAATTTCTTGGTTTTGGATGAAGCGGACCGGATGCTGGATATGGGCTTCGGTGTTCAGTTGGAATTGATTGCTGAATTTTTACCAGAAAAGCGTCAAACCCTGATGTTTTCGGCAACTTTGCCACCTAATATTGTGAATCTTTCACGCAAATACCTGACAAATCCAGAACGGATTACGGTTGGTTCGACCACTACGGCGGCTCCAAAAATCAAGCAGGAACTGATTCATACATCAGAAGATGAAAAACACGACCATTTGACACGTCTTCTGAATGGTCGCGAGGGAACCATCCTTGTTTTCGTGAAAACAAAACATGGGGCTGATCGTTTGGCGCGTCGCCTGTCTCGAGAAGAACACAATGCAGATGCCATTCATGGCGATTTGCGGCAAGGTCAGAGAGACCGCGTTATTCGTTTGTTTCGTGAAAAAGAATGCCGGATCTTGGTTGCCACAGATGTGGCGGCGCGTGGGCTTGATATTCCTCATATTGAAACGGTTATCAACTATGATCTTCCACAATGTCCAGAAGATTACATCCATCGGGTTGGTCGCACGGCGCGGAACGGGGCCGAAGGCGAAGCGATTTGTTTGATTGCTCCTATGGATCGTGCAAAATGGAACGCTATTGATCGTCTTATCAATCCCGATAGCCGCTCCAAAGGCGAGCGATTTGATTCGGGCCGCGAAGGTGGAAATCGTCGTGGCGGTGGCGGCCATAAATTTGGCGGGGCACCACGCACCGGAAAATTTGGCTTCAAGATCAAAGATAAACCTGAAGGGGGCCGGTCTTCTTACGGAGATCGTTCTTCCTCTGGAGAAAATCGCGGATTTGCGAAGAGCGGGTTTTCCCGTCCAGCCCCTCGTCGTGAGGGAGGAGATTGGACTCCGGTTGAACGCAATGAGAACCCTCCACCGCGCAGTGCAGACTCTGGAGAGCGCCGTGATTTCAAACCTCGTTTCGGTAGTGGGGATCGCAAACCTGAAGGACGCAGATTTGAAGGGTCTCGCCCAGAAGGAGATCGTCCAGCTCGTTCTTACAGCCCACGCCCTGAAGGGGGAAATAGCGAGCGGCCTTTCGTCAAGAAATTTGGCAGTGATGACCGCAAAAAATCCTTTGGGGACAAGCCCTTCTTCAAAGATGGACCGAAAAAAGATTTCGTCAAAAAAGACGGGGTCAAAAAAGATTGGAGCGGCAAGAAACCTGAAGGACGGTCTGAGGCCCCTGCCTCTGGCGGTAAAAAGTTCTTTGGTGACAAAACCAATTCTCGAACCGGACCAAGCCAAGGTCCTTTCCGGCCTCGCCGGACAGCAGCTTAAGAATCACCTAAAAAGCCCCAATTTGGGGCTTTTTTTATGGCTTTTTATAACGCCAACACGAGGTGATATGATCGTTGACCATCCCAATTGCTTGCATATAGGCGTAAATAATTGTGCTGCCGACAAAGCTCATTCCTCGTTTTTTGAGGTCTTTAGACAGGGCATCGCTGATTACTGTTGAGGTTGGAATGTCGCAAAGGCGTTCCCAGTGATTTTGGATGGGGGCTCCGTTTGTAAAACGCCATAAATAGTCGTTAAACGAACCGAACTCTTTCTGAATCGCCAGAAAAACCAGCGCGTTTTTTCGTGCCGAAAATACCTTAAGCCGGTTGCGAATAATTCCTTCGTCTTGCAGCAAAGACTCCAATTCATCGTCGCTCATTTTGGCGACTTTTCGGGGGTCAAATTGGTGAAAGGCTTTGTGGTATCCGTGTCTTTTTTTCAAGATAGTTTCCCAGTTAAGGCCTGCTTGAGCCCCTTCAAGGATGAGCATTTCAAACAAATGTTGGTCGTTATGCGAGGGAATCCCCCACTCTTCGTCATGGTAATGCTCGTAATGGGGCTTGTTTTCACCGACCCAGCCACAGCGGATTTTTTCTTTGGTCATACGGTTTCCTATTTGAAAACTTTGCATTCTTTGTCCACTCTAGGGTAAGGTCAGGGCAAAAGGAATAGATGATGAGTTTGACATCCCATGCTGATAAATTTTCGGCCCCACGTCGAGATCGGGACGGGAGAATTGCCCTGATTGGGCTAACTCCTGACGAAATGCAGTTGGTGATGGCGCACCATGGCTTACCGAAGTTTCGGGCTAAGCAGGTTTCCCACTGGATTTACAAGCGGGGGGTAAGAAGTTTTGACCAAATGGTCAATCTTCCCAAAGAAATGCGCGGATTGCTGGGCGAGCACTATACGATTGATCGGGCGCGTGTGGTTACCGAGCAAACTTCGTCAGATGGCACCATAAAATGGCTTTTGGCCATGTCTGACGGGCAAGAAGTCGAGACGGTTTTTATTCCCGATAAAGAGCGGGCTACGCTTTGTGTATCTTCTCAGGTTGGGTGTACGCTCACGTGTAAATTTTGCCATACGGGAACGCAGCCTTTGGTGCGGAATTTAGGACCGCATGAAATATTGCAGCAAATTATTCACGCCCGCGACGTTCTTGGTGAATGGCCCGATGTCGGAGAATCAACCACCAAGGATGGTGGAGAGGGCCGAGATTTAACCAACATTGTGATGATGGGAATGGGTGAGCCTCTTTATAACTACGATAATGTTGCAGTGGCTCTTGGTATTTGCATGGATGAGGAAGGGCTGGGACTGTCCAAACGTCGTATCACGCTCTCGACTTCGGGAGTTGTGCCGCAAATTATCCAATGTGGCGAGGAATTGGGGGTTAATCTGGCCATTTCATTGCACGCGACGACCGATGAACAACGCTCAGCTCTTATGCCGGTTAACAATAAATATCCTTTGGGTGAGTTGCTAGAGGCTTGCCGCAATTATCCTGGAACATCTTCCATCCGGCGGATTACTTTTGAGTATGTGATGCTGAACGGCGTAAATGACAGCGATGAAGACGCCGTGCGCCTCACAAAATTGCTGCGGGATATTCCCTGCAAAATAAATCTTATTCCGTTCAATAAATGGGATGGGGCCGAGTTTGAGTGTTCTCCCAAAAGCCGGATTGAGTCGTTTGCCAGAATTCTTGAAAATGCGGGATATGACGCGCCTATTCGCCGTCCACGGGGGCGAGATATTCTGGCGGCTTGCGGTCAACTTAAGTCGGAAAGCTTGCGCGCGCGCAAAACAGCGCATGAAGACGAAGACCCAAAATAAATGATTTCTTCCCCTGTTCTTTTGCAGCATATATCCTATATCGTGTGCTTGTCATTTTCTAATCAGGAGACCCCCTAATGATCCGTTCTGTTGTTTTATTTAGTGCATTGGCTTTGGTGACAGCTCCTTTTGCCTCGGCAGAAGCTGCGGAGACCTACACATTTGACCCCTTTCATACCAATCTAACGTGGAGTGCGAATCACTTTGGATTCTCGAATCCATCGGGGAAGTTTGCAACAGTGACCGGAACAGTGACGCTGGATGAAGCTAAGCCTGAAGCCTCGATGGTTGATGTGACTGTCAAAACCGGAAGCGTGGTAACAGGGATTGACCTGTTTAACGAACATCTGATGAGCGAGAAATTTTTTGATTCTGCAAAGTTCCCAACTGCAACATTCCGCAGTTCCAAGGTTAAGCTGACTGGCAAAGATACGGCCACTGTTACGGGGGATTTGACGCTTTTGGGGGTCTCAAAATCGGCTGTTCTGGATGTAAAGTTGAACAAAATCGGAGAAAACCCGATTAGTAAATTAAAAACCGCAGGGTTTAGCGCGAAGGGCGTGATTAAACGCTCGGAATATGGGATGAGCTATGCTTTGCCTAATGTATCGGACGAGGTGCAAATCACCATCGAGGCCGAAGCCAATATTCAGCCAGAAACCAATAAATAATAGGGGTTATCATGTCAAAAGTTGCAGTTGTTTACCACTCAGGATACGGCCACACTACGGTTGTGGCGGAAGCTGTAGCCAAAGGGGCGGAAAAGGCTGGAGCGCAAACCAGTCTTATTAAAGTTGCAGCAGATGGTGCTATTTCCGAAGCTGATTGGACCAGTCTTGACGCAGCGGATGCAATCATTTTTGGGGCTCCAACTTACATGGGCTCAGCTTCTGGTCCCTTTAAGGTCTTTATGGATGCAACGTCCAAAGCATGGTTTGTGCAGAAGTGGAAAGACAAATTGGCCGGAGGGTTCACAGTTTCCCATTCTTTGAGCGGTGATAAACTGGCAACTTTGCAGCAATTCGCGGTTTTGGCTGCCCAGCATGGGATGATTTGGGTCAGCACCGGAATGTTGCCCGGGGAGTCTGAAACCCCTCACCATCGCGCGCCGGAGACGATTAACCGGATCGGAAGTTCCTTGGGCGTTATGGCGCAGGCTGAAAACGCAGCTCCCGACCAAACCCCTCCGAGTGGGGACTTAAAAACAGCCGAGCTCTACGGAGAGAGAGTGGCGGCGGCTGCCAAACGTTGGCAAGCTTAAAAAAGTGAAGAGTTTCCTTGCTGTTTCAAAAGGGAGTCTTTATTTCTGGCAGGTATGACACGCTGGAAACTTCTCATCGAATATAAGGGAACTCCCTATGCTGGTTGGCAACGACAGGCAGGGGCTCCTTCTGTTCAGCAAAAGATCGAAGAAGCATTGTTTGGGTTTTGCCAGCAGAATATTCGTTTGCACGTTGCTGGGCGCACAGATGCTGGAGTCCATGCGCGCGGTCAGGTCGCGCACTTTGACCTAGATTATGGGGAGAGGCCTCTTTCTGGGGCTGTTGTGGCGCGGGCTTTGAACGCGTATTTGCGCGGGGAAACCATTTCTATTCTTGCGGCGGATCCTGTCCTTGATACGTTTCACGCTCGTCATGGGGCTGTTAATAAACTCTACACTTACCGCATTCTTAATCGGGGGACTCCGCCGACTTTTGACCAAGATATGATGTGGCATATTCGGCGCGATCTGGATATTAAGGCTATGCGTGCAGGGGCGGCCTTTCTTTTGGGGCAGCATGACTTTACAAGCTTCCGTGCGACAGAGTGTCAGGCAAAGTCTCCTATTCGAAGTCTTGAACGGCTTGAAATTGAAGAGATTGCCCTTGAACATGGGCGGGAGATTCTAATTCATGCCGAAGCACGCTCTTTTTTGCACCATCAGGTGCGGAATATGGTGGGCACGCTGGTTCTGGTCGGGGATGGGAAATGGCCTGCCCAGCAGGTCAAAACAGCCCTAGAGGCCAAGGACCGGAAGGCTGGGGGACCAACTTGTCCACCTGATGGGCTTTATCTTGTTCGTGTCGATTATTAGACCTCTTGCATAACCCTAACTCTGGCGGCCATCTGCATCGTCAAAACCATGCTCGGAACGCGTGTACATCTTTG
>JAEUKO010000069.1:253-9087 GCA_016794285.1 Alphaproteobacteria bacterium | reverse complement strand
GTTTGCTCCAAAGAAAGTTTTCCGCTGCGAATAGCATCAAACACGACCATTGCCGTCATGACTTTGGACATCGAAGATGTTGGAGTTTTTATATCCGCATTCTTATCATAAAGAACGGCTCCTGTTTCAAAATCAACAATCACCGCTTCTTTCGCCAAGGTTTCAGGCTGGGACACCCCTTCTGCCTCCGCCGTAAAAGGAAGAATGAGACACAACAAAAAGGAGAGAAGAAATTTTTTCATACTAAACCTTGAAACACAAAATTACTGAACAACGATGATGGCATCGGATTGCCCCGAAGCAAGAACCCGCTTGAGGACATTATCCGCTATAGGCACACTGTCAAGGGGACCAACGCGAACTTTATACAATGTCCGCCCCTGATAAGGAACCGGTTGAACCGATGTTGGTGCAATGCTGGAAAGTTTTTGAGACAAACGCGCTGCATTGCCTTCTACGCCAAAAGCTCCGGCTTGAACATAAATGTAACTTGGAACCACGGGGCCTTGTTGATAATTCGCCGCAGGGTAGAAGTGACCATCGGTGTAGTGGCCAGGGATATTCTCTTTTTGTGCAACTTTCTCAAGGCTTTTTTCAACAATAGGTTGATCTTTGGGATCAAGGCAAATACTCGAACCCGTCCCTGACTTCATATACCCGGGCAGAGTCCCTGTCTCATTCATCGCAATCTCAACCCCTCTCGTAGAAACACCTTGACGCGCTGCATCTGCTAAAATCCGGCTTTCGTTCGCCAGCAGCTCAACCTTAACCTTGGCGGTTCCGGTTCCAACCATATTCAGAGCCTCTGCCGCTCGCCGAGAAACATCAATCACCCGCCCTTTGGAAAAGGGGCCCCGATCATTGACCCGCACTACAACCGAACGCCCATTGCCCAAATTGGTTACGCGAACAAGCGAAGGCATTTGCAAGGTCCGGTGCGCCGCCGTCAATTCGTTTTTATTGTATAATTCCCCACACGCTGTTTTTCCACCATGAAACCCGGGGCCATACCAAGACGCAATCCCCGTTTCCACATAATCGTAGGTTTCTCGGGGAACATAGGTTTGTCCCAAAACGGTATAAGGTTTGCCAACTTTGAACAAGCCTTGCTGAGTTGGCGCAGTTGTGCGTGCTTGAGGCGGTGGGGCTTCTTCCCCATATTTTTTGAAAAGATGAGAGCCAAACTCAACCTCGCTACACGCGCTAAGCGTTACAAGAGCAAACAGCGCAAGCAAAGCAGAAGAAAACTGTTTCATTGTTTTTTCCTTGTTATCATCAATTGTTGTAAGCGGTAGATGAGCCAGATTTTTGGGTATACCGAGATGTTTTTATCAAATCCCCAAGCGAGCCAACCGAAACCGCAAAGTAAGTCGAGCGGTTCCACGACATGATGACCTTATAGTTACTAGTCACCAAATAGGCTCTCCCTTCCCCGCCGTCTGGAATAACCAATGCGGTTTTAAGGTTGGCGGCCCCTTGAGGAACTCCGCCATCTGACAAGCGTACACCTGCTTTGATCCAATCTTGAAGATCTCGGGGGTGATCCACTCCGGTTTTGAGCGATGCACGATCTGGTACACGAACGGCCCATCCCCACGGATAGGAGTTATTCCAACCATTTTTGGCTAGATAATTGGCAGAGGAGGCAAAAACATCTGCCCGAGTTGTCCATATATCTTTGCGCCCATCGCCGTTGCCATCAACCGCATAGGTTTTCCAGCTTGACGGCATAAACTGATTTTGCCCCATTGCCCCGGCCCAAGACCCTTTGAAGTTTTGTCGGCTGATGTGTCCAGCTTGCAAAATTTGCAGGGCGGCAATCAGTTCTTTCTTAAAATATGCAGCGCGGCGGCCTTCCCATGCCAAAGTTGCCAGAGATTCTATTAAATCAAACCCCCCTGTATTCTCGCCGTAGTTGGTTTCAATTCCCCACAAAGAAACCAGTATCTCCGCCGGAACGCCATAACGGTTCTGAGCGATTTGCAGTTGATTCCAATGATCCCTCAATAGTTGACGTCCTTGGTCGATACGGGCTTGACTAACCACGGTCTTGCGATAGGCGGCATAACCCATCTTCTTCTCGGGTTGCTTCCGGTCTAATTCGATCACGCGAGGATTGGCCGAAATTCCAGCAAACGCTTTTTCAAGGGTCTGTGGCGAAATTCCATGCTGCAGAGCTTCTGTACGAAAGTGGGACAGCCAAGCCGAAAAATCCGTTCTCTCACGCGCCAAGGCCGCCGGAGAACCGAGCGTGCAAAACAACACGGCCAAGATCAGGCCAATGGCTGTTGTATGACGATAGAACATCCGAACGAATTCTCCCTGTGTGCGTGTAGGCGATGATACCTATGATTTCCTTGAGAGCAATCTGGAACTTGTAAACATTCCCCGAAAAATCAAGCGAGGGAGAATAAACATATTCTCCCATTGTCTGGTAGCCTGCGGGATAAGGAACCACATTCCACCCGCCGCTTTTGAAAACCGCCATTGCTCTGGGCAGATGATGGGCTGAAGTTACCAACAGCCACTTATCCACAGGCTGTGGATGAATGAGGGCGCGGCTATACTCCATATTTTCATAGGTGGTACGGGAGCGATCCTCAAAAACAAAGTTCTTGGTCGGTATTCCAAGACGATCCATAAACTTTCTCACTTCATTGGCTTCAAGGCCACCTGTGGGAAACAGCCCCCCCTCCCCACCGCTATAGACGATCTTGGCTTGTGGATAACGACGGGATAAAACCAAAATCTCGGTCACCCTCTCGGCGTAATCATTCAATTGCGTTTGCTGGTAATGCAGGGATAGGCCTGTTTCCACGGCTCCCCCCAGAACGACAATGCCGCTGATATGATCCGGCAAGGAAGGCGGCATAGGGTGCTGTTTTTCCAAATAGACGAGCAAATTGGTCCCCAAAGGGGAGAACCCGGGAATCACAATCGCCAAAATTCCAAGAATTAAACAGATAAGACCGGCCCTCCGTGTCCGCCAGATCACGCCCAAAACCAGCAGGAAAACCCCAAGCAGAAGGGGATTCATCAAAGCAAAAAGGGTTTTGGACAGGTAATAAAACATAGGGTCAGCATATACTTGTTTGAATATCTAGACAGCCCCCCTATTTTCGATTAGTAATGCAAACGCAAACCACAGGCAGTTGGTTTCTTGTGGATGGATGAGTGGCAGAGCGGTTGATTGCACCAGTCTTGAAAACTGGCGAAGTCGTAAGGCTTCCGTGAGTTCAAATCTCACCTCATCCGCCAGCTTTCTTCTAGGGACATTCCCCCCTCTTTAATCCTTTGGTCGCCAGTTTTTCAGTGCGGCAAAGGGGTTGGGCCGGAGGGGTTCTTGCGCTCCCCTTCCCTTATGAGCAATCGGGGTTTTCTCGCTTTGTTGCTCCGCCGTTTCGTTGTGGGGAAAAGGATTCACAGCAAGGCACAAATACTGAACCACCAATTCGCCAAGATTAACTTTGCCGTCTTCCAAAGGTTCGGGGTCTTCTTTTTCTTCAAGAATAGGAAGGTCCATCATTTCCTTTTTGGTTAAAACGTCGCGCTGCGCTTTTTCAAAGAGGATAACGTGTTCCTGATCGGCAAACCACGCTTCAAAGTCTTCCTGAATTTTGCTCTTGATCGGCTCTAGGGTTACCACACAGCTTTGGACAATTTCGGCCCACAGCGTCCCCGTCACATGAACCATGACGCCCCCCTTGCTTTTGGACAGGGAGAGGCTCGCCCGCAAAGAGTCGAGGGAGAGAACCCCGATCCGCTGCGCGATCAAGGGCAACTGGGAAGCATCGGGCGATAAGTCAACCTGCTTCCCGTCTGCGGGAATTTCATCTGCCTTGACCCAGACAGACCATTCCGGTTCAGGCAGCTTGAGCGTAGATTTCTTCGGGCACATATTCAAACTCTCCAAAAGTAACACGACCTTGAGAGAAGTCTGATAAGCTCTGCTGCTCTAAAGCGCAATACGCAGTTTGCACATACTCTGCCAAAATCGAAAGGGCTTGCAAGGAACGGGGCGGCGAGACAGAGAACACGTTCCGCAGCAAAGCCGCCTTGGTTTCAGGAAGACTGGCCCGCGCAGATTCATCATAAGCAACTGCCTGCCCCTTAAACAAACCCATCATTTTTTTGATGCGTCTTGGGACGGCGAGGTCTCCCACGCCCATTTCTCTGAGGGCCCAATCATAATTCAAAAACATTTCATCAAAGACAGATTGAGCAAGCTTGGCTCCATCTGGACCAAGGCGGCACAAACGGCACACCAGAAGTCCGGTGTGCAGAAAAACCATATCGGCGCGCCCTTCGAGGGTATCGGGAACCCCTATCTCACGAAAGAAAAAAGGCTGACGCGCGGCCTTTGTCGCTGCGGCATAGAGTTGACGCGCTGTTTGCGCTCTGGAACGGGCACTTGAACGAATAGGAAAGAGAAACATAATGGGGACGTCCTTTCTGTCTAGCTATCGTTTACTTTTGACAATTTACGCAGTGGCCATGAACCTCTAACACATGGTGGCTTGGTTCAAATCCTTGTTTCCTCAAAATCTCTGTCAGACTGGGCGAGAAGGCACGCTCAACTTCTTCAACTTTTCCGCACTCATCACAAATGGCAAAAAACAACTCGCCACCATCTTTGGGGTTATGCCCTTTGTTGTGGTCATGGCAAAAAATATAGGCGTTCAAACTTTCAAGGCGATGGATCAATCCGGCTTCCTCAAGGGAAGCCAAGGCCCGATAAACCGTAGGGGGGTTAACCTCCCTCTCGGGCGTTTTCATCTTTTCAAGAATGTCATAGGCCCGCAAAGGGGACTCGCTCTTGGCCAAGAGGTCAAGTACGCTTAATCTCGGCTCCGTCACCCGAACACCATGCTGTTCGAGGACGTTTTGCAGTCTCCCAATTTTATCCATAGGTTTCTATTAGCAGAAAGAAGAATAAAAGTGAATGATTTGAATGGGTAATAATATTTTCTTTACCTAACATCTTTTCTTAAGGTCCCCTCTTGCCAATTCCCCGTTTTGGACCTAGGAATATTTCCATGAAAAAGATCCTTCTTCCCCTTGTGGTTTTGGCAACCCTGACCGCCTGTACCCCCATCACAGCCAATCGGGGGAATTTTCTTGACGACTACCAGATGAAAGAAATTCTGCCTGGCGTAGACGCCAAAGATGACGTGATCCGCAAGATTGGTTCGCCAACGACGGTTTCGCCGTTTAACGACAAGGTCTGGTTTTATCTGGGGCAAAAAACCGAGAAAAGAGGGATTCTTGACCCCAAGGTTACTGACGAACGCATTGTGGAAGTGACCTTTGCCGATGATGGGTTGGTACAAACCATCAAAGAACGGAAAGATGGCCGCAAAGATGTTCCTTTGGTAGGGCGAACCACTCCGAGTTCAGGAAATGATTATACCTTCATTCAACAAATGCTGGGGAACCTTGGCAAATATAACAAAGCAGATACCAGCAGTGCGGCGGATACAGGCGGCGGCGGAAGACGTTAATAGTTGTAAGTTAGGCTTTGCGGTGAAAGACTCCGACAATCTCAACATGACTTGACCAGATGAACTGATCTACGATTTGAAGGCTTTCGAAATGATAGCCTCCCTCGGTCAAGATTTTTGCATCACGGGCGAAAGATTGCGGGTTGCAGGAAACGTAAATCACAATCGGCACAGTGGACTTGGCAAGTTTTAAGGCTTGCTCTCTGGCTCCGGCGCGGGGAGGGTCCAGCAAAACAGCCTGATACCCTGTTAGCTCCCTTGGCCCGACAGGTTCTTTGAACAAATCGCGCTGCTGGACAGTCAAACGTCCATTGGCTCGTGCTGCTTTTTGCAGGACTTCCACCATTTTTCCATCTTCTTCGACAGCGAGAACAAATCCTCTCTCCAAAAGGGGCCCCGCGAATGTTCCGCATCCGCTAAACAAATCAGCAATCTTGTTTTTGGTTCCTTTAAGGGAGGAGAGCCCCTTATTGACAGCAGCGACCAGTGCCGCTTCACCTTCTGCGCTGGGCTGCAAAAACGCAGCGGGGGGAATAAGGACATTCAGCTTTCCGGATGCTTTCTGGATAGGAGAAATATCAATATAAATTTCGGGCAGTGCCCCTTCGCGCGTTACCAAACTTATTCGCGCAAGACCAAGGCGTTCAGCCAATTTGGCAAGGTTTTCTGTTTGCCGCGCTCCGGTTGAAGGAAGTCCGGTTATCACACAATCAATCTTCCCATCCACATCTTGCAGAAAAACATCCACTTCCACCTTTTCATGAAGGACAGGTGCAAAGGCCGCAGGTATTTTTTCCAGTATAGTTTGCAAGGATGGTAAAATCAAATGGCACTGGGCAATACTCACAATATCGTGGGACCGATGACGATGAAATCCGGTGGTGACGACGCCATCCTGCTTGATTGCCGAAAACGTAACCCTGCGGCGGGTTTTTTCTGGAACGAAAACGGGCTTGTGCCAAAGACTTGGGCAAACCCCTCCCTTCTCGATTATTTCCCTGACCGACTTCTCTTTCCAGCCTTGGTAGTCTGCGATGGATAAGTTTTGGAACTGGCATCCGCCGCATTCTTCGAAATGCGCACAAATCGGTATAACCCGTGATCCAAGAAAGTCAGATTCAAGCGGCACGGTCATTCCCATCTTTTAATTTGTGCCCAAGCGCAGCAATCTCTTCGCGCAATTCTTCGATCTCTTGTTCCAGAACATCGGGCAGGAGTTCTGGCAGTCCATAGGCGGAATTTTTATTATTTTCACAAGAAATAATCCGCGCTGGATTTCCTGCGACGACCACGCCATCTGCCACATCGAAGGTGACCACTGCGCCAGCCCCGACCTTTGCCCCTTTGCCAATGCGGATATTGCCGAGAACTTGCGCACTGGCTCCGATGACCGCCCCATCTTCAACGGTGGGGTGTCTTTTGTCCCCTGCCCTTTCTCCGCCCTTCCCGCCGAGGGTTGCTCCGTGATAAATCAGAACATTGTCTCCAATCACAGATGTTTCGCCAATCACCACTCCCATGCCGTGGTCAATAAATAAATTGCGGCCAATTTTTGCGCCCGGGTGAATTTCGATGCCCGTTACCCATCGCCCCAAATGCGAGATAAAACGAGCCAATGCCCGCAATCCATACCTCCAACAAACCGAGGACACTTTGTGAAACCCGATAACATGAAACCCGGGATAGGCAAGGACAACTTCGAAAAAAGTTGGATTGGCGGGGTCGCGTTGCTGAATAGAGGAAATCAGACTCATGATTAAACAGCCAACCCATCAAACAGAGCGGTAGAAAGATACCTCTCTGCACAAGAAGGAATAATGACCACAACCATTTTCCCTTTGTTTTCGGGGCGGCTGGCCACATCTATTCCAGCGGCAAGAGCTGCGCCTGATGAGATACCAATGGGCAACCCTTCAACACGCGCCGCATAGCGGGCGATTTCAAAGGCCGCTTCATTCGAGATGGTTATGATTTCATCAATCAAACTGGTTCTGAGGATAGAGGGAACAAATCCCGCCCCAATTCCCTGAATTTTATGAGGCGCAGGAGAACCACCAGAGAGAACCGGACTATCGGTTGGCTCGACCGCGATGGTGCGAAACGCAGGATTGCGGGCTTTCAAAATTTCAGAAACACCTGTTAGGGTTCCGCCTGTTCCAACTCCGGACACCAAAATATCGGCCTTGCCATCTGTATCATTCCAAATTTCTTCGGCTGTGGTAATCCGGTGGACTTTTGGATTGGCAGGGTTATCAAACTGACCTAAAATGAATCCGTTTGGGGTTTCCTTGAGCAACTCCTGCGCTTTGGCAATGGCTCCCTTCATCCCCTGTTCCTTGGGCGTGAGAACCAATTCAGCCCCGAGCAAAGCCAACATTTTGCGGCGTTCAATCGACATACTCTCTGGCATAGTTAAAATCAGACGATAGCCCTTTGCGGCCGCGACAAAGGCAAGGGCAATTCCTGTATTACCCGAAGTCGGCTCGATCAGGACCGTATTTGCCGGATTGATTGTTCCGGCCTGTTCGGCATCTTCGAGCATAGCAAGACCAATCCGGTCTTTGACTGAAGAGAGAGGATTAAAAAATTCAAGCTTCAACAACAAATCGGCAACCAATTGCTTCTCTGCGGTGATCCGTGGCACACGCACAAGAGGCGTCGCCCCAATCGTATCCAAAACGGAATTATAAATTTTTCCTCGAAATTCTGGTTTGCTCATAACAGAGATCTCCTTGTTTTTTGTCAGACTATCACATTCATCCAGCAAAAACGCGGGATAAAATATACCCCGCGCTTTTGTAATTTCTAGAAAAGAATCCGCCTATTGGCCAAGGAATTTAGCCACAATCGCGACCAAGATAATCGCCACGATATTGGCAATCTTAATCAGCGGGTTAACAGCAGGACCAGAGGTATCCTTATAAGGATCTCCAACCGTATCGCCTGTGACTGCTGCTTTGTGAGCGTCAGATCCTTTGCCGCCATAATGGCCTTCTTCGATGTATTTCTTGGCGTTATCCCAAGCCCCACCACCGGAGGTCATCGAAATAGCGACAAACAAGCCCGTGACAATCGTCCCCATCAGCAAGGCCCCTAGCGATTGGAAGGCTGCTTCCAGACCTGCCAATTTATAGACCACAGCGAACAGAACAATCGGAGCCCCGACAGGAAGGAGAGAAGGCATCACCATTTCACGAATAGCTGCCTTGGTCAGAAGATCCACAGCCTTTCCGTATTCAGGTTTGGCTTTTCCTTCCATGATCCCTGGGATTTCGCGGAACTGGCGACGAACTTCGATCACAACGCTGGAAGCTGCACGCCCCACAGCCGTCA
>JAEUKO010000069.1:0-243 GCA_016794285.1 Alphaproteobacteria bacterium | reverse complement strand
CCCCGAACAGGTAAGGCAGAAGCCCCCCAACGAACAGACCAATCACCACGAACGGATCTTGAAGCGGGAACGTCATCCCTTCAAGGTTTGGCATATAGTGCTTGATTTCCTCGGTATAGGCCGAGAAGAGAACCAACGCCGCAAGGCCTGCAGAACCAATGGCATAACCTTTGGTTACAGCCTTTGTTGTGTTGCCAACCGCATCAAGTTCGTCGGTTGTCACGCGGACATTGTGGGGAAGCT
>JAEUKO010000068.1:0-9145 GCA_016794285.1 Alphaproteobacteria bacterium | reverse complement strand
CAACCGACACTTTCACCAAAGTTGTCTCTGCTATTGAGAAATCTGGTTTGGCAGCTTCTGGCTAGGGTTTGCTTCCGATCGAATCGGCTTCTTTGGTCAAGGAATTGGCAGGTAAGATTGCTAAACGCAAAGAGATGCCAAATTCGGCGGTCTGGTCGGTTTTGATCGGTCAACATCGCGGGGGTGGTCTGCGTCAAATTGTGGTCAAGAATGGTGACTTGGCTCTGACTCGGGTCACGCCGATTTCGGAGCCGGATCAGGTTGATTCAGGAACTTGGGCGGGAGATGTATCCCATGAGTTTCAGGCAACGTTAAGCTATCTCTCGCGGTTCGGTTATTCTCCCCAAGATGGTTTGAATGTCATCGTTATTGCTGGGGATAGTTTGGCCTCTTCTCTTGAAGAAATGATTTCTGTCCCCTGCGATTACACGGCCTTAACCGTCTCTGAGGCTGCAAGTTTGTTGGGGGTACGGACGAGTCTGGCAGATGGAGACCATTTTTCTGATGCTTTGCACGTTGCTTGGTCTGCTCAAAAATTTCAGCTCACGCTGCCATTGATCTCGAAAGAGTTGCAGAAGGTTTCTAAGCCACGAAAAATTGCTTCTTCTGCCATGGTGCTTTTGGCTCTTGGTTTTAGTTATTTTGCGTTTTCAATGTCTCTTGAAGCACAGACCCTTTTTGCCAGTAGCCAGAATATGGAAGTTGCTATGCAGCAAAAAGCGAAAATCGAAGCGATCTATGCTGCAGAAGTTCAGCGCAAGGAAGCAATGGGGATTGATGTTCCTCTCATCAAGGGGGCTTTAGCGGTTCATGAAGACCTTGAGCATAAGATGGTCAATCCACTGGTTGCTTTGGAAAAAATTTCCCATTCCTTGAAATCTCTTCGTGTTGATGGGTTTGAATTTTCAAATGATCCGCTTGGAGATGGCCCTGTATCATCTTCTGGTGCCCCGCCTGTTCCTGCTGATCCTCTTGCCATTCGAGGGTCAAATTTTCTTCTAAAAATTAGTTTTTCTGGGACGGTCAAGCCACAAGATGGTAACGCCGAGTTGGAGGACTTAAGGCGGCGCTTGGCTAGTGCCTTGCCCGAGTATGACGTTTCTATTAGGAAAAGTTTGGCAGATCTGACTTACCGAGGGGAAGTGACAAGCGAGACGGGGCTGACAGCTGCTGCGCGGGCTGCAGCTGACAGGTATTTGTCGGAAATTGAAATCAAGAAGGTTCGAAATGCTGAAAATTCTGGGAAGTAAATCGATTTTCTTTCTAATGTTTTTGATTCTTCTGAACGCGGGATCAGGAGCCTTGCTCTTCTATTATCTGGAGCCAGAAGCTCAGGCTTCAGAGCAACAGTTAGAGCAGGTGAAGGCCGAAGTGGAAAAGAAACGTCAGGAAGTTGCAGGTATGAAGGAAGAGTTTACTCTCTTGCAGAGCCAGCTGCGTGATTTCAAGGAGCTGGAAGCTCGGGGTTTCTTCAATGACCAAAATAGGGTCGCCGCTCAAGAGAGTTTTGAGCAGTTGCGCACGCTCTCTGGTTTGCTTAAAGCAAAGTATAATATCAAGCCTGGCCAGATGGTTGAAGATCCTTTGGCGGCTCGGCCAATCACGTTGTCCTTAAAAGCCTTGTCGAAGTTGAAATGGAAAGCTTGGACGATGTTGATGTTTATAGTTTTGTGAAATTTATTCAGGAAAAATTTCCCGGGAGTGTTGATGTTTTGAACATCAAACTTGATCGGATTGAGCTGTTTAATGTGGCGATGCTTCGTCAGATTGGTGGGGGGGTTCCAACGCCCCTAGTGAAAGCGCATATTGATTTTGACTGGCGGACAATGGCCCCTAAAGACAAAGTGGCACCAGTGGTTTCTTCTGCAACGCCGCCCTCTGGGGCACAATAGGCTGGAATGGTGATGGGTATGAAATCCTTTGGAAAATATGCTGCTGTTTTGGGGGTTTTCGCCGTTTCTTTTGGCGTGATCTTGGGCGCGTACGCGCAAGGAAATGTAGTTTCCTCACAGGGTGTTGGTGGTGAGGGCGGGGCTGCTGCCGAGTCTTCGTCTTCTTCAGGTTTGGGGTTTACGCCTGCGGCATTGACGGGAGATCCAAACACCTTGCCAGCGGAGGTTAAGATTCTGCGGAGCATAGAAAAAGAAATTAAGGATAAATATAGTAAGATAGCGGCGGATCCGAGTGCTATTCCGTCTTTGGTCTTCACTCCGGCTCAGCATGCTTTGTTGAGGGAGGCTCGGATTGGCTTTAACACCCGTTTGCCGACTTTACAGGAATTGAGGGATCATCCGGACCCGAACGATCCTAACTACCGTCCCCCAACGGCTTTGCGGGAGGTTTCGCTGGGTGGAATTGTCTTTTATTCCCCAGACGATTGGACAATTTGGCTAAATAACAAACGGATAACTCCTGACGCGATGCCAGCTGAAGCGGTGGATTTGCGGGTATATAAGGAATATATTGAGCTTCGTTGGTTCGATGCAGGAACCAATCAGGTTTATCCCATTCGGTTGCGGCCCAATCAAAGGTTTAATATTGATGGCCGAATGTTCCTTCCCGGTTGATAAGATGGCCGTTTCAGAATCCTTATCACCATCAACAGAGACTTCTTCTGCTTTGTCTGTTTCTGGCTTGTATGCTGGATATGGACAGCGTGTTGTCCTTCACGATGTTAATTTAGAGGTCGGCCTTGGCCAGACTTATGGGTTGATTGGTTTGAATGGGGTTGGCAAAACCACTTTAATAAAAACTGTTTTGGGTCTCAAAGACGCGATCAAAGGCAATATATATGTTTTTGGTCGGAGCAATTTACAAGCAGAATGCCGTCGTCACATTGCCTTTTTGCCGGAGAGATTTGATCCCCCGTGGTTTTTGAAGGGGGGAGAATTTGTCCATTTTGCCGCTTCGCTGTATGGACGGCGCGTGGCGGATGAAGAAATTGTCAGCTCTTGTGAGGATCTGGCTCTGGATCCTGTGGCTCTCAAACATAAAGTCCAAAGTTATTCGAAGGGAATGCGACAAAAGCTTGGCTTGATCGCGACGGTTTTGACCGGATGTGACCTTCTGATTTTGGATGAGCCTATGAGCGGTCTTGATCCTTTAGCCCGCTCCTTGGTCAAAGATATGCTGGCAAAAGTTAAGGGGCAGGGGCGAACTGTCTTGCTCAGTAGCCATATTTTGGCCGACTTGGATGAAATTTGCGACAAAGTCAGTGTTGTTCACGATGGGCTTATCTATTTTACCGGAAGACCAATTGATTTGCGCGAACAGGCGCAAGAGCATTCTTTAGAACGTGCTTTTCTGAAAGTTATCAAAAGAGCCGCGTAACTCCTATGCAAAAAGCGGAAATCTGTATAGAATAGCCTGACATTTTTCTTTTCCTCTCCCTCTTTGGTGAAAAACATGGCTGACCAAGACGATAAATCACTTGATGATGATTACAAAGACGTGTTCACGGAGAAGTCGTTTTCTTCTCGTGATGTTGAGGATGTCCTGCCGGATATAAATGACGGGGATGATGATGCTGGCATTTTTGCCAACTCTCCGCATCGGGAGCCATCTTCGAAAGGTGCATCTGCCGCGCTTTTGGGGACGGTGGTTTTGCTAGCTGTGGTTGGGGTGGGCGCATATTTTGCCTTTACCTCGAATCAGGAGGCGTTCGACCAGATCAAGCAAAACTTAGATATGACCGAAACCCCTGCGGTTGATACTTCAGCTTCTCCACCTGAAGAGTTGGCCGGTGTTGTCGCGCCAGCTCCCCAAGAGTCTGCGCCAGCTCCCCAAGAGTCTGCGCCAGCTCCTCAGGAGAATGCGGAAACTCCTGTTGTTGTGGATTCTTCGAAACCTGCCACCGATGAAATCCCTCAGCCAGACGTTGTTGCAAATGTGCCGGATCAGTCGGTGGCGTCTGAACCACCTATCGCTTCTGAAGCCACTCCAAGCGTCCCTCCCTCTCCTGCGCCGGATGCTGGACTGGTTGCCCCGCCAAAAACAGAAGGGGCAATTGATGCTGCTGCGTTGAGTGTTGTTGCGCCAGAAAAACTTCCAGAGTCGCCTTCCTCTTCTGAAGAGAAAACTGCGCCCTCTCCATCGGCGGAGGGTGAGGTAAAACCATCAGATTCTAAAGCGTCTGCCTCAGCGAAGGTTGAGCCGATTTCGCCTACAGAAGGAGGGGACGCTAAAAAAGAAGAGGATACCCTCATTATCTCTGAACCCGATTCTTCTGGAATCACAACATCGGCATCTGGGGAGTCTGAATCTTCTGGTGTGACTGCGCCTGCGAAGAAATCGGAGACGGTTTACTACGATTCTCCTAGCGGAAAGACACTGAAAGATATTCCTCCGCCTCGTATGGATCCCAAACGGGGGGATGGTGAGAGTATTATTATTGTGACTGGTGCGGATGTTACGGATTCTATCCAGATGCACTCGCTTGATAGTCAGGTGGTTGCGGCGGGCAGGGCCCTCAAGTTGGGTAGGCTGGATGCTGCTCTGGAGATGTATGACGATCTTTATCGTCAAAATCCCCGTGATTCTCGTATCTTGATGGGGAGAGCGGTTACCCTTCAAAAGTTAGGAAATGAAGAATCGGCTATTTCGGCTTATGAAGAGCTTCTTCGCTTAGATCAGGATAACCCTGATGCGGTTGTAAATCTGGCCGGTCTTATTCGTAAGAAATATCCGGCGGTGGCTCTTAGTAAGCTGCTCGATTTGCGGCAGAAATACCCTGATAACGCGGGAATTGCTGCGCAAATTGGTGTTGCTTACGCAGATTCGGGCAATTTGCAGGATGCTTATAAATATCTTTCGATGGCCTCTGGCCTTAAGCCCAATGACCCTCAGCACTACTACAATATGGCAGTTGTTGCGGAGAGAGCTGGTGAGCTTAAAAAAGCTATTTCCTTGTATGAGAAGGCCTTGGAAGTGGATGCCGTTCATGGGACAGGTCGGGGCATTTCGCGGGACAAAATTTATGACCGTTTGGCGCGGCTTCGTGGGAATTAGACATTCAAAGCTCCAATCTTTTTGTACCGTTTGATACAGTGAGTGCGGCAATTATTATTGCAGCGATTGCTTTTTTGGGCTTGAGTTTAGGAAGTTTTTCTTCCGCGATTGCCTATCGTTTGCCCCGTGGAGAGTCTTGGATCAGAAAAGGCAGCGGAGAGGCTGCACGGTCCAGATGTCCGAATTGTTCTACGCAATTGACTTTGTTTGACCTTGTACCCGTGATGTCATGGGTCGCGCTAAGGGGAAAATGTAGGTATTGTCAGGCGAAGATTAGTCCGCTTTATCCAGCCTTGGAGCTTCTGGGCGGAGCTCTAGCTGTTCTATTCTTTTTTACTTACGGGGCCTCTCTGCTTTTGTTGCTGGCTCTTGGGTTACTGCCGTTCTTTTTAGCTGTTCTCGTTGTTGTGTTAACCAGCGAAGCTTTTCCTCGGAAAACGGTTCTTGTCCTTGTTGCTCTCTCTGTTCTGCTGAATATGGGGGGGCTTGCCTCTTTTCCTTGGGTTTTGGTTTATCCTGCGGCAATGTTAGGTTTGTTCGTTTTTCTTTTCTTGAGGGACGGGGTGGATAGGGGGGCGTTCTTGCCGTGGGGCTTACTATCCTTGCTAATTGCCGCATGGTTGCCGCTTGTTTTTATAATCCCTTTTTTTCTCTTGTTTTTTCTTATTGCGGGGGTGTTCCGCTTGAGCCTTGGAGGGCCTTGGGCAATAAGGGCGGTGATGCTTTCTTTTCTGCTTTGTCTTGTTTTGTCTCTAGGGCATAATGCGCTTTGAAGTTTGCCGAGTCTAAAATTTGTGCGATCTGACCGAAATGTTTACCATCCGTTTGCAATTACAAGGTAATACTCTAATCTTGACCTGACCGCCTTAGGAGGCTTTTAATGGATATCACCCAGCTACTCGCGTTTGTTATGCAAAACAATGCCTCTGATTTGCACCTTAGCGCAGGAAATCCGCCCATTGTGCGTGTTTATGGAACGTTAAAGCGGTTGAAGGCTGATGTTCTTACGAATGAGAGTATTCGGGCTATGCTGTATTCGGTGATGACCGACGATCAGCGGGCGGAGTATGAAAAAAGTTTTGAGCTCGATTTTGCGATCTCCTTTGGCGAGACAGCGCGCTTTCGGGTGAATGCCTTTACCAACAGGTCGGGTTCTGCGGCTGTGTTCCGGACAATCCCTTCTGTTATTCCGACAATGGAGGAGCTTGAGCTGCCACCAGTCCTTCGCCGTCTTTCTGAGTTGGAAAAAGGGATTGTTTTGGTGACTGGGCCTACGGGGTCTGGGAAATCGACAACATTGGCCTCTATGATTAATCATATTAACGAGACGATGCCAAAGCACATTTTGACAATTGAAGACCCTGTTGAATTTTTTCACACTTCGAAGAAGGCTTTGGTTAATCACCGAGAACTTGGGAACGATACACATTCTTTTGCGCGGGCTTTGAAAAGTGCCTTGCGGGAGGATCCCGATGTTATTCTGGTTGGGGAAATGCGGGACCATGAAACAATTTCTCTGGCGCTAACAGCAGCAGAAACGGGGCACTTGGTGTTTGGGACCTTGCACTCTAACTCTGCTTCTAAAACAATCGACCGTATTATTGATGTTTTTCCAACGGGCGATAAAGAGATGATTCGGGCCATGCTTTCGAGCTCACTGCAGGGGGTTGTCGCTCAGACCTTGTTGAAGAAATCTGGAGGGAAGGGGAGGATTGCGGCTTTCGAGGTGTTGGTGGGAACCAGTGCCGTTCGGAACTTGATTCGTGAAAACCAAATTCCTCAGATGTACTCTATGATTCAAACGGGCTCTCGCTATGGCATGATTACAATGGAAGACGCCATTAAGGGGTTGCTGGAGCAGGGCTTGGTGGATGAAGGAGAGGCGCGGGCAGCCTTGATGAAAACCACCGATGAAGAGGGCGGAGACCGTGATACGGGAATGGCTTCGGCCGCTCTTGGTGGGGGCAGGTTAGGGGCTGGACGCGGTGATAAAAAATCTGGCCACGAGTCAATAACGGCGGATGGTGCGGCTACGGAGGAGGGCTATTCGTTTTGACAACTCCTATAATTTTTGACTATTTGAAGTCTATGTCTGGACGGGGAGCAACGGATCTTTATCTAACCGTTGGCTTTCCTGCGGCTTTGCGGATTGATGACCGGATAGAGTTTATTTCATCGCACGCCCTTGATTCAGGAATGATGGGGGACGTTCTGGTGAGTGTTCTATCCACGAGGCAGCGACGCGAATTTGAGAACAGGCTAGAACTCAATACAGCGATTGACATGGGGGAGCATGGTCGGTTCCGTATCAACGTTATGCAGCAACGTCAAAATCCGGCTCTTGTCATTCGCCGGATTATTTCAAAAATTCCAACATTTGAGGAGCTGCGCTTGCCACCTCAGCTGCGCCAATTGGCTATGCAGAAGCGGGGGTTGGTTCTGGTTACAGGGATGACGGGGTCTGGGAAATCAACGACTTTGGCATCTATGGTTGATTATCGCAATCAACACGCTCAGGGGCACATTATAACTATTGAAGACCCAATCGAATATTTCCACGACCACAAAGGGTGCGTGGTTTCTCAGCGTGAGGTTGGGGTGGATACTGAAAATTATGCTGTGGCACTCAAGAATGCTCTGCGTCAGCGACCAGATGTGATCTTGGTTGGCGAGATTCGGGACCGTGAAGTGATGGAGCAAGCCTTGACGGCTGCGGAAACTGGCCATTTATGTCTTGCAACGATTCACACAAATAACTCGTATCAGGCGATTGAGCGGATTGTGAACTTGTTTCCCGAGGAGTCCTCTTCTCAAATTCGCTTAAACCTTGCAACGAATCTAAGGGCAATTCTCTCTCAGCGTCTTGTTCCAACCATCAGCGGGTCTATGACTGTGGCTCTTGAGTTGATGCTCAACGAGGGTTTGGTGCGGGATTTGATTCTTGAGGGAAAAATTTCTAAAATTCGAGAAGTCATGGACGCCAATATTTCCAATGGGATGGTGACTTTTGATCAATCATTACTTCAATTATATCAGGATGGTCTCATCTCTGATGAAACGGCTCTCTCGCAAAGTGATATGCCGGGGGACATGAAGTTGAAGCTACAAAAGGCGAGACTCGGCGGGCGCGGAGATGCTTTTTCCAGCATGGATACCTCTATTTTGAAAATTTCGGATTAGGCCTAGTTGTGGGGGCTAGTCTTGTGGATAAAAATGGGGTATTCTCTCCCTGTTGAGATTCCTCATTTGTCCTTTTGATTCGTTTTTAGTTCTTGCGAGATTAAGCCATGACATTCAAACCATCTGCCCTTAAAGCGACGCTGACCAGCCTTGTTGCTTTATCTGCTCTCATGCCTGTTAGTGCTTGCGACTTGGCCCAAAATCAGTTGAAGATGGACCGTGCAACCAATAATGAAGTGCAGGATTATCGGGATGCGCTTGCTCCTCGTGAAGTTTCTATGACGGAAGGGAATGACACTGTCGGTGAAGATGGTGGTCTTGAGCTGCAGCCTTACGTCTCAGATGTTTCTGAAACGATGAAAGCTATGCCGCTTGTCTCGATTTCGATCAACCAGAGCATTCCTTTGCGGGAAGCCCTTTTTGAGCTTTCAAAACAGGCCAATTACGATGTCGAACTTGATCCGCGGATTGCTGGGTCGATTATCTTCACGGCACGAAATCGGCCTTTTGATGTTGTGATTGATAGGATCTGCGAAATTGCAGGTTTGCGCTACAAGCTTGATGGGGACACTCTTCGTATTGAGTTGGATACCCCTTATTCCCAGAACTACAAAATTGACTATTTGGGGATGATTCGCAAAAGTAAAAGTTCCTTGGACAATAATGTGTCCTTGACAACTGGTGGGGAGGGTGGTGGCCCTTCTGGGGGATCCACCTTTAAGGTTGAAAGTTCCTCGGATGCTGATTTTTGGGCTGAGCTTGATACCAACCTGAAACAGATTTTGGCATCGAATGCCTCCGGCAGCTACCTGAAAACGGAAGAAGATCCAACTATTTCCTTAACGGCCAGCAACCCTGTTTCGCCTCCTGTGCCTCCTATTGACGAATAGGCCCTTAAGGAGGGGTCCGCAACGGCAACGGTACCTCCTCAAGCTGGGGCAAATGTTTCTTCTCCTAT
>JAEUKO010000067.1:0-9253 GCA_016794285.1 Alphaproteobacteria bacterium | reverse complement strand
AAAGATCCCGCTTCGGCCACGAGGGCTCGCCCGGGCTCGCAATATAAATCCAGATTTTCTAGGCCATACTCTTTGACGGCTTGTGTGATGGTTTCCATGTAGGACTCCAAAGGAGGAGGCTCGCTGCCCGGGTAGGTGACGGGGAACCCGCCTCCTACGTCTAGGGCTTCAACCGGAACTCCCGCCATTTCAATGACCTCGGCAGCCGTTTTTACGCCAATGCGAAAGGCCGATGGATCAATGGATTGTGACCCGGGGTGGAACATAACCCCTAACCTTGCTGCTACCAAGCGGGCTTCAATTAAAAGGCCGGCGGCCTCAGGGGGCGGGGCTCCGAATTTGATCGAAAAATCATAGGCTGCCGAATGATTCTTCGGCAGGGCCAGCCGGACATAAATCTCTAAGTCTGGGGCCAGATTTGTTTCGTGAATAATTTTGTGGAGTTCATCGGAACTATCAATGACAAAAACTCTCACTCCATGCTGGAAATAGGCTTCGCGGATTGCTTCCCGCGATTTGACGGTGTGCATGAAATGAATACGGGCGCGAGGAGCTATTTTGCGAATGAGCCGGACTTCTTCAATCGAGGCAACATCAAAAGTTTGGATACCGGCTTTGACGAGATTTTGGATAATGGCTTTGTCTGGATTACATTTGACCGCATACATGACGGTCCCGGGGAAGAGAGTTAAAAACTGCTTAGCTTTCTTGCGAATGCGCGTGGGGTAAATCAGGTTGAGCGGCAGCTCTGGCTGCAAACGCCGCACCAATTCATCCACGCTGTCATGAGTTGCGCCACCACCAGATCGAAGAACCAGAGGAGAAGTTGTCATTGTCACCCATACCGTAAACCATATCAGTTTATTTTTACGGCTATGCTCCTTAAGATGACGTTAAAAGCCCCCAAAATATTTTGGGGGCTTTGGTTTTCCTTGACGGGTCGGGAGGGGGAAAGAAGTCAAGACGCCTTTTTGAGGGTTTCTGCGGAAGGGGGGCAGATGCTGCGCCGTCCAATCGAGAAGTAACGAAAGCCCCGTTTTTCCATGTCCGGCAATTTATAGATGTTGCGCAGATCGACAATGCATTTCGATTTCATGGTTTCTTCGATGCGGTCGAGTTGCAACGCTCTAAATTCATTCCACTCGGTCAGAATAACCAAAGCATCGGCATCTTTGGCCACCATGTACGGATCTTCGCACCATTCAACGTTTGAAAGAACAGAAGCTGCGTTTTTCATTGCTTCAGGATCGCACGCTGCTATTTTTGCCCCTGCTTTTTGAAGCTCGGGAATAATCACCAGCGAAGGAGCTTCACGAATATCATCCGTGTTGGGTTTGAAAGAAATGCCCAAAACACCAATTTTTTTCCCGCGCACGTCTCCATCACACGCAGCAAGAATGCGGCCCACCATTGAGAGCTGGCGTTTTTTATTTACGTTTACGACCGTTTCAACAATCGTTTGCGGAGCCCCGAAAACTTGTCCGGTTTGCGTCAAGGCCAGCGTATCTTTGGGGAAGCAAGACCCTCCGTACCCGGGGCCTGCGTGCAGGAATTTGGAACCAATCCGGCCATCAAGCCCCATGCCTTTGGCCACATCTTGAACATTGGCTCCGGTTTTTTCGCACAAATTGGCAATTTCGTTGATGAAGGTGATTTTAACGGCCAGAAAAGCGTTGCTGGCATATTTAATCAGTTCGGAACTTTCCGGTGTGGTCATGACCATAGGCGTTTCGTTGATAAACAAAGGCCGGTACAGGGCCCGCATAACTTCTCTGGCCCGCTCGCTTTCGGTTCCGACAATAACGCGGTCGGGGCGCATGAAATCGCCAATGGCTGCCCCCTCACGCAGGAATTCAGGGTTGGATACCACATCAAACTCTGCGTCTGGACGTGCTTTACGAATAACGGCATCCACCTGACGCGCTGTCCCTACAGGCACAGTGGATTTATTGACCACAACGGTATAACCGTTCAAACTTTTGGCAATATCTTCGGCGACTTGGAACACATAGCTCAGGTCTGCATGACCGTCTGATTCGCGAGGGGGTGTTCCCACAGCGATGAAAACCGCATCAGATTGTTTGACGGTATCGGCCAGATTGGTGGTGAACGTCAACCGTCCTGCTTTGACCTGCTTGGCCACAAGGTCAGCCAACCCGGGTTCATAGAATGGGATTTCTCCATTTTTCAGGCAGTCTATTTTGCTTTCATTGTTGTCAACGCAGGTGACTTCGATACCAAATTCAGCAAAACAGGTTCCTGATACCAAACCAACATATCCGGTTCCGACAACACCAATCTTCATCCCATTTTCCTTTGTTGGGGTTAATTCGCTCAGAACCTAGACTTTTTAACAAAAACTGCAAAGTAAAATCCTAAAAATTTTAGCTTTCTGCGGCGAATTTCCCAAAGAAGACCTAAGGGGAATTGCCAAAACCAAGCAAATTGACTAATCTTGACGCGATTTGTAACTCTTACCCCGAAGGACCTAAGCTATGTCAGGGACACAAAACAAACCATCTGGAACAGGAAACTTCCCATTGTTTTACAAAAACCCTGTCCCTCTCGATGCGTCACAGCATAAAAATCTTTCTTTGAAGAAAGGTTTTGGCCTCAGTTTTACGCGGGATGTGAATGCCGTGCCGGTCAATATGATTGAAATGCCACAGATCTGCCATGCCTATCCTATCGCGTTCAGCCCCGATGCCAGTGCCACCCCTGTGGCAATTTTGGGATTGCGGGACAACGAAAATCTCTATTTGAACCGCAAGAACGAATGGCTGGCCGATACTTATATTCCGGCTTATATCCGCCGCTATCCTTTTATTTTCTCGGAAACCCAAAATGGTGAGCAATTGACACTGTGCATAGATTCCGGTGACGATGTTGTGGACAGCAAGGGCGATCAGAAATTCTTTGATGCCGAAGGCAAGCCAACGACCTTGGCTCAGAATGCGTTGGAATTTTGTAAATCTTACCACGCGGCGGCCAAACAAACGGCGGAATTTTCCCAAGCCTTGGTCAAAGCCGATCTTTTGGCAATTCGTCAGGCTGAAATTGTTGTCCCCGGGGGGCGCAAAATCAACTTCTCGGGCTTTCGGGTGGTGGATGAACAAAAACTTGCCAAGCTTGATGACAAAACCTTTCTGGAATTCAGAGCCAAGGGCTGGCTTCCCTTTATCTACGCGCACCTGTTTTCTGGTGTTCAGTGGCAACGCCTGACCCATTTGATGGGCGATAAACTCAAGAAAGAAGCCGCCTAACAGCAAAAACCCACAGTTTTTTTGCAGGCCCTTGATAGCAAACTTGAACCGGATAAGGTTCTTATGCTATCAAGGGCCTGTTCAAAATAAACAATCGGGGAGTTTTTCCATGGCAAAAGTCGGTGCCCAACGGGCCGCCATCATGACCGGACGGTCAAAATCTACTATTCAACGCGCAATGAAGGCAGGTCGCCTGTCTTTTGAAATAGATGACCAAGGACAGAAACTGGTAGACGTTTCTGAACTGGAACGGGTTTTCGGTCCGGTGACTGAGCAAGAGGAAAACACCTCTTTGGCAGCGGTTAAGGCTGAAATCAAACGGGCTCATGAGATGCTTGAAATGGAACGCCTCAAAATGCGCGTTCACAGTCTCGAAGATCAGTTGCACATCACGCAAGTTCAATTGGACGATGTGAAAGAACAACGGGACCAATGGCAAAAACAAGCGCAACAAGTTTTGCTGACCAACCAATTCTCGCAAAAACAAGCCGAAGATCTGAAACAGGAACTTCGTGACCGCGAAGCTCGGGAACGTGCGATCCGCCAACGCCAAATGGAAGATCGTTTGCGCCGGATGCAAGCCCAGAATCAAAACAATGAAAACTCGGATGAAAACAACATCTGGGGCCGCCTGCTCAAAAAAATTGGCGGCATTCGCTAAGATATCTAAGCTCAAAATTATTCATACAGTTGTCATCCCCGCGTAAAGCGGGGATCCGGCAGCGGAGTTGAAGACGAATAAGTCATTATAGACTTAGCTATAACTCCCCTTTCTACCACGGCATTTGCGCGAGACCTTCTTGGAACAGTTTTTCTGGCCTTTCCTTCATCTGGTCAAATTGACTGGATGTAATATGTTCCACAACAAACCATTTCCCATCCGCATTTTTCCTCAGAATGAACATAGCCGGAGAATGTTTTCCCCCTTCATGCACATCATATCCGCTCGCGTCACAATCGAGCGGCAGGCAAAGTCCCTTGGGGTCAGACCGATCCGGCAGATTGGCAAAACAATGATCGTAGCGGGAACAAACCTGCCATGCCATAAAGATCAAAATGTCCCCCGCCTGCCACTTTGTTTGATAATTTTGGGGAATGTCTGCCTGTTTCAGCTCTCTCTTTGAAACAAATTTGTATATAATTTTTGTCCGTTTGTTGTCGCATACATATTTTTCCTTAAAAAGCTCGCGTTTGGCTGCGCGGCAGATATTTTTGTCCTGCTGACGCAAACACCCCTCATACGTCTCGACGGCACATTCGGGAGTCACAGGGTTTCCGATACAGGGGCTGGAACTTTGCTGGGGCGTGCACCCCAGATAATACAGCTTGCTATAGTCTGGGGTGAGGGGGCGTTCATCGGGATATTCGTCCGCAATGCTCCCCCCCCGTCCCCAGAAGAAACACAGCCACAAGAAGAAAATTTTTGTTCACCTCCAAGCGAATTTGTCCACGTTCAAAAATTTGGATGCCGTGATTCTCGCCGTCCCGCACCGAGCCTATTTAGCCGAAGGGCCGGACAAAATTCTGTCCCTATTGGAAGCCGATGGAATTTTTATAGACGTGAAATCCGCTTTTTCTTCCCAAGATATTTCCGCCCCGAGACTCTATTGGAGTCTTTAAGGGGACCCTGCTGGTCTTCTCGCTTCGCCCTATGCGCAGAATCTCAAATCTGCGCTAAGATTAAGTCAGCTCTGCCTCTACGTAGCGAGCCGTGCCGCTGCGGATGAGAGGCACCCACACATTGGGATTGTGCCGGTTGGTGGTGTAGCAGCCACTTTTAGGAAGTAGTACGCGCCCCTCATTGTCGTTCTGAAGCGAAGCGAGCCAGAAAAACGCAGGGGTTTGCGTTGTCACTTTAGCCCAGTCCTGAGCAAGCCTGTAACCCTCATCATCTGTAATACGACGCCAATCCGTGTGACCGTGGAAATGATGTCCGTTGGCAGCTTCGACGACCTGATCCTGCTCATCGAACGAGGCTTGACCACCAAATATCTTTGCGGGCACGAACAGGGCTTTATTCTTAGCAGGGTCAACAGAGAAGACAACCGTTCCATCTCGCAAACGCTGACCGACTTCAAGGACTCGCTGCGCAAGACCCTGCGTTTGTTGGCCATTCGCAGGAACAACTAGGCCCGTTTCATTCACAGCATAGTCTTGTCCATTGATGGATAATTGTCCACCAGAAGCCAAAAATTCAACACGAAGACTAAAACCTGCGGGAACTGTGACGTGCATATCTTTGTTTGTAAAGAATGCGTGTTCTGTCATGTTTATTCCCCCCGTTTCAAATGGCTTATATGTCTATATTATTGTGGATTCCGTGAAGAGTACATTATTGTTAATAATATGTCAAATATTTTGTGAGGGTGACTGATTTTGGGCCAAAATCAGAGGAGTTTAAGATTTTCTGGTGGGGGCCTGCGGGAAATGGAGGGAGTTAGGGCTTTTGCAACAGAAATATTATAACGTGGTTGGTTTATATGGTACACCTGCGTACCTGTGAAACTGTAAGGAAAGGGTATTACGGATGTCGTGTGATAAAATTAAAGCTCTCATTATAACTCTTTGTTTTTTCTCCTTTCCCGCTTATGCAGAAATGTATGATAAAACCTTATTACCTAGGGCTGAGGCGGGGGATGCAGTTGCACAACTCGAGCTAGTCAAGAACTACACGCATGGTTATTCTGGCGCAGAAAAAGATGATGCCGAAGCCATTAAATGGCTCAACATAATTATTCAAAATAAGAACTGCTCTTCTATTTGTGATAGGGCTTATGTTGAACTTGGTAGAAGGTACGAACTAGGTGAAGGTGTGCCTCAAGATTATAAAAAAGCTATAGAATATTATAAAATTGCCTCCTCAAAAAACTTTCCTATGGGCTCACGACTTGCCCACCTTTATGCAGAGGGAAAAGGTGCGGATCAAAACTATGAAGAAGCTTATTCCTGGATTAGTACAGTTGTAGGTATCAATGAAACTAGTGAGGATAACGATTTTAAGAACAAACTTAAGGTACTGGTGCCCCCAGCAAAGGTAAAAGAAATTGACGCCCGCATAGCAAAAGAAAGGGAAGTGTTTATGCAACAGGGCACTCCGCGTGACCCCTTCTTGTCATTGATCGCAAATGTAAACCCCGATTCGATGTCTACTGCAGATAAAAATGGCTTAGAACTTTTTAAACTAACCATTTATCCTATTAAATCTGACAATATATCTCTTGCAAAGAAATACATAGATGCCGGAGCAAAACTAAACATTAAAGATAACGAGGGTGTAACCACTCTTATAGCCGCGGCGAAAGGAGGAAATGTAGACTTTGTAACACTACTAATAAATGCAGGCGCGGATATTAATGAGTCCAGCTCGAATGGAATGTCTCCTTTGGCTTGGGCCGTTGCTTACGATCAAGTCAATGTTGTCGATATACTTCTTAAGCACAAAGCTAATCCTCAACAAACAGATGCGGTTGGGAATTTTCCTTTGCTTGCTGCGGCAGAGAAAGGTAATCTTCAGATAATAAAATTATTGGTAAGCAATGGGGCCGATATCAACTTCCATGGGGCTGATAATACAGAGTATACCCCTTTAATCGCAGCTGCCATTGCGGGCAAGGCGGAGGCAGTTCAATATCTGATCTCCCTTGGCGCAGATGTTAATATTGCAATGGATAGGGATAAGTACGGCAGTGGCGATACTAACGCTGATGCACTTTTCTTTGCACGCAAATACAACCAACAACAGGTTGTAGAGGTTTTACAAGCGGCAAGGGCCAAATAGCAGGCCTGTTACAAAAGTCTGTCATTCCGCCCCTGTGTCTCGCAGGGGTACTGGAACGAATGGGATCTGGAATCTTGTGCAGCTTCGCGACACTCATATGCCGGATCTCCGCCTGCGCGGAGATGACAACGGAGGAGGTTAGGGCTTTTGCAACAGGTTTATGGCCCAAACAAAATATTTTATTGAACACTGTTCATTATATGCTATGATAGAGCCAGTTGTTTCACGCATCCCAGAGAAAGAGGCTCTATTGTGAATAAATTGATGACAGCCATCGCCTTGTTTATTGGCCTAGGGGCGAGTGTAATTCCCCAACCTGCTGCGGCATCTTCTGGGGAGAAAGTGGTTCTGCTTCACGGTATCGCACAAAGCGAAAACAGTATGCGGAACATGGAAGCTGCTTTGAAAAAAGAGGGGTATACGACGCTCGCCATCACCTACCCCTCAACCAATCATGACCTAGAGGGGATTGCCAAAGTTTTGAGAGACGAGAGCCTTTCCGAAGACTTTTGGAATGAATCTACCAAGGTGCATTTTGTCACTCACAGCATGGGGGGGCTTGTGGTTCGGAAATATCTGGAACAGTACAAAGACATTATTCCTCAGGAAAAACTTGGGCGTGTGGTTATGCTTGCTCCGCCCAATCGGGGCAGCGATGTTGCCGATTTCATTCATAACTTACGGCTTTATAAATGGTATTATGGGCCAGCGGGGCAGGAATTGACCACCAGCGTTCAGGCCAAAAATACTGAACCCCCTTATTACGATCTTGGCATTATTGCGGGAACCAAGGAATGGCCGTACATCGTTTCGGTTTTCGTTATTTCAGGGAAAAGCGATGGGCGCGTATCGGTAGAAAAAACCAAACTAAAGGGCATGACGGACCATATAACCGTTCCGGCAACGCACAGCTTTATTCATGACAAACCCATTGTTCACAATCAGGTTTTATGTTTTCTCCAAACGGGTCATTTCAAAACAGCAAAGGAAAGCGTTGCCTCCCAGTTTTGAAAATCTTGGGTTGAATTCTCTTCCTCTCTGGACTTCGGGGCTTGAATGGCCTAAGTATCATGTATGAAAAAGACCATCCTTATGGCGGTGTTGGCCGCTCTTGTTTTGATTGTCCCCCCTCTGCCGAACGCTGCTGCGCAGACCCCTTCTGCGCCTGTCGTCGTTCCCCCCGAAGTCACGCAGGCTGAGGCTTATTTTGCCACGCTCAAAACGGCCAAGGCGCGTTTTGTCCAAACGGCTCCTGATGGGACGCAAAGCCGTGGGAATTTTTATCTCTCGCGGCCCGGGAAATTGCGTTTCGAGTATGACTTGCCGCTCAAAGATTTTGTCGTGGCGGATGGGCTGATGATCTATTTCTATGATGGCCAGCTTAAACAACAAAGCAATGCCCCGATCAGCCAGACTCTGGCGGATTTTCTTTTGCGGAAAAATATGAGTTTGCACGGAGATCTGAAAGTCAAAAAAATTATGCGCTCGGGGGGATTGCTGCAGATGACGGTGATTCAAACCAAAGAGCCCGGGGCGGGAACCTTGACTTTGGGGTTTAAGGAATCTCCGAAGTTTGAACTGAAAAAATGGCGGGTGGTGGATGCTCAAGGCTCGATTACCGAGACGGAATTGTTTAACACCCAAACGGGGATGAATCTGCCCGGGAGCTACTTCGTCTATCGTGACCCTCAACGAAAAGGGTTGAACCAATAATGTCCATCAAGGGATTGGCTGATTCTGCTCCTGATCCAACCGCTCACGCGTTTAAGGCTGTTGTTTTGCACAGCGAAGATTTTCCCGATCTGGAGAGCGATTCACGGGTGAGGGTGATCTGGGTGGCTCCTGATGATCCTGACTTGGCTTTGCCAGATTACCAAGCTGGACAATACGCGATGTTGACGTTTTCTGGATGTGCGGCTCGTCCTTTTTCAATTGCGAATGCGCCCAATGGGAAATTTCTGGAATTTCACATTCGCCGGACGGCTTCTGGAGCGTCCCATTATGCAACCGAAATTCTGAAACCGGATGATGTGTTGGATGTCACGGCTCCGTACGGGTCTTGTTTGTATGTACCGGCTTGTCCGCGTCCGTTGATTGCTGTGGCAGGCGGGACGGGGCTTGCCCCCATGAAGGCAATTGTGGAGGCATCGGTCAAAGATGCTCACTCCCGCGATGTTTTCCTTTACCACGTGGTGCGCGGTCTTGACGATTT
>JAEUKO010000066.1:0-9385 GCA_016794285.1 Alphaproteobacteria bacterium | reverse complement strand
GCAGCAAGACCAGAGATTGTTGCCCAGAGTGAATGGTTTCCGCAATGGCTTCAAAATAAACTTCTGTCTTCCCCGCCCCCGTTACGCCATCAAGCAAAAACGTCTCAAATTTCTTCTGCTTCAAACAATCCGTCAAGGCCAAAGCCGCCGATTTTTGTTCAGGAGAAAGTTTCAGTTTTTGGAAATCAGGATCAGGGGTCATACACGGAGCTTTGGCAAACAAATCAACCGCTACAATCACTTGGTTTTTGAGCAACGTCTTGATAGCAGAAGAACTGATGCCCGCTTCGCGTGACAATTCAGACAATCGACGCGGCAAGCCATCGGATAAAATTTTCTTCGCCCCGACAAGATGAGGGTTGCGTGATAAAAACGCCGATGGTGAGAAAGATGTTTCTTCCGCCAATACATATCCTGTCAGAGGTTTCGGAGCCTCTAGCCCTTGCGGAACGGAAACGGCCATTTTGAGAACACTACCACAAGGAGCCATATTATATTTGGCAACCCAATCGATAAACCCTCTCATCTCCCCTGACATGGACGGAAGATCGTATTTTTCCAGCAGAACTTTGAGTTTAGCGGAAGGTGAGTCTGTTTGGTCCTTCACTGCCCAAACCACCCCTGGCACAGCGCGAGGGCCAAGGGGAGCCAACACATAGTCGCCTACTTCAAGCCCCATGCCGTCAGGGGCCAAATAGTCATAAATCTTGTTAACTGGGGCGGTGGTTAATACCTGAACAATACGCATCTTGCTTTTCCGGATTCTAGTTGCCATGATGCCAATCTTAGACAGCTTTAGCAATAACAGGACGTGAAGCCATGAAATTCTTTGTTGATACAGCCGATATTGAAGAAATTCGGGATCTGGCTGCCACCGGATTGCTGGATGGGGTCACCACCAACCCCTCTTTAATCATGAAATCTGGAAAGGCTTTTCTTCCCCTGATTCAAGAGATTTGCACCATCGTAACAGGTCCAGTCAGTGCCGAAGTAACGGCCACAGACTTTGACACCATGCTGAAAGAAGCCAATGTCCTGCGTTCTCTCGCAGATAATGTCGCAGTCAAAGTTCCTCTGACCCCTGCTGGGCTCAAAGTCTGTAAAATTTTGTCCGGTGAAGGAACCTTGGTTAATGTAACTCTCTGCTTTTCTGCCGCACAGGCGATCCTTGCCGCAAAAGCAGGGGCGGCCTTCATCTCTCCATTCGTTGGCCGTCTGGATGATATAGGATATGAGGGACTGGACCTAATCCACGACATTGTAGGAATTTACGGCAACTATCCAGATTTTCAAACCGAGGTTCTCGTTGCCTCGATTCGTCACCCAATGCATATTGTCGAAAGCGCAAAGATTGGGGCCCATGTTATCACCTGCCCACCTGCCGTCATTCGTCAGCTCTACAACCACCCACTGACTGACAAAGGCCTTGCCGCCTTCCTTGACGATTGGAAAAAAACCGGCCAAACGATTCTTTAAGCAGCAAGAAACTGGCGATTCTCAGGTGTCAGGATAGAAGCGAGTCCATCTTCGTTTTCTGCGCCTCTCAATTGCTCGAGGATCACTGGATCACGAAATAGGCGCGTGACTCGGGATAGACGCCGAAGATGCAAAGGTCCGTCAATCTGGGGAGAAATAACAGTACAGATCAAATCGACTGGTTGATTATCAAGAGCTTGAAAATCAACGCTGTTATCCAGCCGCGCCAGAAGAAGAAAAGGCGAAGAAAGAGAAGCTATCTTCAAATGAGGGATTGCCACCCCGTTGCCAATGCCCGAACTCTCAGCCTTCTCAGCCAACAAGAGTTGATCGGCCAGCCATGTCATATCAAGTGGAACCATACGCCCAATTTTCCAAGCAATGTTTTGCAAAATTTGTGTCGGGCTTGATGCTTTAAGTCCACATAAAAAAGCGTTAAAAACGATAGGCTCGTTTAATATCATGATGAGTCTCTCTCCCAGATTCGTCTCATTTGGCACGTCTCTAAACCCAAATAAGATTCGAGAAAAGAGAAAAAAGAGTTTTATTCCTCTGAAATGAAAAAAGCTTTAAGAGAGTAAATGTTTTTTGCTAGGTATACGTTTTTTCTCAAGGTAAACTTGGTGAATTCCGCTTCGTCCTTATTGTTCTATTATAGCTATCGGCTAGAAATTAGAACCTCACGTTTTCCAACGCGGTTTGCAGGAGAAACAACCCCTTCTTTCTCCATACGCTCAATAATTCCAGCCGCCTTGTTATAGCCGATTTGCAAATGACGCTGAATAAAGCTGGTCGAAGCTTTGCCTTCACGAGCAACAATCGCCACCGCTTCATCATAAAGTTCATCGCTTTTTCCGCCGCCGCCACCATAGTCTTCGCTACCCTCTTCTCCATCGGCGAAGAGATCGCCTTCCGTGATTTCTTCAAGATAGGCAGGTTCTCCCTGAGATTTAAGAAACGTCACCACGCCCTCTACTTCACCATCTGAGACAAAAGGACCGTGCACGCGGGTAATGCGTCCGCCAGCCGCCATGTAGAGCATATCGCCCATACCCAGCAATGTTTCGGCTCCACCTTCACCAAGAATAGTCCGGCTATCAATTTTTGAGGTCACTTGGAAAGAAATACGCGTAGGAAAGTTAGCTTTAATCACGCCCGTAATCACATCTACCGATGGCCGCTGCGTGGCCATAATCAAATGAATTCCTGCCGCCCTCGCCATCTGAGCCAGCCTTTGAATCGCATTTTCAACATCCTTGCCCGCAACAAGCATCAAATCCGCAAACTCGTCAACTACAACGACAATATAGGGAAGTTCCGTCAAATCCAGCGGTTGCTCCTCGTAAACTGGTTTGCCCGTTTCGGGATCAAATCCGGTTTGCACCTTGCGCATAAGAACCTCGCCTTTTTTGCGAGCTTCTTTGAGACGGGCATTATACCCCTCAATATTCCGCACACCCAATTTCGACATGTTGCGATAGCGATTTTCCATCTCTTGCACAACCCATTTAAGGGCAACAATCGCCCGCCCGGGTTCCGTCACCACCGGAGAAAGCAAATGGGGAATATCGTCATAAACTGAAAGTTCCAACATTTTTGGATCAATCATGATGAAGCGACATTTCTCCGGCGGAAGACGGTAAAGCAGAGACAAGATCATGGTGTTAACCGCAACAGACTTACCTGACCCTGTTGTTCCCGCAACCAGCAAATGGGGCATTCTCGAAAGATCAGCAATAATAGGTTGTCCGCCAATGTCTTTGCCAAGAACCAGCGGCAACTTGGCAATAGTTTTTTCAAAATCTCGACCTTCGAGAAGCTCCCGCAAATAGACGGTCTGACGACGTTTGTTGGGAAGCTCAATCCCAATCACATTCCTTCCAGGGACAACCGCCACACGAACCGAAACGGCAGACATTGAGCGAGCAATATCATCGGCCAAGCCAACAACTCGTGAGGTCTTCGTGCCCGGGGCGGGTTCAAGTTCATACAACGTAACAACAGGCCCCGGGTGAATACTCGAAATATCGCCACGCACATTGTAATCACCCAGAACATTTTGCAACAATTCAGCATTCTTTCTAAGGCCGCTTTCATCAAGTTTTCCATCTCCTGCTTGCTCCGGAACTTCCATGAGCAAATCAAGAGCCGGAAGCTCCCATTCGGTCGGCTCGCGCAAATCAAGACGAATTTGATCCGGCTTTTTCTTCCGAAGGTCTTCACCTTTGCTAGGCCTGACAACTTTGATGTTTTGAGACGCTGATTTTGACTCAGTCCGAGAAGGACGATTGTCCTCCTCATCGAGAACCATACCATCTTCTTCCTCTTCGCGGTCATCGCCGAACGATACTTCCTCGCCCCGCAGCCGCGCCCACAGGCCTCTTACCCCCCCTATAGTCACAGCACCACCCGCCAGAAAAGTTTCAACAACGGCTGTGCGCTCACTGCGCCGGAGAGCAATGCCAATTGTCGCCAAAACTATGCCGAGAATACCACTGACCAAGGCCACCACAGCATGAGGGTACACAGGAAGAACTTTTCCTACCCATCCCGCCACAGTGTTAAGCAACAAGATTCCCCCCGCTCCCCCTAATGTGGTATGCGCCATCCAATCTCCACCAGACACAGCACCACCCGCCATGCCCAGCAACAAGGCTGAAGCCAAAAGAGCCGTTAGGCGAGCCCACAACGGGCCAAAATCTTCGCGCCGCCATAACCGCCAACCCCAGACCACCAAACTGGCCGCCAAGACCAAAGCTCCGATTCCAAAGATTTGCAGAAAAACATCAGCCGTCAAGGCCCCGGGACGACCCATCCAGTTTTGAATAGGGTTCTCTTCGCTTGCCGCCGTGTTAAAAGAGGGATCCGCAGAATTATAACTGAGAAGAGCAACGAGAAGAAACGCGGCAAAACCCGTCACCAGCAAAGCCCGCGCATCAAGCAGTCTGTGGCGGATATATTCCTGCCACGCATCAGGAAATATCCGCAAGAATCGGGAGGGTCGCTTGAGAGAGATAGAGGAAGATCGAGCCATAATGGTTCACAAAAAACGGGGACGTGGACAGGGGAAGAATACCAAGAAATCTTGGCAAAACTTTAGCCTGAATCGCCCAGAATCGCAAGAATTTTTGCAAGAAACCACCCAAAGAAGCCAGAGGACAAGCCCCTTCGCCTTAAAGGATTCTTAAGAAAGTTAGTATCTGATGGACGTGAAAGATTCGAAGGAGGCTCTCTCGTGAAATCTGAAACTGTTTTAACACCCTCTATTTTCCAGCCTGAGTACGTGATTTACGCCTTTGCCTCTACGGAAGGAAAAAAAGGCAGTGCACCGTGGCATCGGATTGGGACACTACCCGACGAAACCCAAGCGAAGGAACGGGCGCGTTCAATTTTTGGATCGGGAGAATGTAGCCGAATCGAAGTCCGGCGAAGATTGCTTGACCCCAAAACAGGCATGATGAGCGACGATCCAGTTGCTGTTCTGCGTCAGCAGTCTGTTTTCCCATTGGAAAGGGTTTTTGTCCCCGCCACCTTAGCTATGTTATGCGCAGGGATAGCTCTTTACTTCACAATGTTCGTCAATTAACGACACACGCGGAATTCGTTCAGTGGCCACAGCCACCTTTGCCGCCGCAGCTTCCTTTGCCATCACATGACCCTTCTTCTTCGTCGTCATGATCGTGAGAGTGGCCATGTCCACCACAACATCCGCCTGCGTGATCGTGCTCTGGCAAAACCCCGTGAGGGTCTTTTTCAACCAAAATTGCCACCTCGTCAAAAACAGCAGCGTTTTCACTCATTTGCGGTGCAAGTGAGGGATTTTGTTCCCCAATGGTCCGAAAAAAAGTAGCGGCATCGCGCAGCAACTGAGAAGCAAGCTGAATATGGGTAGGCATAAGACAATCCTTGTTTTTCTGGATGTGGACACTATGCCCCCCTCTTATCACGCCCCGCCCCCCTATGAAAAGAGGATTTATTGGCCACTGGCTACAGGCCTTGGTTAACGAGGTGTTTTGACCAAGCACAGGATATCGCTGATGATTTCGTCCGAGGAGATATTGTGCTCCAAAGCCCGCTCCGCCCGCATAATCCGGTGGCGCAGAACGCTTTTTATCATAGCTTTGACATTCTCGATTTTGACTTCCTCTTGGCCACGCAGCCACGCATGGGCACGAACGCAGCGGTCAAGAGCAAGAGAGGCTCGAGGAGAGGCTCCAATCCTGATATAACTTTTCAATTCATACGTGTACCGCTGGGGATAGCGGGTGGCAAAAATCAGATCTACCATATAGTCTTCGACCACACGAGGAACCGGAATACGGTCAATTTCATCTCGTGCCGCAAAAATAGTCGCTTGAGAGGTACGAACTTGCTCCGTTTTTGTCTTAACGACATTTTTCTTTTTCTGGCTCATTTCCTCGCGCACCATGCGAATAATATTGGCCTCGGCCTCTTCATCAGGATAGTCCACGGAAATATGCATCAAGAAGCGGTCCATCTGGGCCTCAGGTAAGGGGAACGTTCCCTCTTGCCCCGCAGGGTTTTGGGTAGCCATGACCATAAACAATTCAGGAACCTTGTGCGTGACCCCAGCCACAGTAACTTGCCGCTCTTCCATCGCCTCAAGCAAAGCGTTCTGAGCCTTGGCCGGAGCACGGTTAATCTCATCCGCAAGAACAACGTTAGAAAAAATAGGCCCTTTAATGAATTTGAAAACACCTTTGCCATCACCTTCGGCAGGATAAAAAACTTCCCTCCCTGTAATGTCGCTTGATACCAAGTCAGGCGTAAACTGAATCCGGCTGAAATCGCCTTCGATGTTATTAGAGAGAGCCTTAATAGCACGAGTTTTTGCAAGACCAGGAAGGCCTTCGACCAGAATGTTGCCATTGGCCAAAATACCAACCACTAGACTTTCTATAATCTGCTCTTGGCCAACAATCTCAAGAGCCATCCGGCGTTGCAATTCGTTGATTTCTGGACGTACGGTCATTGTTTCTCGCTTTTTCGCTATCCCACTTCACCAGAGAAATCCTAAGATTTTATGAAGGAGGGATACCCCCGCTCTCCAACTTAAAGCACTCTTGCGGGACGTTCACTATATCGAGACACCCTGTGGGAAAATCCAGAACTATCTGTTCCTACCGCCCCATTTTCATCGTCACCTTTCCCGAACGTATCTTGCAACCAACTTGCTTTGAAGACTTTTTGAGGAGCCCCTACGACAGTAGAAACATCAATAGGATCTTGAGCGTTAAGCTCTCCTCTCCTGATTATCAGATCAGCCCTTCTCTGAGCAGATTGCACAGCCAGAAAACCCTGCCACTGCGCACGCTCCAAAAACGACATCCCTTTTGTAATTCCACTTTGCACGTCTTGTGACAAATCTTCTGCAATGTTTATGTCCAGCAGAATTCCCCGAATATCATCCCTATCTAGAATTTTGAAGAAATCCCCTAGGGCCAAGATTCCTTTTTTTACCTCAACAAGGTACTGCGTGTCCTGACCTTGGTTATGGAGTTCCTCAATTTTTTCTCCCGTTATAAGGCCAAAAGATGAAACAGCGTCTTGCCCACTCATAGCAGCCTTGAAAACATCATATATAATACCACCAAGCGTTCTCTGTGCTTCAGGTGCCGGATCTTGCAGTGCCATGGCCCCCGTATCGTAAATACCTACTTTATTTGTTGCCGTATCGACAGATAATTGTGCCCCGTGTCGGTCATGGTCAAATTTGCGCCCCGATAAGATGTTAGTCATCTCGAACAGAATATAGGAGCGTGCAAAATGTTTTTTATACGAAATCTGCTCCGGAGTGTCCTCAGGTAGCGCATTGTATGTCTGGCCCTTCGCCCTATCCATGATAATCCAGTTCTGGCCCTTGACCTTCCAATCCATAACTTTAAGAGAAAACGTTTCTTGACCACCTCTGATGGTCACACCATCGTAAATATCTTTGGCAAACTCATATTGCCGCTGCCCGCGGTCATGGTCTGTTTCAATTTCTGACATTCTGGCAGCCTGAACAACCATTTCTTGAACAGAGCGCGTTAGCTCTTGGTAGCTAAATTCCGATTGACCTTCTTTTCTTTTCAAATCTTCAACAGTCGATTCGATGACCCTAAACCCTTTTATTGCTTTTTCCCTTGCTTCAGGGCGCAATATTCTTAAAGCATCCTCCTCTCCGAGTGCAACTGTTACATAGTAAGAGGCTCCCCCCATAACCTCACCCAAATATTTATTCTTCCAGAATTCTTCAGGGATTTTTTCTGCCTTAATCCAGTCATAAACCGTCCAACGGGCGGGCATATAAGCCGCTCCCTTAAGGTGTTGGAGTTCCTTTCTAATCCCTTCTGGGGTATCAGGGTGTGACGCAATTGCTTGACCCAATTTGATTTCGGCGGGCCCCATATTTTCAAGAAATAATCTTAAGGCTTTACCAACGTTTCCGATATCTGCACCAATATTGCGATTGGCAACCATCATAGCCGAAAGAATAAGCTCACGTTCATAATCACTCCGCGACTTGATATAGGAATGCATAATGTCACGAGCGTATTTTGCTTCGACAGAACTATCATCAGGGTGAATGATATTATCCATGACAATATCAAAAACGCGTTCCCAAGAACGGAGGGGTTCCGCCTGCGTATCATCTTCGGCATTCACCACACTTTTTAGTATTCTAGCAATAATAAAAGCCCTTGCCTCTAGGGGAGCAGACCAGAAATTTTCATAGAGAATCTTACAGTTTCCTGAATCTACTTTTTTCAAAATTTGGGATAGATCTTCTGAGCTACGCCTAGCCTCTGCTCGCACAACAGACTTAATATACTTACTTATTTCCTCGCAATCTGCCCTCTCACCCTTAGAATTCAGGAAGCGGACAAATCTATTTGCCATCTCCGAATCTTTGTCCATCCGTTCCGTCAGATAATCGACCCCAATGCCGTAAAGATAGCTGTAGAGCATATCGTCCGAACTCAACGAGACTTGACAAGACCGTTTTAACATCTGGGATGTTTGTTCCTGAGACATAATCAGATCAGACACACGGCGTAGAAGAAGATACTTATCCGCCACCGCAATAGAATTAGAGAGCATTGTGCCGTATAAGTTATTCTTCTTTGTTGCAACAACATCCCATTTTTTCTTTCTACTATCATCGAGGGCTTTCAGGTAAACTGACAAACGACGTTGGTATCCCGAAGACCCGTCATCCCTCCCAAGTCTTTCCGATACATCGCCCGCATAAATATCAAACAACCTGTCCCGCGTTTCTGGGTAAGCCGCCCTCATGTTTTTATCTAGCAGAATATAAAGGCACTCATTTTTTTTACGACCTTGAGCCACCCCCTATAAATGAGTCCGGATCCAGAGTGAATCTGGGTATATTATGGACACATTTATGGAGGAGTAGAAATGGCTCGGAAGAGATTTACGACAGAGCAGATTATCGGGTATTTGCGTCAGGCCGAGGTGATGATCGGGCGTGGATGCACGATTGAAGAGGTCCTGCGCGAGATTGGTGTAACGGCGAACACGTATTATCGCTGGCGCAAAGAATATGGCGGCTTGGGAATGGATCAAGCCCGCCGACTCAAAGAACTGGAAACCGAGAATGCCCGCCTTAAACGGGCTGTTGCTGATCTGACGCTTGATAATCTGATTTTGAAGGAAGTTTCGACGGGAAAGTTCTGACCAGTCCGGAGCGGCGACGGGAAGCTGTGATTTATGCGCAGCAGAAACTGGGAGTGACAGAGCGGCGTGCGTGCGCCGCTCTTGGTCAAAGCCGAGGGTTACAAAGGCGCAAGAAGATCAGACCTGATGATGAAGAGGCATTAACGGCAGATATTATCCGTCTTGCCAGCCAGTATGGACGATATGGATACAAACGAATTACAGCGTT
>JAEUKO010000065.1:0-10206 GCA_016794285.1 Alphaproteobacteria bacterium | reverse complement strand
GAAGTCTTCAGGTTGTGGCAGCATGGGACGAATAGCCCGCCATGCAAGTTTACCATGACCGATTTCACGGCGTCCCGGGGCTCCCATCCGGCCACATTCCCCAACTGAGTAAGGAGGGAAATTATAGTGGAGCATAAAGCGTTCTTTATATTCCCCAACAATGGCATCGATGATCTGTTCATCTTGTCCCGTCCCAAGGGTGGTCACGACAAGAGCTTGGGTTTCCCCACGGGTAAACAGAGCCGATCCATGAACGCGAGGCAGAATACCCACTTCGCTCACAATCGGGCGGATATCAACGGTGGTTCGTCCGTCAATGCGTGCGCCGCTTTTCAAGATGTTGCCGCGAACAACGGCAGATTCAAGTTTGAAAAACTCATTGGCGACAACGTCTTTGCCGAGACCCAATTCATCGCTGACGAAGCTAGCAATTGCCTGTTCTTTAACAGCGGCAACTTTGTTCTGACGAACCAGTTTGTTTTTCTCGGTATAGGCTTCGGCCACGGAGGATTCGTATTTTGCCCGCAGTTTGGCTCCCATCTCCTTGATAGCAGGTTTGATTTCGGGAACATCCCATGCGTCTTTGGCCGCAATTTCAGCCAGATCAATAATGCCCTGAATAACAGGTTGAAAAGCTTTCCAACCAGCCATAACCGCGCCGAGCATAATGTCTTCGGGAAGTTCTTTGGCTTCCGATTCAACCATCAACACGCCTGCTGTGGTTCCGGCCACGACAAGATCAAGGTCAGAGCCTTCCATTTCAGAGATCGTTGGGTTGATGAGATACTGACCGTTTTTATAACCAATCCGGCATCCGCCAATTGGTCCCATGAAAGGAACGCCCGAGAGAGTTAAAGCCGCAGAAGCCCCAATCATGGCAATGATGTCAGGGCTATTTTCTCCGTCATGCGAGACGGTTGTGCAGATGATTTGAACTTCGTTGAGGAATTCTTCAGGGAAGAGAGGACGAATTGGGCGGTCAATCAGGCGCGAGGTGAGGGTTTCGCCTTCGGATGGGCGGCTTTCGCGTTTGAAGAAGCCCCCGGGGATGCGGCCTGCTGCGTAAAATTTTTCTTGGTAGTGAACAGATAGAGGGAAGAAATCTTGCCCTTCTTTCATGGTTTTAGCAGCGACAGCCGTACATAGGACAGACGTTCCGCCAATCGTGGCCATAACGGCCCCATCTGCCTGACGGGCAACTTTGCCTGTTTCGAGTATGATTTTTTTGCCTGCGAAGTCTATTTCTTTGCGGGAGATATTGAACATTAAGTGTTCCTTTCAGATTGTGAAAAATGGCCGAAAAACCCCTATGGTTTTCGGCAAAAAACTCAGCGGTGATAGGGAAAGAGGAGGGTTCGGTGGACAGTAAACGGCAGTAGCAATGGGAGGGAGGGGGAAGATACCACTGCCGTCAACCGTCAACCGATACGTTCTCAATATATCAGGGCTTTATTTTCTGCCCCATCTTCTGGCATGATCGTTCCCAAGAGTCAACTTTTTGTAGGGAAAGCGATACAAATATGCCCAATTATCTCGTTCTAATGCGCCACGGCCAATCTCAATGGAATCTGGAAAACAGGTTTACCGGCTTCAAAGATGTCGGTTTAAGCGAACAAGGGGAACGGGAAGCCGTTATCTCCGGCCAAAATCTGGCCAAGGCGGGGCTGGTTTTCGATCAGGTATTTACCTCAACTTTGCAGCGGGCTTCCACAACGGCGGAGATTGCACTGAAAGAAGCCGGACAGGAACATCTCCTACCGGCCATGATCAAACATGATGATCTACGCGAGCGGGATTACGGGGACCTTACCGGATTGAACAAAGATGAAACCCGCCAGAAATACGGCGAGGAGCAAGTCCATATTTGGCGGCGGTCTTACGATGTGAATCCTCCAGGAGGAGAAAGTCTTCAAGACGTGGTAGAAAAGCGCGTTCGTCCCTATTTCGAGCGGGAGATTAAACCTTTGCTTGCGGCAGGAAAGAATATCCTGATTGCGGCTCACGGAAATTCGCTGCGCGCTATGTTGATTATTCTTGGTGAAAACACACCTGAAAACATCAATCAGACGGAAATTCCAACTGGCTCACCTCTTGTTCTTGAATTTGAACACGGCGTGCGGACCGCAAAATATTATCTTGCCGACAAATTGGCGGCCTGAGTGGATACTCACACACATCATTGCTCTCATCATGGGCATGGGTGGCTTCACGGACACACAGACAGGAAGCTGTCTGTGGCTGTCTTCATCAATCTGGTTCTGACCCTTGCGCAGATCGTGGCCGGAATTCTCTCTGGTTCTTTGGCTTTGGTGGCGGATGCGCTGCATAATCTATCTGACGCAGCGTCTTTGCTTTTGGCCTTGATCGCCCGAAAAGTGTCGCGCCGCCATGCCGATGACAAGCGAACCTATGGTTATAAGAAAGTTGAAACGCTTGCTGCGTTTGCCAATCTTCTCACTCTGATTATTATCGGTGTTTGGTTGGCTTATGAGGCCGTGGTACGTTTTTTTGACCCGCAGCCTATTGAAGGATGGACCGTGGTAACGGTTGCTTTCCTCGCGGTTCTGATTAATGGGGGAACGGCGTGGCTCACCTTTCACGAAGCAAAGGGAAGTCAAAATATTCGGGCCGCCTTTCTGCATAATCTGACCGATGCTGTTTCCTCGGTTGGAGTGGCGGTCGCGGGGATTCTCATTTTGATGTTTGACTGGGTTTGGGTTGATCCTTTGATAACTCTGGTTATCTCGGTCTATGTCTTGTGGTATGCCAGTCGTGATTTGCCTTCTGTTATCAACATTCTGATTGATGGAGCCCCCGCTCATGTCAATGTCGATCACGTCAGAAAATCTCTTTTGGAGATAGAGGGAATAGAGGATATTCACCATCTTCATATTCGCTATCTGAATGAGCATGAATATGCCCTAGAGGCTCATGTTGTACCAGAGAAAGGCATTGAAAATGAAGTTCTCAAGGCCGAAATTAAAAAGCAACTCGGGCATTTTCACATTTCACACTCGACCCTTGAGTTTGAACAAGACGATTGCGAACAAAAAGAGTGTTGTTAAGGCAGATCACTAATCGAAGAAATAAGTTTCCAAGCGGGAGGTAACAGCTTCGGGGTCTGTCAGGGTGATAATGTCGGCGCGAACAGGATCAAAATCGGGCAGGTACTTACCATACCATCCCAAATGTTTTCTAGCATTGATAACACCAATACGCTGTCCGTAATGGTCTATCATGGCCCTGTAGTGTGTAAGAACGATGGGGCCGAATTCAGAACGTGTCGGGGTGGGGAGAATGGGATTTCCCGCCAAATAATCCATGACTTGCCGAGGAAACCACGGGCGACCTTGCGCGCCGCGCCCGATCATCAGGCCATCCGCCCCAGAGCGGCGAAGTGCTTGTTGGGCGTCCTCCGGCGTTAGAATGTCACCGTTGACCAGCACGGGAATCTTCACAGCCTCTTTTACTGAGCGGATAGCATCCCAGTTCGCTGTGCCAGTGTAGAGTTGACTGCGCGTTCGTCCATGAACCGTAACCATTTGAACCCCTATGTCTTCGGCAATATGGGCGAGGGCAGGGGCATTCATGGACTGTTCGTCCCATCCCAGACGCATTTTGACCGTAACCGGAATCGAAACGGATTTGACGGCAGCCTCCATAATCCGGCGAGAAAGATCTTCGTCTCTCATCAAGGCCGATCCGGCATAAGAGGTTACAATTTTTTTGACTGGACAGCCAAAATTAAGATCAAGGAGGGCCGCCCCGTTATCTTCCACCATGCGGGCGGCTTCGGAGATGGTTTCAGGGTCGCATCCGGCGATTTGTACTCCCAAGGGAAATTCGTCTGCAAAATTTTCTTGCAGCATCCGGTCCTTCTTTTTGGCGAGAAGCATGGGGCCACTGGCAATCATTTCCGAGAAAACCAACCCCGCGCCAAAGCGCAGGACGCTGCGGCGAAAAGGTAGGTCGGTAACCCCCGCCATTGGAGAGAGCAACACGGGTGTTTCAATTTTCAAATTGCCAATGACGAGAGGAGGAAGAGGCATCAGTAATGCGGGGGTTTTTCAAGAGCTGCCAATTCGCTCACCGAGGCGGCACCATCTGTTTTGCCTTGTCCGGCTGAGGATTCCATATCCTGCAATTGCTTCTGCGTCATGGAAAGAGCACGTTTCAGGCGATCAATTTCAATCCATTGCTGAGCGGTCATCTCGCTGAGGTCCTGAATCTGTTTTTCTTGGTGAGCCAGAAGGCTTTCAATGCGTGTCAGTCGGTTTTCGGTCATCACATCATGCAACTTTCATATTCGAAAATCCGTGGTGCTCCTCGTGAAGCTCATGCAAAATACTGCACAGGCGTTGAATTTGCGCGGAGCTATGCGCCGCTGTAGCTGTTAATCTCATCCGCTCGGTCCCCTTTGGGACGGTTGGGTAATTGATGGGTTGAACATAGATGTTATGGGCATCAAGGAGCCAATCGGTGATGGCTTTGCAGCAAACGGAATCTCCGACTACGAGCGGAACAATATGGCTCTCGCCTTTCATGAAGGGAAGGGTTAGTTGATCAAGTGTGGATTTGAACTCCTTGACGTTGCGGAAAACACGCTCGCGCTCGGCGGTTGACGTTTTCAGGTATTCAACACTTGCGGTTGCTCCTGCGCAAAGGGCAGGGGGCAACGCTGTTGTAAAAATAAAGCTTCCCGAGTAAGAGCGAATGGCATCAATTACCGAAGAGGACCCTGTGACAAACCCACCCATCAGGCCATAGGCCTTACCAAAGGTTCCCTCAATCACATCGATACGATCCATCACGCCACGCGCTTCGGCTACACCGCCCCCCCGTGGTCCATAAAGTCCAACAGCGTGGACTTCATCCAGATAGGTCATGGCGTTATATTTTTCGGCAAGGTCGCAAATATCCTCAATCGGTGCAATGTCTCCTTCCATAGAGTAAACGGATTCAAAGGCAATCAATTTGGGGACATTGACGGGAGATTTTTGCAAAAGGTCTTCAAGATGCTCAAGATCGTTATGACGATAAATATGTTTCTCGCATTTGCCATCGCGCAGGCCGTGGATCATGGAGGCGTGGTTTAGGGAATCTGAAAAAACTCTGCAATCTGGCATCAGGCGAGTGATCGTCGCAAGGGCTCCTTCATTCGCGGTATAGCCTGAGGAAAAAACGAGGGCCGCATCCTTCCGGTGGAGATCAGCGAGGGAGTCTTCTAAGTCCACGATATAACGGGTGGTTCCCGATATGTTGCGCGTGCCGCCCGCACCCGCTCCGCTGCGATCAATTGCTTCGTGCATGGCTTTGAGAACAAGAGGGTTTTGTCCCATACCAAGGTAATCGTTGCTGCACCAGATGGTCACTTCGCGGACAGTTCCGTCTGGGGCATGGTAGAGAGCTTTCGGAAACTCTCCAGCCAGACGCTCAAGGTTCGCAAAGACGCGATAACGCCCTTCTTGTTTTAGATCGCTAACCCGTGCTTGAAAAAATTGTCTATAGTCCATGGTGCAGCTCGTCAGTTTTAATAATGATCTTAGAGTCATAGAAGGTTTTGATCCAAAATCCAAATATAGAGTTTTGGAGGTTTCAGAAAACAGAAAATGTGTTAGAATCACTCTCATGATTATTGTTTTTGGCTCCATCAATATGGATATGTCGGTTCGGCTGGAAAAACTTCCAGTCGCGGGTGAGACGGTTTTATCAACAGATTATGATCTGTACCCGGGGGGGAAGGGGGCCAATCAGGCTCTTGCCGCAGCGCGGGCAGGGGCGCGGGTAGCCTTGGTTGGAAAATCCGGCAATGATGATTATGGCCGGAAAATTACTGAAAGTTTGAAGTCGAATGGGGTTATGACCTCAGGGGTGGCTCGATCCGAAGATCATCCAACCGGCTGTGCGGTTGTGGCGAGGGACGCGGCAGGCGAAAAGCAAACCATTGTCATGTCCGGAGCCAATATGGAGGCTTCGAATGAGCAGGTTCCAGATGAAATCCTCATTAAGCAGAATCTTTTGTTGATGCAAATGGAGCTTCCCGTTGCGGAGACAGTGACTCTCTTGGAAAGAGCCAAGGCCCACGGAGTGACAACGATTCTGAATTTGGCTCCTGCCATTACTATTCCGCGCAAAGCGTTGGGGGTGATTGACTATCTCATCGTCAACAGTATCGAAGCGCGTCAGATTGCCGAAAAACTGCATATGGGAGTTCAGCATAACGCGCTCAAAATGGCGCAGGCCCTTGCGATCGAAGGTCATATGAATGTTATTGTGACCTTGGGTCGCCAAGGTTCTATCGCGGTGACGAAAGATCAAAAGGCGTGGGGTATTGGTATTCTGGAAGTGGATCAAAGAGAAATCGTTGACAATACTGGCGCGGGAGATGCGTTTTGCGGAACCTTTGCCGCGTCAATTCACGCGGGCTATGATTTGCCCGAGGCGTTGCGTCGCGCCAGTGTCGCGGGAACTTTAGCTTGCCTGAAAGAAGGGGCACAGTCGGCCTTGCCTTATCTTGATGATATTGAAGCGCGTTTGCCGGAACTGCCACCAGCCATTTCTGTCACCTTTTAATACTGATAAATATATGTAAACGGTGGTGGCGGAAAACTTTTGTTTTTCCTTTCAACTGACATTGGCAAAAATCCGAAATTGGTCCACAATGCGACTCACCCAATAAATATTGAACGAGGTTGTTTATCATGACTGCGAAGGCTCTGTCCCGACACGAGATCATTATGAACTTCACGATGTCTCCGAGTCTTGACGATTTGGCCGTTATGGCACGTCAGATTCTGGAGTCTCTCCCCGATGAACTCTCTGCGTCTTGCGAGGAGCTCGGTTTGCAGGTTGAGGAATTTCCTGATGAAGGGATCGAGGAGGAAATGGATCTAGGAACTCCCTATGAGCTTCTGGCTTTGTTTCGCTCCGGTAAGGAAATTGCACCCGGGGTCCAGAAAAAAGTGGCTAACGAAGATGATGTTTTGCTTCTGTTCCGGCGGCCTATTCTTGATTTATGGTGCGAAACTGGCGATGATCTGACCTCACTTGTTCGTGAGGTGGTGATTGAGGAAATCGCACGCGGTCTCGAATTCTCCGAAGATGATATCAAGGAAATGATTTTGCGGGCGCACCAGAACGCAATATAAGGCACTTCTAAGCGGCGAGGCCCCGCCGCATAAAGTCCGCCATCCGCCGCGCAAAGCCTGCTGGGTCGGAGATGGGTTCTCCTTGCATAATCAGAGCTTGATCCATCAACAAATCCGCTGCATCGGCGACACTTTGTGAAAGGGCAGACGATTTGGCCATTTCGGATAGGCGGACAATCAGGGGATGCGTGGCGTTGATCTCCAGAACAGGTTTCACTTTGGTTTCGTATTGTTGATGGATTTTGAGTACGCGCCCCATGTGCAGATCAATGTCTTTGTCCGAGGCAATCAGACAAACAGGAGAGTCAGTCAAGCGGTCTGACAGGCGAACATCGCTCACTTTGTCTTCCAAGTGGGTTTTCAAAAAAGAGAGAAGAGATTCTGATTCCTTGCGGGCTTCCTCTCGGGCAGGTTTGGCCAGCTCATCTTCTCCTTCAATGGGAAATTTTGACAGGTCAACGGCTCCCTTCGTGATCGAGACAAACTTCTTCCCCTCAAAATCGGAAACCACAGGCAGCCAAAAATCGTCAATTGTGTCTTTGAGCAAGAGAACTTCAAGCCCGCGTTTTTTGAAACCTTCCAGTTGAGGAGAGTTGCGCAAGGTTTCAACATTTTCGCCGCTGATGTAAAAAATCTGGTCTTGCTGGGGCTTCATGCGCGACAGGTAATCGCTCAGACTTGTGACTTCTGGGTTTGCGCTGGTGAAAAAGCGGGCGATTTTGAAAATATCTTCGCGGTGCTCGGTTGCATCATAAAGCCCTTCTTTGATGACGGCTCCGAATTGATGCCAGAAAGATGTAAAGGCGACAGGATCCTCTTTCGAGAGCTTGTCCAGATCTGCAAGAATGTGTTTGGCAACACCAGAGCGGATTTTATGGATGATCTGATTATGTTGCAGCATCTCACGGCTGACATTGAGTGGTAAGTCTTCGCTGTCGATCACGCCGCGTAGAAAACGAAGCCACGGGAAGATAAGACCTTCACAATCATCGGTAATGAACACGCGGCGCACATAAAGCCGAACAGCATGACGTCGCGTTGGGTCATAAAGATCAAAAGGACGGAGGTTCGGCAGAAAAAGCAAAGCGGTATATTCTATTTTTCCTTCGGCGCGCCAGTGGCTCGTGACGAGAGGGGAATCCATCCCCATCGAACCCGAAACGGCATTGAAAAACTCATCGTATTGATCGGGGGTAATCTCGCTTTTGGGACGCATCCATAAGGCTGAGGCAGTGTTTGCAGGTTCAGTGCTATCTTTACCGATATAAACTGGAAGGCTGATGTGGTTGGCGTAGGTGGTGATGACTTGCCGGACTTTTTCTTCAAGAAGAAAGTCACTGGAATCGTCTTTGAGAGAGAGAAAGACTGCTGTTCCGCACGGTCCAATCAAGGCAGCGCAATCTTCTTGAGTGGCTTCTTCAATTGAAAATCCGTTTTGACCATCAGACTCCCATGCCCATGTTTCAGAGCTTCCGGCCTTGCGCGAAATAACTCTGACTTTGTGGGCGGACATGAAAGAGGCATAAAATCCCACGCCGAATTGACCAATTAAACTAGGTCCCCCTTTGCTATCTCCGTTTTGCTTGATCTGCTCCATCAAGGCGCGAGTTCCCGATTTGGCAATGGTTCCCAAATGTTCAATTAACTCATCGCGGGACATTCCAATTCCTGTGTCAATCACGCTTAAGCGGCGCGTTTTGGTGTCCGGCACAACGCGAATAAAATATCCTGAGTGGGATTTAGAAAGGGCCGGATTCTGGATCGATTCATAACGCAGACGATCGCACGCATCCGCGCTGTTCGAGATAAGCTCTCGCAAAAACACATCCCGATTTGAGTACAGGGCATGGGTTACGATTTCTAAAAGACGGGCAACATCAGCCCCAAACGTCATGGTTTCTGTGGTCATGGATGTAGTATTTAGAGGATTCTGCGCATCGTTCAAGGGTAAAGAAGCGTGCAGCTCCATCCATCCTTGGTCACGGTATAGAGAAGCCTGTGGTGCAATCGACCTTCCCCTTCTTGCCATAACTCTATTGAGCGGGGAATAAGGCAAAATCCTGACCAAAAAGGAGGGCGCGGGATCAGAGCAGGTGGGGGAGTTTTCTCTTCAAACTCGTTCTTATAATGCTCGAATCTTTCGAGGAGGATAGATCGGTCTGCGAGGGGTTCAGATTGTTTGGAAGCCCATGCGCCAATTTGATTTTCTCTAGGGCGGGCGTGGTAGTAGGAGTCGGCTTGGTCTTCTGTTGTTTCTTCGGTGGTTCCGCGAATGCGGATCTGTCGGCGGAGGGACTTCCAGTGAAAGCAAAGGGCAGCGGAGGGGTTGGCTCGAAGTTCTTGGCTCTTCTGGCTGCCAAGATTGGTAAAAAAGGTAAAGCCGCGAGCTGTGATGTGGCGGACGAGGACCATACGGCTGTTCGGTAATCCGTCAAGGCCAATGGTTGAAAGGCAGGCGGCGGTTGAATCGTTTGGTTCGGAGGCTTCGGCTTCCCGAAACCAGTTTTGAAGTGTATTAAAAGGACTAGCATCGAAAGGAATGGTCATGTTACGTTGCGTCATATAATTTGTATGGGTGTGATCTGTTGTATTGATACTATCCGTCGGAGCAAATCTAATTGCAATAGATTCTTAACTACCCTGTAACTGCAATCAATAATCAAGAAACCCTTTCACGGTGAAAGGGGCGATCTGAAAGGAAAGACGACTATGAATAAAAAAATTCTCAGCCTGATGGTAATGGCAGCTCTTTCGGTGGCGGCGTGTACGCCAGAGGAAAGAGCTAGTATGGGGACCAAACAAACCATTGGTGGCGTGAGTGGCGCAATCCTTGGTGGGGTTGTGGGTTCTAAAATTGGCAAGGGCTCAGGCCAGCTTGTTGGTGTAGGTATTGGAACGTTGCTTGGAACTCTTGTCGGGAGCGAAATTGGAAAATCTCTTGATGCTGCTGACCGTGCGTATGCCGACCGCGCAACTCAGCGGGCTTATACGGCTCCTGTTGGCGAAACGGTAAGTTGGAACAACCCTGACTCCGGTAACTCGGGGACCATCACGCCTG
>JAEUKO010000064.1:0-10244 GCA_016794285.1 Alphaproteobacteria bacterium | reverse complement strand
GCAACGTGTGATGCAGATGCTGGCTGAAGATGACCGCGATCAATTTCTGCGCGCTGAGAGTGCCGAGCGGCAGCGGGCTCATATGCCTCCCTTTTCGCGTCTTGCTGCTGTAATTGTTTCTGGAGCCAATGAGAGGCAAACAGTGGAACTGGCGGAACAAATTGGTCGTGGGGCACCGATGGTAGAAGGAGTTAGGATTTTGGGACCGGCTCCTGCGCAAATGTACCGTATTCGTGGGAAGTACCGACAAAGACTGTTGGTTCAGGCCGAAAAAAATATCAATCTTCAGAAACTGATGGGGGAGTGGCTCGGGGCGTTCAAAATTCCATCAACGGTTCGCGTGCAGGTAGATGTTGATCCGCAGAGTTTTGTCTAGTGGAAGGAAAAAGGGGGAGAGCTCGTATAGTTTCATTGATGAAAAGCAGAAAACCTGCGGCGGTGCTGCGCGTGAGTTCGCCAAATAACCTTTCTCCTGCCCGCGTTGATTCATAGGTTAGATTTCTTGTGAAATATTCCTTCAGCTGGTTGATCTGGTTGTCTGACAGGGAGCAAGTTGTTGCTGCGTATTGCAAAATTTGACAAGCCAGATAGCCGTAATAGCTTCCTTTGTCCAATTGACTCAAGCACGCATCGAAAGCAGTTTGTAAGTCTTTGGAAGAAACTTCGTCTTCCGCGATCAATCCTTCAATAAAGGTTTCAAGCGGCGTTTTTTCTAAAGCGGGCTGGAAGGGAGAGGCAACCAGAGCAAATTGGTGTGACCAATTGACGGACGGCGGGGAGGGAGGCATGGAAGTCTTTCTGTCTCTCTAGCTTTATTTGGAAGAGAAGCATATAACAAAGAACAAGCCATATGTAAACTATTATGTTTTTTTACTTTTTTTGCGAACAAAGTGAGCTAGATAAGGTTCCAAAGAGGTCTAGGATGAAAAATGGTTTTCGCGGAGGGCTGCTTCTTGCAGCGGTGGTCTTTATGTTTTCATTTGTAACGGCGGCGTTTGCGGCGAGCAGTTTTGACCGCCTTGCGAGTGGTGGAGTCGGGGGGTGGTTGAACGTGACCCGCCCCATAACGGCAGAAGATATGAAAGGGCGAATGGTTCTGGTCGATTTTTGGACCTATGGTTGCATCAACTGTATGCAAGTCATTCCTGACCTAGAGTATCTTGAACACAAATTCGGAGAGTCTTTGCTCATTATCGGTGTGCACTCGGCGAAGTTTCAGGGTGAGCAGGGAAGTGAACGCATCTTGGCTGCGGCCCAGAGATTTGGTCTTAAACATCCGGTTGTCAACGATTCCGATTTTGCGATTTGGAAGTCATTTGGGGTGAGGGCGTGGCCTACGTTGGTGCTTTTGGGTCCTGATGGCAAGGAATTGGCTCGCTATTCCGGCGAAGGTCATCGGGATGAGATAGAAAAAGATGTGCAGAAAAACATTAATCTGGTGACGGCAAAAAACTCTCTGGAGTCTTTGGTGGCCGTGGATACCAATCAAGCTATCTTGTCGTTTCCCTCGCGGATCAAACCGATGGGCGATGACTTTTTGATTGCTGATTCTGGTCACAATCGGTTGTTGGTGGTTGCGCCGGATGGGAAAATAAAAACGATTCTTGGTTCTGGCGTGCGTGGGTTCAAGGACGGTGATATTAAAACAGCAGAATTTAACAATCCTCGCGGGATGGAACCTCTTGGGAAGAGAATCATTGTGGCTGATACCGGAAACCACGCCTTGCGCGAGGTCAACCTTGAAACGGGGCAAGTGACGACCTTGGTAGGAACAGGCAAGCGAGGGGTTACACACAATATCTTGGGGAGGTTCAGCGCGGAGATAGATTTGGCATCTCCGTGGGATGTTGCTTTTATTCCCGACCAACGAAAAACCCAGTTTGCCGTCGCTTTGGCTGGAACCCACCAATTGGGTCTTTATGATGATGCAACAAAGAAGCTTACTCTTTTGGCAGGGAACGGACGTGAGGACATTGTAGATGGGGAAGCGAAAGAGTCTGAATTGGCTCAACCAAGCGGACTTTCTATTACCAGCGCGGGAGTGATTTACTTTGTCGATGCTGAAAGCTCAGCCTTGCGTGTTCTGCGGAACGGAAAGGTAGAAACACTGATCGGAACGGGGTTATTTGATTTCGGACACAAGGACGGAAAATATCCCGAGGCGCAGTTGCAACACCCGCAAGGTTTGTTTGCCAGTGACCAAAAAGTTTATGTGGCAGATACTTACAACAATGCACTGCGTATTTATGACGTGGGTACAAAAACTATCTCAACTTTAACCCTGACCGAAGGAACGCTCAGTGAGCCCGGATCGATCTGGGTACAAGGAAATTCTGCTTACGTGGCCGATACCAACCATCACCAAATTAAAATAGTTGATGTCAAAACGGGGAAAGTTTCCGATTTTTCTATAAGAAATTGAGCGGTGGCTTGTTTTACAACCACCCGCGTTTGCGGAAGAAAATGAAAGGGCCAACAGCGCATAATAGCATGAGGAAGATGGCAACAGGATAGCCAATCTCCCACTCTAGTTCAGGCATATGGTGGAAGTTCATACCGTAGATACTGGAAACTAGAGTTGGAGGCAGAAAGAAAACCGCAACGACCGAAAAAATCTTGATAATCATATTTTGTTCAACGTTAATCATGCCCAGCGTGGCGTCAAGTTGAAACGTGACTTTATCAGAGAGAAAGGCACTTTGCTCGGTTAAGGCCTTGCTATCGGTGATTAAGATATTGATCTTGGCTTTGAGAGTCTGATTGATACCGTTTGTTTCACGAAAAAAGGAGAGCAAGCGGCTAATGCTGTGCAAACTTTCGTTAATCTGCGAGTTAAGATCAGCGCACGCTCCAAGGCTGCGCAGAGTATCCTTCATGATTAAAGACGGATTTTTTTGAAATTCGGAAGAGGTGTCCAACCCAAAAATTTTATGGGAGAGAGAGTCGAGCTCTTGGACAACGACTTCGGAATTGTGAGCAACGCGGGTAATCACATCTTCCATGAGGCCTTCGAGAACATCTGGTCCGCTTAAGAAAGTTTGAGGGGAACGGAGGATGCGAGTGGAAAAGTTCTTGAACGAGGTTGGGTTGATGTTACGAATGGTCACCAGAAAATCGGGGGCAAGAATAAAAGTAATGGGGCTGGTTTTGGGATAGGGTGTATCCATCTTCGTGATAATTGAGGCATACATATAAGAAACCCCATCCTCACTGTGCAGGCGACTGAGGACATCATTTTTCCAGATTTCTTCTCCGGTTGGGATGTCGATTTTTAATTGTTCCTGCAAACGGGACTCTTCTTCCGGTGTGGGGGCGTAAACATCAATCCAGACAGGATTCTCTGGAAACGGTGTGTTTGGTTCGATGATGCAAGAGGTTAGGGAACCTCCCTCACGGGCATAGATAGTCAGCATGGCGTTGGTGATCCTTTGGCGGTCTTTTGGAAGAGTCCGGTGGAGATCCTAACATAAAAAGCCAAGAGACAGAATTGTCAGATATTATACATATTAAAAAATAATAGAAAGGGGAATGATTTCCTTTTACTTCGGCGGGAGCCTCCCCTAAAACCTTGGTCTTATGACACGAAAATATTTTGGAACTGATGGTATTCGCGGGCGGGCGAACACCTATCCGATGACCGCCGAAGTTGCTCTTAGAGTCGCAATGGCGACGGCACGCGTTTTGAAACGCGAAGGGGTAGGAAATACTCTGAGCCGTGTGGTTATCGGGAAGGACACGCGGTTGTCTTGTTACTTTCTGGAACAAGCTCTTGCCTCGGGGTTTTTGTCCATGGGAATGGATGTTGTTTTAACGGGCCCCATGCCGACTCCAGCTGTTGCGGTTTTGACTCGTTCTCTGCGGGCGGATATAGGGGTGGTCATTTCGGCCTCGCATAACCCTTATCAAGATAATGGAATCAAGCTCTTTGGTCCGGATGGATACAAGCTCGCTGATAGCCTTGAGCTTGCGATTGAAGAATGGATGGATCGCCCTGATCTCATGGATAATCTGACCTCTCCTGACAAGCTGGGAAGGGCCAGCCGCCTAGATGATTCTTTGGGGCGGTATATTGAGTATGTGAAAGCCAGTTTCCCAAGAGGTCAGACTCTTGAAGGGCTGAAAATCGTGGTGGATTGCGCTAACGGTGCGGCGTATCGGGCGGCTCCAGCAGCCTTGTGGGAGCTAGAGGCAGATGTGATTTCCATCGGCGTATCCCCCAACGGGAAAAATATCAATGACGGATGTGGAGCCACATCAACGGAGATGATTCAAAAATCCGTGGTGGAACATGGTGCGGATTTGGGAATTGCTCTAGATGGTGACGCGGATCGCCTCATCATGGTTGATGAAAGAGGATGCCGGATTGATGGCGATCAACTTCTTGGCCTTTTGGCAGGAAGCATGAAGGAAAAAGGGACTTTGCGCGGTGGAGCGGTTGTCGCCACAGTCATGTCTAATCTGGGACTTGAACGCTACCTGAAAACCATCGGAGTCGATCTGGTTCGAACCGCTGTTGGGGACCGCTATGTTGTCGAGAAAATGCGCGAAGGGGGATATAATCTTGGCGGAGAGCAGTCAGGCCATATGATTCTCTCAGACTTCGGAACAACGGGGGATGGCTTGCTTACGGCTCTTCATGTGCTTTCCATCATCAAGGAAAGGGGAGAAAAAGCGAGCGTTGCTTTGAACGTCTTTACGCCTGCTTCACAGGTTCTTAAAAATGTCCATTTCGTCAAAGGTTTCAAACCGCTTGAAGATGAAAAAGTCAAAAAGGTTATTGCCGCGGCAGAGGCTTCTTTAGCAGGCGGAGGGAGACTGCTGGTGCGGGCTTCGGGGACGGAACCCGTTATCCGTGTGATGGCCGAAGGAGATGATTGTACCTTAGTCGAAAAAGTAGTCGAGGATGTGTGTCAAACAATTGAAAAAGTAGCCAGTTAGCTAGCTTATACTTCTAATACCAACAACAGGGAAATTTATTCAATGGCCAATGTAGCAGTTATCGGAGCCCAATGGGGTGATGAAGGAAAAGGGAAGATTGTTGATTGGCTCTCTAGCCGCGCTGACGTTGTGGTGCGTTTTCAAGGGGGCCATAATGCAGGACATACCTTGGTTATTGATGGGGTAGAATACAAACTGAGCTTGTTGCCATCTGGAATAGTGCGCTCCGGGAAACTATCGATCATCGGGAATGGCGTGGTGGTCAATCCGTGGGCGTTGCTTGATGAAATTGAAGCTGTGCGAGCCAAAGGTGTGGTTGTTGGTCCAGAGTCTTTGAAGCTGGCTGACAATGCCCATCTTATTCTTCCTGTTCATAAAGCCTTGGATGCAGCTCTTGAAGCGGCGCGGGGCAAGGGTATGATCGGAACAACGGGAAGAGGAATCGGCCCAGCCTATGAGGATAAAGTGGCGCGGCGTGGATTGCGGGTGTGTGATTTGAGGCACCCTGAATTGGTCAGGGAAAAATTGGATCATTTGCTGATCTACCACAATGCTCTCCTCAGAGGTCTTGGAGCAGAGACGGTTTCTTCTGACGGTTTATATGACGATGTCATGGCGGTTGCGCCGAAAATTCTTCCCTATGCTGCACCAATCTGGAAAATTTTAGATGAGGCGCGTCACGCCGGAAAAAAAATCCTCTTCGAAGGAGCGCAGGGTTTGATGCTGGATGTTGATCACGGAACCTATCCGTTTGTCACTTCTTCTAACACGGTTGCGGCACAGGCATCGATTGGATCTGGGGTTGGCCCGAAAGCTGTTCACTATGTCCTTGGTATTTGTAAAGCCTATACAACGCGGGTTGGAACAGGTCCCTTTCCAACCGAGCAAATCAATGATGTCGGCGAAAAAATAGGCCAACGTGGGCGCGAATTTGGAACGGTTACGGGCCGCAAGCGGCGGTGTGGGTGGTTCGATGCGGTTATGGTTCGTCAAGCAGCCAAGCTGGCAGGTATTGACGGGCTGGCAATGACCAAGCTGGATGTCTTAGACGGCTTCGATGAAATCAAAGTCTGCGTTGGGTATGAATTGGATGGTAAGATTCTAGACTATTTTCCGGCCTCACAAATTGACCAAGCCCGCGTGGTCCCGATTTACGAAACTTTCTCTGGTTGGTCTGAAACCACTCGTGGAGCGCGGAGCTGGGGGCAACTTCCCGCTGAAGCAGTCAAATACGTCAAGCGGCTTGAGGAATTGGTGGAAACTCCGGTGACTATTCTCTCCACTAGCCCTGAACGGGAGGACGCGATTTTGGTTCAGGACCCCTTCTTTAGCTAGGCCAATTTACATTATCGCGGCAAACAGTTATGATTCGCAGCTAGATTCTTCATCTAGGCTGCAGTAGCGCGACTGATTTCTTTTGAGCTTCTCTCTGAAAAATAGATATGGCCGAGCCAGAAAAACCTGCTGAAGGGGGGGCTGCCCCCGCACCTGAATCCCCTCCCGCTGCAGGGAAGGGGATTGCTCCTGTTTTTCTCAAGGGGGAGTTGGAAATTTATCCGGACCAAAGGTTGGAGCATCTCGATCAAGGAACGCTTAAGGCGTTCTCGGCCAAAGCTAAGGACGGAACCCCATCCTTTGCTTTAATCTGTGAGCGGGGCTTGGTTCCTCAGCCGCAACTGGCGGTAAAATATCATGCGATCAACACACCTTTTTTGCCGAAATTGGTTGGTTTTGGAACGGTTTTTTGGCCGTTGGAAAATCAAGAACGGTTCGTCTTTGTTTACGAAAACAAGCTCGGAAAACCGATTGCTCAAGCAGACTATGGGGCGGGTTTGGGGTTGAAGGTTGATTATGTTATCAATACCGCTGTTCGGAACTTAGTCTCTTTGCTGAAGGGGTTGCGTGATTCTGGGTTTGTGCATGGCAGTATTCGTTTGCAGAACTTGTATGATGGACAGGGAAATGGGCTTGAGAAATGTACGCTGGGTGAGATGTTAGCCTCGCCGCCCGGGTATTTCCAGCCCGTTTTGTACGAAACAATTGAACGGGGAGGAGCCTCTCCTCTTGGTCGTGGCCAAGGAAGTTTTGAAGATGATATGTATTCCTTCGGGGTTCTCCTTGCTGTTTTGGTCCGTCAGCATGACCCGATGGAAGGGCTGAGTGATGAGGAAATTATTCTTCATAAAATAGATCATGGCAGTTTTGCTTCGTTGATTAGCAAAGATCGTCTTCCGGCGACAATTCTGGAACTGTTACGCGGGTTGTTGAATGATGACGCTCCACAGCGGTGGACAATTGATGATGTTTTGGTTTGGATGGATGGTCGCCGTGTTAATCCCAAACAAGGCTTGGTGGTAACCAATAAAGCTTCGCGGCCTATTGATTTTCTTTCACAAAAATTTTTACGTCCTCCCTCCTTGGCTATAAGTCTTCCTCAAGACCCTTCTGCTGCGGTTCCTTTGATTGAAGGGGGAGATCTTTTCCTTTGGCTTAATAGATCTTTGCAGGATAAAGAGACGGAAGTTCGTTTCGAAGAGGCCGTAGAACTCGCCAAACAGCAAGGAACAAGCGGGGTTTATGCGGATCGTTTGGCCGCGCAAGTGGCTCTGGCTTTGAAGCCTACTTTGCCCTTGATGTATCGTGGATTGAAGTTTTTTCCTGAAGCTTTGGGCCGAATGTTGGTCAATGCTGTTCTGACGAAAAAGGATTTATCCCCCTATGTTGAGCAGCTCCAGGGAAACATGATTGCTTTTTGGGCCAAGTATGCCCTGCTTCACGGGATTGACTGCGGAGACATTGTGACCCGAGTTGAAATGTGCCGGAACTTTCTTCGTCAGAATGTGGTTGGTTATGGGCTTGAACGCTGCGTGTACTACCTTTCCCCTGATGCGCCGTGTTTGAGCGAAAAATTTTTACAGTATCATGTACGGACACCAGAAGATTTGTTGATGGCACTCGAGAAAATTTCTCATGCCCCAAATCGGCCAAACGGATTTTTTGATCGACATATCATCGCTTTCTTATCGGTTCGGGACAAGGCGATTATTGATCCTTATGTTCCTGACCTTAATGCGGAAGAGAAATTTCGTCAGGCGTCGGGAACTCTTCGTGTTTTGGCGGGCATTCAGAAACGTGCAAAACTTCCTGCTGTGCCTGGTGTGTCGGCTTGGGTGTCGGAACAATTGGGGGTTCTTGCTGATCGGTTTCATGATCGTGAAGAACGTAAGAAGGTTAAGGACCAACTCCAGAAGCTTCGCGATAAGGGAGATTTGTCCAAGATTGAATCTTTATTTGATAATTATCAGGTTCTGCAGGCCGATATGCGGAACTTTGTTCAGGCAATGAAACAATATCAGGCTCTTAAAAAGGAATTTTTTTATCTTGAAGATGCGCTGGAACATGATCCGAAATTTGGCTTTGATACAGGGCGGCAAATGGCATCTCTGGTTTCTGGGGTTATTGCCGGTATCATTATCTTTCTGTTTCTGATTATAAAATATTCTTCTTCTGGTGGAGGGGCTTTCTAGTGGCCAAAAAGTCTAAAAAACTCGGGTGGCATGGGCAGCTATTGCTGGTCATCTTCTTTGTTACGGCCGTTGTGTTTTTACCAACAACCATCTTGCTGTTTATCGGGATGTTGCCGACAATTGGGGCTCGCCTCGTTGATCGTAGCAAAGCTCAAACCAAGGTTTTTACAGTTGGTTTCTTGAATCTTGCTGGATGTTTTCCGTACTGGTTCAAACTGGTCGAACAGGGGCATAAATTTGAAAACGCCATGCAAATTTTGTCTAATCCCACAACAATTGTGGTTATGTACGCAGCGGCGGGAATTGGGTATATGATCGAGTGGGCTGTCACCAACACGGTTGCGGGGTTTATGGTTCAGCGGGGAAAAAAACGGCTGGAAGAGATTCAAAAATTCCAAGAGGGCATGGTGGTTCGTTGGGGGCTTGAGGTGACTGGAGATTTGCCGCTTGATCCGGCAGGTTTCCCAATTGAATCTAAAGAATAAAATAAGATTCATTTCAAGTTTTACCCTTTCTTAAGACAGAGTTAGTTTTAGGGAGGTATGATTATGGAAGGTAAGGGCATACCGTTTAGGTATGTTTTTTTATGCCCGCAAAATGGGCGTGATTTGGGACAATTATAAGTAAAAAAAAACATAAAAAACAAAATGGTTGGGTGGATGAAAAACTGGATAGGCAATACGGACGGGGCAACCGCTGTTGAGTTTGCGTTGGTTGCGGCTCCTTTTACATTTCTTTTGGTTGGGATCATTGAGCTTTCTTTGATGTTTGCGGCTACCAATACGCTTTTGGGGGCGACCAACGATGCTGCGCGTTTGATCCGTACTGGACAAGTCCAGCAAACGAACGGGGACCCTGAGCAAATGTTCCGTGATATGCTCTGCCAAAGAACGAATGCTTTGTTGAACTGCGATAATATCCAGTACGAAGTGGTGCGGATGGGGTCTTTCTCCGACTTTGCCAGTTTTCCCGCCACATTTGATGATGACGGAAACCTTCTCGCGCAAGGGTTTGATCCGGGGGGGGTTGATGACGTTATATTAATACGTACGGTGTATCGTTACCCTATGTTAACTCCGCTGGTGGGTCGTTTGCTGGCGGATGGCCCGAATAACAGCAAGTTGCTCGTCTCAACCGTGGTTTTAGAGACAGAGCCCTACGATGTTGAACAAGTGGTGAATGACCTATGATCGCGATTGATTGGTTTTATACAGCGCACGCTGTACGGTCTTGGACTAAGAACGAGGATGGAACGGCTTTGATTGAAGCGGCCATGCTCCTGCCGTCAATGCTGACCTTGCTAATGGGGGTTTTTGATCTTGGTAACGGGATTACTTTGTCTCAGAAAACCATCACCTCGTCTCAGATTGCCGCTGATTTGGTTTCGCGCAACCGGACTATGGACACGGCTGGTATCAATGACATTATCGAAGGAGCCAAACTTGCCTTCGAACCGTATTCTTTGAATGGGTTTGGGATTGATGTGGTTAGTGTGCAGTTTGATGCCGCTCAGCAGCCGGTTATCTTGTGGCGGGAAACGGTTGATATGCCGCCCAATGATGACGCTGTTCAAAGCGTATCGGGGCTCTCTCCTTCAGGGGAGGGTATGATTATTGTGACGGTTCGGTACAGTTACTTGCCTCTTTTTTCTCATTTTTTCCTAGGGGGATTTAATCTTGAAGAAGTGGCTTTTGCGCGTGGGCGTCGGACACCTACGGTAACTTGGGCGGGGTAATAGAAATTTATGGGAGATCATATCATGATGAAAAATAAATGGAG
>JAEUKO010000063.1:0-10352 GCA_016794285.1 Alphaproteobacteria bacterium | reverse complement strand
TCTCGCGGGGATTGCCGATGACGCAAGAGGAGTGGATGCGCGAATCAAATTCTCCATTCACTTTCTTGCCGCGTTTATCATGGTGCTGGGCGGAGAAGTGCGGCTTGAAAATTTAGGAAATCTTCTCGGCTTTGGTGAGATGACGCTGGGGTGGTTTTCGATTCCGTTCTCGGTGGCTTGTGTCGTTTATATCATCAATGCCATGAATATGATGGACGGGATTGATGGGCTCGCCGCCGGAAAGGGCTTGATTATTCTGGGCTGGCTGATGGCGGCGTGCGCTTTGGGGGATTGGCGGGAGCCCCTGACCGCGATGGCAATTATTTCTGGCGGGTTGGTTGGCTTTCTTGTCTATAATTTACGTCACCCCTTTCACAAAAAGGCCAGTGTGTTTCTCGGGGATGCCGGAAGCATGGCTTTGGGACTAACCATTGCGTGGTTTGCCATGGGAATTTCCCAAGGGCCGGAACCCGTTGTTGCGCCGGTTTCTGTGGCGTGGATTATTGCCCTGCCGATTGTTGATGCCTTTGGCCTTTTCGTGACAAGAATTCGCGAAGGAAAACATCCCTTCATGCCCGATCGCCGGCATTTTCACCACCGCTTTCTGGATGCCGGTTTCTCAGTCGGCCAGTCAACGTTCCTCATCCTGTTATGGGGAGGTTTATTGGGAGCTGTCGGATTTTTCGGTGTAGCTCTTGGCATCCCCGAAGGCGTTCTTGGGTGGCTGTGGGTGGCTCTATGGGTCGGTCATACGGCACTGGTCATGCGGCCTGCCTTGTTGATTTCAGGACTTGCTGGTTTGCATAGAGTTTTATTTTCTTCGCCTTCTACCAAACAGAATTCTCAAACGGGGGAACTATGAAACCTTTGAAAATAGCCTATCTGGTTACGCGCATGGATGAATACGGAGGGCCGCAAATTCATGTGCGTGATTTGTCCATATGGCTGCAAGGCCAAGGACACCAGCCGCTGGTTCTCTCGGGATGGGCGGGCGTTTTTTCTGACGAAGTGCAGGCCAGTGGAATTGATTACCGCGAGATTCCCTTTCTGGGCCGCCCGATTGATCCGATCAAGGATGTCAAAGCCTTTCTGGAATTGCGCCGTGTTTTGAAAAGCGAACGCCCTGATCTTTTGTCTTGCCACTCCTCAAAAGCGGGATGGATTGGCCGCTTTGCCGCGTGGTCGTGTGGAATCCCCGTTGTCTTTACCGCGCATGGTTGGGCTTTCACCAAAGGGATTCCTTTGCTGCAAAAAATACTCTACATGGGGCTTGAAAAATTTGCGGGGTATTTCTGCAACCACGTTATTACAGTCAGCCAGTATGATCGTGATCTTGCCTTGCGCTACCATATTGTTGCCGCAGAGAAAATGACCGCTGTTCATAACGGGATGCCAAACTATCCTGCGCCTTTGCGCGCCAAGCGGGAAGGGCCGGTGCGCCTGATGATGGTGGCGCGTGTGGCTCCCCAGAAAGATCATGAGCGACTCTTGCGCGTTTTGTGGGGCTGTCTTGATCTGGATTGGACGCTTGATTTGGTAGGGTCTGGTGATGATTTGCACCTCCGCCAAATGGTGGACCGGATGGGATATACTGACCGCGTCAATTTTATGGGAGAGCGCGGAGATGTCGGGCAGTTGCTTGATAATTGCGCCGATGTTTTTCTGTTGGTTTCCAATTGGGAAGGCTTCCCGCGCAGTATCCTAGAGGCTATGAGATCTGCCTTGCCCGTCATTGCCAGTGATGTTGGCGGTGTTCGGGAGGCTGTGCAAGATGGCGTGACTGGCTTTGTCGTTCCCGCTGGACAAGATGATCCTTTGCTGCACGCTTTGCGGGTTCTGATCGCGGATCGGGATTTGCAACTTCGGATGGGGGCAGCCGGACGGGCACAATACGATGCCGAATTTACCTTCCTTGCCATGGCGAGCAAGACATTTGCGGTCTATCAGAAGGTGTTGGCCCATTCGAAAACCCCCGCGATCTGTGGATAACATTCGGGATTTTTGGCGGATACGTTGACGCAGAATGATTCGGCCTTCACCTTGGCGGAAGTGAAGGTATTGTTTTTATCCCATGTCGTTCCGTGTGACTTTATCCTATCGTTCTTTTCTTTTATTGCCTTTGGCCGTTTTGGGTCTTTCGGCTTGCACTGTGCCGTCCAAGGCCGATAAAGATCCTCAAGTCTTAGATAAGGCGGCACTGCCCGTTGTTCCTGTTCCCGCACCAGCTGTTGAACAAGTGGCGGCAACGGCGATGCCGGAGAGTGGAATTTCTCCGCTGGAAGAACGAGTTTTGGCTCTCGAAAAGAATATGATTGGTGTTCAATCTGAAGTGGCAAACTCGCGTCCACTCTTGCGCAAGGTCGATGCGATGGAGCGGAATTTCAAAGCTTTGTCTTTGGAACTTGACCGGATTGATCGGGACTATGCGATTTCGCCTTTGGCTGAGGGCAAAGAAAAACCTGAGCAAAAGGCAGAGATGCCTCTTAAGACAAATTCTCCGGCTTCTTCCACCTTGCCGCCAGCCAAGAAATCTGTGGAGCCAGTCCAACCGGACCACGCAGCAGCAATTAAGCGCAATTATGTTCCCAAGCCAGTTTTCCGTCCACTTCCGCCAAAAGCGGAGTCTGCTCCTTCTGCCCCTGTGACAACCAAGCCGGATTCGCATAAACTGACGGTTCGGAATATGCGCGTTGGCGAGAAAAATGGCGGTGTGACACGGATCGTGCTTGATACCAATTCCCCCGCACGGCTCAATTATGACCTTGATAATAATGAAAAAATTTTGGTGATTGAGGTTCCAGATGCCGGATGGGCAGCCCAAAAATCGGCAAGTTTGACCCAATCTCCTCTGGTGGCTTCCTATAAAGCCGAGAGCGACAAGACGGGTTCCCGGCTTGTCTTGCAGCTCAAGAAGGAGGCAACCGTCCTCTCAACGGCGCGTTTGGCGGCCGGAAAAGGCTCAGGGGATCGCGTCTATCTTGATATTGCCCCTAAAAAATAGGGATTTTCTTTTTGGTCCAATCGGACTAAGAAAAACAACGAAATCAGAAAACGAGGATCAAAAATGAGAAAGAAACTTTTGGGTGCGGTGGCAATCGTGGCTGTGACGGCATCAATGGCGGCCGTTGTTTATGCCCAAGATAAAAGCAGCGAGAGCAAATCGGCTCCGGCAGTCAGTGTGACAAAACCCGCTCCGGTCAAACGGGCCTCGGTGGATAGCAACGAAGATGGAAAAGTGAGCTTAGACGAAGCCAAGGCTTCGGCAGATCTTCAGTTCGCCAATTTTGACAAAAGCAAAGACGAAAAGGTCTCTTTGGATGAGTTTTTAGCACATATGACTTTGGTTGGCCCCAAGGGCAAGAAACCAAGCGAAGAACAGATCAAGCAAGCACAAAAAATGATGAAAGGCCGCTTTGCGGAGCTCGACTCCGACAAAAGCAAAACCCTGACCAAAGCTGAGCTGGAAGCCGATTCTTTGGCGCGTCACAAAATGATGGATACCGATCAGGATGGTTTTGTTAGTCAGGACGAAGTGATGGCGTTTCGCAAGAAATCCATGGAAGCCCGCGCAGAAAAACTTAAAGAAATGAAAGCTCAAGCCGCAGAAAAAGCCAAAACACAGTAAACTCTGTTTGCTTTGATTAACCAGACCCCCGCCTATAAAGCGGGGGTTACCTATTGGGGAAGCGCCATATTCCTGACTATTCCATAGCCTTGACAATGTCTTCGGACATTTTCTTGGCGTCGCCAAGCAGCATGAGCGTATTGTCGGCAAAGAAAAGCGGGTTATCAATCCCAGCATAGCCCGACCCCATGGATCGTTTCACAAACAAAACGGTCTTGGCGTTTTCAACGTCCAGAATCGGCATCCCGTAAATGGGAGACGAGGCATCATTGCGGGCGGCGGGGTTGGTAATGTCATTCGCTCCAATCACAAAGGCCACGTCCGCTTGGGCAAAGTCGCGGTTGATGTTCTCCAGTTCAAAAACTTCGTCATAAGGAACATTGGCTTCGGCGAGTAAGACGTTCATATGCCCGGGCATCCGTCCCGCCACAGGGTGAATGGCATATTTGACATCAACGCCATGGGCTTTGAGTGTGTCGGCCATTTCACGCACAACGTGCTGGGCTTGGGCCACTGCCATGCCATAGCCCGGGACAATAATAACACGGGCGGCGTTTTTCATGATGAAGGCCGCATCTTCGGCTGAGCCGATCTTGGCGGCTTTATCGCCGCTGGAATAGGCCGAGGCCGTTGACTGTTCTCCGCCAAAACCGCCCAAAACAACGGAGAGAAACGAGCGATTCATGCCCTTGCACATGATATAGGAGAGAATGGCTCCCGATGCCCCGACCAAAGCCCCCGTGATAATCAGCAAAGGGTTTTGCAGGGTAAAACCGATACCCGCCGCCGCCCATCCCGAATAGGAATTGAGCATGGAAACGATAACCGGCATATCCGCGCCCCCAATGGGAACAATCAGGAGAATACCCAGCAGGAAGGAGATAAAAATAATCGCCCAAAAAACACTGGTACTTTCGGTCAGGCAGAGCAGAAAAACAAGCAAAAGAACGGCAAGTCCTAATCCTGCATTGACAAAATGCTGTCCCGGGAAGCTAAGGGGTTTCCCTGAAATAACGCCTTGCAATTTGCCCCATGCGATAATTGATCCGGTGAAGGTAATCGCGCCAATTGCGACACCCAAAGCCATTTCGATCAAGCTGGTTAGGTGGATATTGCCGCTTGAGCCAATGTTATAGGCTTCGGGGTTGGTGAAGGCTGCTACAGCCACGCACACGGCAGCAAGGCCGACAAGAGAGTGGAAAGCGGCAACCAGTTGGGGCAAGGCGGTCATTTTAATTTTGACGGCTGTCACTGTTCCAATGCTTCCCCCTATGACGATTCCCGCAATAATCAATCCGTAAGATGAAACAGCCGGAGTCATAAGGGTGGTCAGAATCGCAATCCCCATGCCAGTCATGCCAAAGTTAAGGCCTTGGCGGGCTGTTTCGGGATGGGAGAGTCCGCGCAGCGACAAAATAAACAAGACGGCGGAAATCAAATAGAGAAGGGGAGCGAAGGTTTCCAATTTTTGTCCTACTTTCTAGTTTCATAAGATTTTGCAACGCGGAACCATGTTCCGGGACGTGATTCATATTTATCCAATACCTGATCTACAAACCCGCTATTATGCAGGTTTTGCAGAGCCAAATTGAGCATTGAAATTAATCGTTGCTCGTCTCCGGCCACAAAGAAAGTGTTCTGGACCAGACGCACGGGCTCTTTAACTGTTATGTTACGAAGAAGGTTCGGGTTCTTCTCGTCAAAATCGTTAAACTGCGCCGCTTCAGAAAATGTTATATCGGCTTTTCCTGTGCTGACTTCTAAGAGCAGTTGAGAAAAGTCAGTAAGGTCAGGGAGAGAAATTTTTTGTGCCAGCGGAAAGGTATCCGCCGCAATGGCTGCAGAAGTTGCCCCATCTATGGTGGCAATCTTGACATCAGGAGAGTTCGCCGAGCTGATTTTGTTATCAAAACGGTGGTCGTTTTTGCGGGCATAGGCGTTAACGGCTGTAAAAAAAGCAGGGATACTCGCCAATACATGGGGGGCACGAACGGTTGTCGCCCAAGCCGTATTGCACAAGACATCATACCGATTGGTTTTTATGCCTTCTATCCATGTACCGCCGCCAACCTCCTCTGTCCATTCGATTTTGAGATTAAGATCGTGTCCCATGCGTTCCATCAGGTCATAGGCAAGACCGGAAAGTTTCCCTGTGTTTGGATCTTTTGAGAGCTGAGGGGGATAGACAATATAACCGCATTTGATTGTATTGGTTTCCATCACGCGGTCAAAAGTCGCTCCATTTTCTGCTGCACGCGCAGGAAGAGAGCTCAAAGCCAGAGAGACAAAAGCTAAAAAAAGACATCCGGATTTTATAATTTTTTTCATTTTGTGTGCCTCTAAATAAAGCTGGTTACCAACCGGATCCCCGCCTGCGCGGGGATGACGAAGGGGGTAGGACAAATTATTGCTACTTCCCGTCATGTCCGCGTAGGCGGACATCCGGTCAAAGAAGGTCTTCATATAAGTCTCTCCAGTTCGGGTTTTTTTCTTCTATCAATCTCATTTTCCAAACACGGTTCCATTTTTTTAGACGTTTTTCACGAAGAATAGCAGATTCGGCTTCTGCGTGTTCTTCGAAATAGACTAAAGTTTTTACACCATACTGCGTTGTGAACGCACAGTTTATGTCGCTTTTGTGTTCTGATATGCGTTTTATCAAATCGGAGGTCACGCCAACATAGAATGTGCTGTTTCTTCCTTTCGCCAGTATATAAACGTAAAACCTTTTTTCATTCATTTTTTCCTCTAACCGGATCCCCGCCTGCGCGGGAAGGACAAAGGGATCATCCTTTCCTCTTAAACATTTGCAGCATCCGGCGCGTGACAATGAACCCGCCGAAAATATTGACGGAGGCCAGAACAACCGCACCGAACCCCATCCATTTCGAGAAAGTCAGATCCATCGGACCCGCCGCAATCAAGGCTCCGACAATAATCACCGAGGAAATAGCGTTGGTAATCGCCATTAAAGGCGAGTGAAGCGCAGGCGTAACGCGCCAGACAACATAGTACCCGACAAAACAGGCCAGAACAAAAATAGTCAGGCCCATCATCAGGAAAGACCCGCCTTGTCCTCCAGCGGAAAAGCTATAGGCGGCCACATCGGCGGCCAGCCTGTCTGCTTGGGTGGAAATCTGCTGAGCCAAAGTGGAAAGTTGTGCGGCTTGATCGTTCAAAAGAGTTTGTGGGTCCGACATGAAAAACCTCTATCACGTTGCTTGAAAGTTTGGATGAATAATTTGGCCGTCTTTGGTGAGAGTGGAGGCCTTCAAAATGTCGTCATCAAGATTGACAGCGAGTTTTCCCTCCTTATCAAGCAGCAGGCCAACAAAATTAAACAAGTTGCGCGCATAAAGAGCCGAGGCATCAGTGGCAAGGCGCGAAGGGACATTGCAAAACCCCAGAATTTTAACCCCGTTCACATCCACGACTTCGCCCATTTTGGAAAGCGTGCAGTTGCCGCCTTGCTCAACGGCAAGGTCCACAATCACTGATCCTTGCTTCATCGAATGGACCATCTCGTCCGTTATCAAGGTGGGGGCTTTTTTCCCCGGGATTTGAGCGGTGGTAATCACAATGTCTTGACGAATGAGGGTATCGGCCACCAGTTTGGCTTGTTTCTGTTTGAAATCCTCCGACATTTCCTTGGCATAGCCGCCTGAGGTTTCGGCTTGTTTCATCTCGTCACTTTCCACCATAACAAACGTGGCTCCGAGAGATTGCACCTGTTCTTTGGCAGCAGCACGAACATCGGTGGCACTGACAATTGCACCAAGGCGGCGCGCTGTTGCAATGGCTTGGAGGCCCGCAACCCCTGCGCCCATGACAAAGACACGGGCGGGAGGAATTGTTCCGGCGGCGGTCATCATCATGGGAAAAGCACGGGTGAAATAGGCGGCGGCATCAAGAACCGATTTGTATCCAGCCAAGTTAGATTGAGACGAGAGAACATCCATCGCCTGCGCCCGTGTTGTGCGGGGGACAAGTTCCATCGCCATGCTGACCAGATTTTCTTTGGCGTATCCCGCCAGTCTTTCTGCTGCATTGTAGGGAGAGAGCAACCCAATCAAGATGGCTCCCTCTTTGGTTTTAAGGGAAGAGGGAGACTGAACGCACAAGACAATATCAGCCGATTTTGTGGCATCGGCTGATGTTTTAACAATTTTGGCTCCGGCGGATTCATAGTCGCTGTCCATGAACGAGGCAGGCACGCCCGCGCCCGATTCAACCAGAACGTCCAAACCTTTGGCAACGTAGCGTTTGACGATTTCAGGCGTGGTAGCCACGCGTTTTTCAGACTCGGCAGTCTCTTTGAGAATAGCAATTTTCAGAGCCACAACCTGACCTCCGGTAAAGTGAGAAAATGAAGGTCAGTTTGCCCCCAATCCCCCTCTTTGTGAAGAGGGAGTGGAAATTCATCAACAGGGGGATCGCCAGTTTCTGGAAACTTCAAGATAAGCGAGAGGGGTAAGTAAAGGCAGGTTTCCACCCGTCGGGGAGACGGAGAAGGTTTTCACGCCAAGAGCGAAAAGTTTGGCAACAAGACGGGGGTCTTGAGCATGGTCCCCGCAAAGGCCTATTTCAATTTGTGGGTTTGCTTTTAGGGCCTTCTCAATTGCAAGGGGAAGAACCTCATCAAAAATTTCCGGTGCGGGGTGGTAGAAGGGGTCAAAGCCATGCACAGCGCGGTAGTCACTTCGAGCTTTCGTATCGCCGCGTGATATTCCAAGAACGGAGGCGGTTAAATCGTTACTGCCGATTTTGATAAAATCAACCAAAGGAGCAACTCTTTCAATGTCTTCGCAGAGTTCTCTTTGTTCCAGCATGACCCCAACTCTGTAATCGTTGTCGCGACTAATCCATTGATCTTTCGCGGTCCCTTCAACCATTTTGATGAAGGTCTCAACACCTTTGATCGTACGAAGAGATGGCATCATGACATCCAACAGGGGAGAAGCAAAATCATCCTCTTCTTGGCCGTACATATATTTGGCATCGATTTCTTGACAAAAACCTGAAACAAGAGAGTTAAGTTGGAGGGCGTAAAGTTGGGGGTATTTTGCCAAGGCTTCATCACCTTGACAAACACCTTCGCGGGCAAGGGTGGGATGCAGGTCACGGGGAAAATGATCCTGTATACGAAAATCAAACAAGCGGAAGCAGAATGGTTTTGAGTGTGAAGTACTGGCAGAAGCTAGGGATTTATAATCGTAAAATAGGGAATCGCCGAGTTTTTTTGTATCCTCTGGGGTTGCTTGCCCTTGGATTATTTTTGCGATGAGTCTCATTTGTTCTGGAGATTCGCTGGCAAGAGCTTCGCTGCGGAACAATCCCACCGGATAAGGAAACCCGTAAGAATCGTGCGGCCGCCCGCTTTCATTTGCTGCGAAAACAGGAAGGGATTGCTGGTGCCATATATCTTGCAGCTTGCTTGAGATGCGGCTCAGAACGTCTAAATCATCACGCGAGAGGTGCGCAGAAGGTTCTGCATCTAGGGGGCTGCGTAAGTGAATCCAATCTCCCTTTCGAAGTGTGTGTTCTCCCAATTGGACAGAGTTCCCTTCAAAAAAAGGAGAAGAGGAAGCGCAGCCCAGAAGCCCGTTCAGGCGATTTTCTCTGAGGGTGTATTCCACATGGTCGGCGATTTCAGGGTTTACCACAACAACCCCCGCAAGGAGATTGAAATAACCGGATAAAACTCCACCGCTGGGGTAATCAGGCAAGACCAAAATGGGCTTTGCTGTGTCTGGCTCAATGTCTTCCAAAGAGAACACAACGGGTCCATAGGCGGGTCTTCCAACCGCGCAATGAAAGTCGATTTTGTTGCCTTTCGGTCCAAAAAACAAAGAGGGGGGAAGGAGAGAAGCCTCGCCCCGTTGTTCTTGCGTAAATCGGCGGAGAAGTTCTGTTGCGACCGGGTATAACGCTTGTGTTGGCAAGTTGTGCTGTTGATGCAGCCATTGTAAAAGTTGAGGGAGAGTGGTGGGGGTTTGATCTTTGCCCAGTCTCAGGTCTCGATACTCCCGTGCATACAAAGACTCGTCAACAGTGAGGGGAAGGTTCAAGCCAAATTCAAGATTGAGAACTTCACGCAGGCCATAGCAGCAGGGGAGGACGCGAGGAGTCCGTTTTTCAAGAAGGGCTGAGATCAGTTCAACTTCCTTTGTAGAGGGGGAAATTTCAGTAAAGTTAACGCGAAGGCCCGATTGTTTCTTCAACAGCTTCTGACATACATTAGAGGAAACATCTGCGAAACTAGAGGTGAAACAGATAAACGGGAGAGGGGCGGAAAGGTCTTGGTAATGCTGGATCAGGGCCTCTGCTGCACGCAAGCCGTCTTCTCCGTAGGAGTCGAGGAGGAAGGATGCGGGGAGTTCTTCTCGGTTCAGTTTTTTAATACGAGAAATTAGAACCCCGCATCGTGGAGAGTGAATAATTTCAAACGGTTGTCCGGTTTTTTGGAGAAGTCGGTCAAGGGCTGATGCGGACGTGGCAGAGTCGTCCAATAGAAAAATTTTTGCTTTTTTTCGGTTGGTTGTCATTGCGTGCCCCGCATTTATAGTTGATCCCCAAATTATTTATACATCCCCGACAAGGAAAGCGAAGCTGATCGGGGATCCGGCATATTGAGTGCAGCGACGCTGCACGAGATACTGGATCCCGTTCGTGCCAGCGTCCTGCGGACGCGCCAACGGGATGACATATCAATTCAATCACGGGATCA
>JAEUKO010000062.1:0-10707 GCA_016794285.1 Alphaproteobacteria bacterium | reverse complement strand
GGACATAGGCGGTCAGGGCTTCATAAAGGCTATCCATGCCGATACCATGCGCGGACGACATGGTCACAGGTTCGCCAAGGCCAAGCCCGTAAGCCTCTACCCTTGCATTATCCGCAACCTCATCTTTTTCGCATTTATTGACAATCAAGATAACCGGTTTTTTCTGTTTGCGCAGCCACTTGGCAAAATGTTCATCAAGTGGAGTCAGGCCCGCCTTGCCATCCACCACAAACAAAATAACATCGGCACGAACCAAGGCGGTTTCGGTCTGGCGGCGCATTCTGGCTTCTAAAGAATTGTCGAATTTTTCCTCAAGTCCCGCTGTGTCAATGACATTGATTTTGCGGTCGAGAATTTGCCCTTCGGACTCCCTCCAGTCACGAGTCACCCCCGGGGTATCGTCAACAATGGCCATTTGCCGCCGGATCAAGCGGTTGAAAAGAGTTGATTTTCCGACATTGGGTCGCCCCACAATCGCAAGGGTTAGCATTGTGAGGATCCTTTTCTATTGATAGGCGGAAAGCGTTCCGTTGGTTTGTAATAGGAAGAGTGTTTTCGCAGCGACAACCGGAGGAACAGCGATAGAATGGCCTGTTGCCAATTGACGAAGGAGGGCCCCGTTTTGAGGGTCGATCTCAAGAATATTTCCTTCTGGCGCACTGAGGATCAAACGTCCCCCAGCCAGCACCGGACCATTCCAGAGTAGGGCGTTGTGGTTTTCCTTATCTTTCGTATATCCAGACAGGGGGTTAACCCATAACAAGTCTCCGGTTTCACGATTCATCGCCACCAATTCATCATTGGAAGAGATGAGAAAAATCTGGTTGCCAGCAACCCACGGAGCCGAGGCACTGCCGATATCTTTTTGCCAGACACGGCTTCCGGTCCGTTCATCAATGGCCACAATTTTTCCGCCATAGCTGATCGCAATGACCAGTCCTTTATCAATGACCGGCAAAGCGCGAATATCCGGCAAGGCGGACAGTCCACCAACTTTGACAGCCGGAGAGAGATTATCCCCCCATGCAACCGATCCGTTTTGGACCCGCAAAGCAATCAGTTCCCCTGAGGACATTGGCGAGATGACAATTTCCTGACTGGCCGCTGGACTGGCCGCGCCGACAAGTCCGGCTGTCTCACTCAAGCCTTGATAGTCCCAGAGCAAAGCCCCATCCGCCGCATTCAAAGCAAGAAGGCGGTTATCAAGAGTCAAAACAAAGACGCGGTCATCAAGAACAGTTGGGGCAGCTCGAGATGGGGAGGGAAGTTTCTTCCTCCAGAAAATTCCGCCCGCTTTGGGGTTTATGGCCAAGAGTTCATTATAGCCGTTGGTCGCATAAAGGATACTTCCAGAGGAAGCCAGACCGCCGCCAATCACTTGTTCATCTTCCCCCTTGGGGCGGATGTCATTCTGCCAGAGTTTTTGTCCAGTTTTAATGTCGAACGCGCTGACTTGCGATTTGGTGTCGAGTGTATAAATCAGTCCGTCAAAAACAACCGGTTGTGCGGTCAAAGGCAGCGTGTCGCTGCTTCCCGCGCCAATGCTGGCACTCCATTTTTTCGAGAGAGGTTCAGGAGAGAGCGCAAGATTCTGCAAGGAATGGTTCGGATACCCGCCTGATTGAGGCCAGTATTCATTGCTCCACGCCGCCGGAATAACCAGAGGGCTGGTGGGTTTGGTGGGCGCAACCCCTTGATTTTTCTGCAGCTCAAGAACCGAAATACGAGTTCCCGCCAAAGGGGGTTTGTCGTCTTTACCAAAGTCAAACCATGAACACCCCGAAAGGCTCACGCTTCCCAAAACAACAAAAGCCAGAGCCGGAGAGACAAAACGAAACATCATTTGGCCCCCTCTAATTTGTAAACTTGACGCAGAGCGAGGGCCTGTTCTTTCACGGTAGGCGAAAGGTTCGGAATTGCGCTTAATGTTTCAAGGTCGGCAATGGCTCCGCTATTGTCCTTATTTTTATGAGCCTTGACGAGAGCCGAAAGCAAAAGAGCGCGGGCTTGCCACGGGGATGTTTTATCTTTGATAATCGGGGCAAGGTCGGCCAGCATTTGCGCAGAAGAAGTCTCCGTCTTCCCGTCAAGCTCAATGGCTACTTTTTGGACAAGGGCCAAGTGACGAAAAACAGAACTCACGCTGCTATCTGCCGCGAGGGTTTTATAAAGGGCAATCGCTTTGTCGGGAGATTTTTCATCAAGAGCAATCGCCGCCGCCGCCAGCAAAGAAAAAGCCTTGGCGTTTCCTTTTTCCGCCTTGCCCAGAGTTTCAAGAGAGGCAAGAGGCGAGTCGGTTTGCAAACTATCTAAAAGAGCCGAAGTGCTTTGCAGATGTTGATGGTGTTGCCATGCATTCCACCCCGAACTGAGGGCTGTTCCCAGAATAAGGGCCACAATCGCGGCAATAACCGTATTTCCGTGTTCTGCCCATAGCCGAGTCATTTTCTCGACCCGCATGGCTTCATCAACTTCGCGCAGAATATCCGACATTTACTTGCTTCTCCGAGGTTTTTCTAATGGCCCCATTCATAGTAGATTTAGGGGAACATGAAAAGCCCCCCTTTCCTCGTCATTCCAGCGAAAGCTGGAATCCAGAAATACCGGACCCCTTATGCGTTTGAATACTGGATCCCAGCTTTCGCTGGGATGACAAGGGGGGGCGGGGATGACAGGGGGGGGCAGATGGGTTAGGGCTGGCGGCGGAGAAGAGCCGCAAGCTCTGGTTTTTTTCCTAATTCTTCCTGCGCCGCTGCGAGTTGTGCCTTAAGTTGTGCGGTTTCTTCTCGGTGGTATTGGTCGTTTGCGTGGTTAAAAGCAGCCAGTGTTTTTAAGTACATAGGCCCGTACCCCTTAGGGGCCTCGGAGTATACAAAACAGTTTTTGGCGCGACGTTCGAGGGCCTCCGATATATCGTCATATTCTTTTTTCGGCATTCCGGCAAAATCGTGATGATTAATTAGATTGGAAAATACGTTCTCCCACAGACTTGGATCTTCAGTAGGGAGATAAAGACCAAAGCAATCAGGGGCCCTGGCCACTAATAAACCCAAAGGAGACTCTCCTCTGTTGTTTCTAAGGCCGCTTCCGTTGAGGGGAGTTAGGACCATCCCAAGTATTTCTATCTGTTGGTTCTTGGCCGCCAGCGTATAGATTGTCTCACCATCGCTGTCTCGAAGGCTTGGATCAATAGATACCCAGTAGTAGCCGAGCGCTTCTGCCAATCTTTCTGCTCTGTACCCTTTATCCGATTTAGCCTTCCCTGAACCGCTACATTCGCCCATTAACAGCGTCTGTCTGAAGCTCTGATCTTGGAGATCTAGGCTAATTCCCGACATCAAAAATTCTGGCAGGTTATTTTTATTTTCATCGCCAAATAATTTTTCGCGCATCAGAGCAATAATTTCCCAGTTCCCGACATTCCGTGCGGCAGATTCCCAAGTTTGGGGTTCTCCTCCCTCTTTTTTGTTCGAATTCATCCAGTCTAAGAAATCATCTGGGTGAAGTTCTTTTAGAGTTCTCGCAAGAAACGCATGTTTCGCGTCTCCTTCCAGCGTGACTTGATCCAGCCAGTGCTGGGGCTTTTCAGTTGTGCCGGATGCTGCCGAAAATTCGCTCGTTGCTGCTGCAGTCATTTTACTACTCTCGTTCCTATCTTGGGGGTGGATATGGGAACAGGAGTAGCAGAGGGTTTGAGTTTATGTCAAGTGTTTTGCGGTATGTGGCTATAGATAAACCCTCAACAGGCCAGACCCCCGCCTGAAGCGGGGGTGACGGGGAAGAGCAAGAAATGCCTATCGGCAGACGGATTTGAATCCGGTTTGGGTGTAGCCCGCTTTTTTGATGATCCGCTCGGTTTCCGCTTTGTCTAGCGTTTTTCCAGAGACAAGGTCAATCGTGACGGTCTTTCCGGCCACATCGACTTTTACGTTCTTCACATTCGGATTTTGTTTGAGGGCTGCCGTAATGGTCGAGGCGCACATCTCGCACGTCATCCCCTCAACTGTGGCAACAACTTGTGGAGAGCGGCAATCTCCCCCCTTGTTTTGCAGGCAACAACAAGAGGTTAAAAGCATAAGGCTCAGAAGTAAGCAAAGGTTTTTCATCGGCAAAATCTCCAAAAAATTAGGTAGAGGCAGCATAATCCTCTTCCCAGAGAAGGAAAGTTTTTTTTGAGCGTTATCAGGATCTGTCTCTTTTGATGAGCGCGGTTTTGTTATACTCTGGCGGGACTGAGATATTTTGGGGCAGAAGGGAATGACTATGGCAAAAATTAAAGTTGAGACACCCGTTGTTGAAATTGACGGCGACGAAATGACCCGTATCATCTGGGCATGGATCAAGGAACGCTATATTCTCCCTTTTCTTGATATTGATCTCAAATATTTTGACCTTTCTATCCAGAATCGCGATGCCACAGACGATAAGGTCACCGTGGCGGCCGCAGAGGCCATCCGCCAGTATGGAGTCGGCGTTAAATGCGCGACCATCACGCCAGACGAAGCGCGGGTCAAAGAGTTTGGCCTCAAGAAAATGTGGAAGTCCCCAAACGGTACGATCCGTAACGTATTGGATGGAACCGTCTTTCGGGAGCCTATTCTCTGCCGGAACATTCCCAAATATGTTCCCGGGTGGACCGCGCCCATTGTCATTGGTCGTCATGCCTTTGGCGATCAATATAAAGCAACCGATTTCAAGGTTCCGGGTCCCGGGCGGTTGACCTTGACCTATGAACCAGCCGATGGCGGGCCGGCGGAAGTTCACGAAGTTTATGATTTCAAAAGCTCTGGTGTCGCTCTCGGGATGTATAATGTCGATGAGTCCATCGAAGGGTTTGCGCGGGCTTGTTTCAATTACGCTCTGGATCGTAACTATCCATTATACCTTTCCACGAAGAATACGATTCTCAAGGCCTATGACGGACGCTTCATTGAAATTTTTGCCAGCGTCTATGAAAAAGACTTTAAGGCCAAGTTCGAAGCGCAAAAATTATGGTACGAACACCGCTTGATTGACGACATGGTTGCTTTTTGCATCAAATCAAACGGCGGAATGCTGTGGGCGTGCAAGAACTATGACGGCGATGTTCAATCAGACGTTGTGGCCCAAGGATTCGGCTCGCTCGGACTCATGACCTCTGTTTTGCTGACACCCGATGGAAAAATTGTCGAGGCCGAAGCCGCTCACGGAACCGTCACCCGCCATTATCGCCTGTGGCAAAAGGGAGAGCCAACCTCAACAAACCCCATTGCTTCGATTTTTGCATGGACGCAAGGTCTCAAATATCGGGGAAAATTTGATGGAAATGCAGAGCTGGTGGCCTTTGCTGCCGCGCTCGAAAAAGCCTGTGTTGCCACGGTGGAGCAAGGCGATATGACCAAGGATTTGGCTTTGCTGGTTGGAAAAGATCAAAACTATTTGACAACCGAAGCCTTTATGGACAAAGTCGCGGCAAACTTGGATAAAAACCGTCCGTAGAGTCTGGGTTATATATTTTTCTAAATCTCTTATTTATAAAGATTGGGTATCATTCGAGGCGATGAGACAAAAGCTTGGGAGACAAATGTCGGGGATTTGCATAATGAGAAAAACATTCAAACGCAGCTTGCTGGCCGCGACATTTTTGGCCGCCTTTTCCTTGTCCGCTCAAGCGGCTGTGGGGTCGGGCGACACCAAGCCAAGCAAAGGAGCCAAGACAGAGGCTTCGGCAGCTTTGAGCGCGGGGAAAAGTCGTTTCTCTGAAAACTATGTTGGCGAGATGAAAAGCGTAACGGCTCGTTACGAAGATACGCTGGTTCATATTGGCCGTGATTATGATGTCGGGTTTGTTGAAATGCGGGCGGCCAATCCGTCTTTGGACCCTTGGATTCCCGGGGCAGGGGCTCATGTTGTTATTCCAACTATGCATTTGCTGCCCAATGCTCCGCATGAAAGCGTGGTGATTAATCTTGCAGAAATGCGGATGTTTATTTTTACCTCTCCCTATAAGCCGCCTTTGACGTTTCCTATTGGCATTGGGCGCGATGGACTCAAAACGCCCGTGGGCGTCACCCAAGTGATGCGGAAAAAAGAAGATCCGGTTTGGACTCCAACAGACCGGATGCGCCGTGAAGACCCAACCCTTCCTCCGTTTGTAGCACCCGGGCCGGACAATCCAATGGGAACCCATGCCTTGTATCTTGGCTTTCAAACCATTGCTATTCATGGAACCAACAAGCCTTACGGAATCGGACGGCGTGTCAGTAGCGGATGTATCCGTATGTTCCCAGAAGACATTACCCGCGTTTATGATCTCGTCCCTGTCGGGGCAAAAGTCACCGTGGTTGACCAGCCTATCAAAGCTGGTTGGATTGGGGATCGTCTCTTCCTCGAAGTTCACCCAACCCAAGAGCAAGCGGCCTTGATGGAAAGGGAAGGGGCTGTTCCCGATTACCAAATGTCGGAACAGGATTTAAGTTTCATTATGAGGGTCGCCGGACCCGCTGTTGAAAAATTGGACTGGGCCGAAATTCGCAAAGTGGTCAAAGAACGCAAAGGCTATCCGGTTCCGATTGCCAATCGGGCCGCGGCTCGTCCAGTTCCAGAAACCAGTGGGGCCGCTCTTCCTGCCGCGCCTGCGGCGGCTTCGAAACCTGAGCCGCAACAAAAAGTCGTCCTTGATGTTGAAAAGAAATCCTCCTCGGTTGATGAGCAAAACTATCGGGATTAGGACGCGCTGGCCGACCCCAAAACTACAGAGATAGACAGAGACTTTTTTATAGACCTGTTGTAAAAGTCGTAGGTGTCGTCATCCCCGACAAGGGAAGCGAAGCTGACCGCAGATCGGGGATCCAGCGCAAGAGTGAGGCAAAAGCCTCACAAGATTCTGGATCCCGTTTGTGCTAGTGTCCCTGCGGGGCACGCCAACGGGATGACGGCAGTCTATCACTGTTTATAGTATCAGCTATAAGTCACGAAATTCTGGATCCCGTTTGTGCCAGCGTCCTGTGGACGCGCCCACGGGATGACGGAGGAGAAAGGGAACCTCTCATAAGCTAAGAGGTAGCCCCAAGATTCAGTTTTGGGCAAGCTGGATTCCATTCAACAAAGCGGCGCAAGTTAGTCTTTCATGAGTGGTTGTGGAAGCGCGGCAATCCGCTTCTAGCGTTGGAATATGTGCCGTTGTCGCCTCCGGAGCGAATTTAGCCTGCGCGTAGCCACAGGCATAAGGAAGGCTTCCTATTCCTACAACTGCTGCAAAAGCAACGGTGAGGCCCTTTATGGTGATGTTTTCTTTTGTCACTATCTTATTCTCCACACTTTATCTATTTTCTACCTTACAATAGAATGAATACAATCATAATTCCGCACTTATGTCAACAAAGGTTTCTTATGACAGATAATCCCCTCTTGGTTCTTTCAACCCTGCGTAACCATGCTCCCCGTTTCGATCTGATAAAAGAAGAGCATTTCAAGCCAGCTGTCGATGCTGCCATTGCCGAAGCGCGGGCGAATATCGAATCCATTATTGCCAACCCATCCCCGCCGAATTTCGAGAACACGATTGTTGCCCTCGATACGGCAGGAGAATTGCTGAGTAGTGTAACCAGTATTTTTTACAACCAGCTCTCGGCAGCAGGGACTGATGGACTGCAGGCCCTCGCCGAAGAGATCGGACCTGTGCAGGCCAATTTTGGCAGTGATATTATTTTGAACCCTGATTTGTTCGCACGGGTCAAGGCCGTTCATGACCAGAGAGAGGTTTTAGATTTAACCCCTGAGCAAAAAACTTTGCTTGAAGATACATATAAGAATTTCGTGCGCGGTGGAGCGTTGCTGGCGGAAGACCAGAAACAAATCCTGCGGAAATTGAATGAAGAGATGTCGAATCTTGGTCCGGTCTTCGCCAACAACGTCAAGAAATCTTCCGAACAATTTGAGTTGGTGCTTGATGAAGAATCCGATTTGGCAGGCTTGCCGGAGAGCGCAGTTGAGATGGCTCGTCATGAAGCCGACGAACGCGGGTTGCATCACAAATGGATTATCACGCTTGATTATCCAAGTTTTGGGCCGTTCATGACGTTTTCGAGTCGGCGCGATTTGCGCGAGAAAATCTGGAAGGCTTTTTCTCACCGCGCCGATCATGACGAATTTGACAATACGGGTAACGTATTCAAGATTGTTCGCCTGCGTCACCAAAGGGCCCAGCTTCTCGGATACAAAACCCATGCTGATTTTGTCCTTGAGAGAAGAATGGCGGAGAACACGGGTCATGTCATGGCGTTTCTTGGTGACCTGAAAACCCGCTATCGCGAAGGGGCTCTCAAAGACCTTGCTGAAATTAAAGCCATTGCCAAGGAAGACGGGATCGAAGATCTGAGGCCGTGGGATGTTGGCTATTACAGCGAAAAACTCCAGCACCGGAAATTTGAATTTTCCAGCGAAGATGCGCGGCCTTACTTTCCTTTGGGGCCCGTGCTTGAGGGAACCTTCGCGCATTTCAGCAAGCTGTTTGGACTGAAATTTACCCCTGCACCCGATCTGCCAACGTGGCATTCAGATGTGACCGCCTATGATGTGAGTGATGAAACGACAGGGGCTTTTGTTGGAACGCTGTATGCGGATTTCTATCCGCGCACGGGCAAAAAACCCGGGGCGTGGATGACCAGTTATCGCGATCAAGGACTCTTTCGCGGCAAGGTCGAGCGTCCGGTGGTTGCCATTGTTTGCAACTTTACCAAACCAACCAAGGATAAGCCGTCTTTGCTTACCCATGACGAGGTGTTGACTCTTTTTCACGAAATGGGTCACGCTACCCACGGCTTGCTCGCACAGGGAACCTATGCCTCTTTGTCGGGAACAAATGTCATGTGGGATTTTGTTGAACTTCCTTCACAGCTTCAGGAGAACTGGCTGTACGAATCTGAAACGCTCAACAGCTTTGCCGCCCATTATCAAAGCGGAGAAAAAATTCCCGCCGAGCTGATTGAAAAAATGCGCTCTGCCAAGAATTTTATGTCAGCTTGGGCTGGGCTTCGTCAGATGGGCCACGCGATTCTAGATATGGAATGGCATAGCCGCGACCCCCTCTCTATTGAGAGCGTCATCGCGTTTGAAGACGAAATTATGAAAGACATTGCTCTTTTCCCCCGTTATGGAGGGGCAACCTCCGTTTCGTTTAGCCATATTTTTGCGGGAGGATATTCCGCCGGATATTACTCCTATAAATGGGCCGAGGTGCTGGAAGCCGATGCATTCGAGCTTTTCCTCGAAAAAGGACTCTATGACACGGAAACAGCGCAAAGGCTCAAAAACGAAGTTCTGTCAAAAGGCGGGGGCGAGCATCCGGCGATTCTTTACCGGCGGTTCAGAGGGCGCGATGCCGATCCAGCGGCCTTATTGCGCCGCGAGGGGCTTGAAAAATAATAAGATAATCAACGGGATAGGCCTTTGTTTCGGTTCAAAAGAAAAATTTGGGGGAGTTTTTCATATTTTTGTTGTCAGAAATAGTTTTTGCTCCTATAACAACAAAGGATTAAAGTAGAGTCCTCAAAGAAGGATTTTTGGATACACGATGATTACAACGGCACAAATCAGAGGGGCACGCGGAATTCTGAACTGGTCACAAGGCGACCTTTCAGAACGCACTGGTTTGTCACCAACATCGGTTGGAGGCATTGAAAACGGATTGACCAATCCGCGGGATAGCTCGCTGATGGCCGTCCAAAAAGCGTTCGAAGATGCCGGAATCGAGTTCATGCCAAATGACGGAATCCGGAAGAAGAGCGGGGAAATAAGAGTCTTAAAGGGTCGGTCTGCTTTCTGGGAATTCTATCAGGATGTCTACGATACGCTTTCTGTGAATCCCGGAGAAGTCATCGTGAGCAACGTGGATGAGAGAAAGTTTGAAAAGTGGCTTGGCTCTGAAAACGTCAGGGTTCACGTCTCCCGCATGCGTCAACTGAGCGGCGTAACATACAAGATATTGCTTCAGGAAGGAGACGATTATTACATCGCTTCTTCTGATTACAGCGAGTATAGATGGATTCCGAAAGAATTTTTTTCTTCGGTTCCCTTTTATGTTTACGGCGAAAAGCTTGCCATTCTTGTTTTTGATGTGGAGCCGACTGTAATCGTTCTTGAATATCCAGCTATTGCTAAAGCTTACAGAAACCAGTTCAGCGCAATTTGGGGACTTTCTGCACTGCCTGCTAACAAGTCAGAAGAATCAGGTGTGGAAGATGCTTAATGTGCTGCAGAGATTGCCGACAAAGGGTTCCACTCGGCGTTCCGAGTGGGAAGAGGGTGACGATCTTGAGGAGAGCCGCAGTGCCGTTGTTCTAAGTGCCGCGTCTTCAGACGACCAGCTTCGGCATGACAGAAAATTTTCTCGTGCATTCCTTCGGACTGTAAAAGACGGTGAGGAGGGCCTTCTTACCTCTCACTTGTTTTTTGACATTCCATCGAACACGGAATTGAGCGATCCTTTTTCTGGTCTAGCTTATGATGCAAGAAGAATTTTGTCTGGTGGTCGTGCGTGGGATAGGCATATTAGTGACTCGTCACATAAAACAGGAGGGAACGATTACTGGAACAATGACCAGAAGATTATCTCGTTAGCTCTCTCTGAGGGGGTAATTTCTTCTCTTCCTCGATCTATCTCACTTGTCAGTTACGGGTGCGGCGACGCGCAAGCGTTTGAGAACAAAGAGACTCAGATCATCAGGG
>JAEUKO010000061.1:0-10944 GCA_016794285.1 Alphaproteobacteria bacterium | reverse complement strand
ACGCACGAAGACCTCGCTCTTGAGGCAGATGGCGCAACGGTTTCAGCAGAAAATAACTGGTGGGGTCAAGCGGGAGGCCCCCTCACCACTGACCTTTATCAAGGCACCCCCCTTAACGATGACCTCGTGATGCACTGGACGTTCGACAACGGCACAGCAACAGACCGTTCAGGCAACGGTTATAACGGCACATTAATCAACAGCCCAACTCCCTCCTCTGGAGCCCTTGACTTCAACAACCCTGCAGACAGTGAATCTGTGCAAGGCGTTGACGTCAACGAAAGCGACACGGGCAACGAACTATCAGTATTTCTGCGCATCCGTCCTGACAGCTTGATTACAACTCAAACCGTGCTTTCAAAATGGGAGTACACAAACGGAGGGGCAGAAAATTCATGGGGCATGCGGGCCGCCAATGCTGATGCAACAAATTTTATCTTTTTTGTCGCCGCGAATGGGGATGCCGGAAACAACTACTTTGTGACCAGCGACCTTGCTCTGACAACGGGAGTGTGGACAAATATCGGCTTTGTTTATAACGGCGCAGGAGTTGCCAACACAGATAAATTAAAAACGTTCAAAAATTCTGTACAGATGAATGGAGCGTTTTTTGGAACAATCCCCTCCGTACTTCATGCCTCCACCCAGCCTATTATGGCGGCCTATCCACTGATCAACAACCCTGCTTTTGCCCAGCATTTTGATGGACAGATAGACGATGTCCGCATCTACAATCGCGCCTTGTCTGCCCCTGAAATTGCCGAAATTTATCGCATGAACACAACCAGCACCATAAATACAACAGGATCGCTGTCTTCCGCCCCATAAAAAAACGAAAAGGTGGATACCGCACAGGCCGTGTACGCGAAATATCCTCGATGACCCTGTTAGTCAGGTGGGCACCATATGTCCGAAACCACGGCTCCGGCAGGGACAGTTCCCAATCGAGAATGTATCGGTCAGTGGGATAATAGCATATCACGCACCCAGCAGTATCCGCTGGCAGCTATAGCCTATTTTCAAAGAAAAATCAGGTTTTTTGTGCGCGCTCGGTCATTTTCTCGACTTTAGCAGCCATTCGACCAATCGCCACTGTCAACTCCTGCTCATCCCGAGGAGAAAGCCCTTGATAGAAAATCTGTTTTGGTTCGCTTGAAAGCTGCTGGTTAGCCGTTGTAACTTTCTGCAGATGTTCGCGAGATTCGAAAATTTCATCCGCCAAATGCAAAGCCGTCAGGACCATAAGCTGTGACTTGTTGCCACTTCCGAGAGAGGCTCCTATTTCCTTGATCCGTGTGTCAATATAGGCCCCAAGCTGCTGCACGCGCCGCTCCTGCCCATCGTCACAGGCAATGCCATAGGTCCGGCCATCAATTACAAGATTCACTTCCGCCATATTAAATCCCCTACCTTTAGGCCCCTGCTTCGCGCAGAATGCGCTGCACCTTATCGATTGTCGAATCCAGCTTCCCTGCCAAGATCAAAGCATTTTCTCTTTGTTTTTTGTCGTTAGCGGCTTTTTCAGCTCCGGTTGTCCAACCGCCGAACAGGTCATTCTGGCTAGACGCCGCCTTCCCTGTGGGCATCAGCTTGGCTTTCTGCTCGGCCTGAGCTTGGGCAAGTGCCTGTTTATGAGCAAGTTCCTGCTGCACCAAAGCCTGTTCCAGTTGGTCAATCTGAGAGCCCAAATACCCTAAATGTTCATAGATATTTTCGATGGCCACGGCCTACCCTCCCACTCAATTCAGGTATTTCCTCTACGCAGTCAATTTCCAATCTATCAAGGCAAACAAGAAAGGGTCAATATATCAATAAAACTTATACCCACATCCTAGTGTCCATCTATAAAGTTTTCACCTACGGACTACAAATGGTGGTTTCCTGAGCTTCCGTTGCTCAAGTACCCTGAGTACGTTCCGCTACGGTTCTCGGAAATCCGCCATTTTCGTCACATATTTGAAACTTTCTGGATGGACACTAAGGGAAACGGCCTTGGCACTGGCTAGCCCAATTTTTAAGGAAAATCAAGGGGTGCTGACAGATTACCCCCCTCCCACAGGGAGAGGGGGGTAAGAAAAACCAATCAGGCCGCCGATTTAATGGTGATTTTCTTTTCCTTTTTAAGAGCGGCCTCTTTTTTGGGAACAGTGATGGTTAGAACCCCGTTCTTGAAGCAAGCCTCCGCCGCTCCGGCATCGGCAATCTCAGGAAGAGAAAGGCTCCGATGGAAAGATCCGTAGGAAGACTCGCGGCGAATGAAGTTTTCATTCTTTTCTTCGCTCTCGCACTTCTTTTCCCCTTTGATAACAAGATACCCGTCTCCGCAGGTGATTTCAACATTCTCAGGCCCCATCCCGGGAAGTTCGGCTTTTATCTTGTATCCCTTCTCTGTTTCAGAAATATCGACTGCCGGAGAAGAAAGGGCCGTCGGCCTGCTTTCATCAAAGAAGGTAGGAATCCTCCCCCCGGGACCAAAAAAATCCTCAAAAAGACGATTCATCTCATCTTGAAGGGAAGAGAGACTCATCCCCCGCCCCTCCCCTATGCGGTTGACGGGAACAGAAGGACCACTTTTCCAAGGAATAATGCTCATGATTTTTTCCTTTCTCAAATCTAAAAGCAAATTGAAAACAAGCCCAGAAACAAACATCTGGAACCACGCCGCATATTTGAGATTGGGCCTTTGAAAAAAGGGAGAATCGACAAAATATGCCGCTCACGGGTGATAATAATACGAGTGGGAACAGAATCAAGAGCCCTCTTCAGCCCTTTTGGGTGTCAAAGGTTATGAGCTGAACTGTGATGGGCCTGACAACCGCTATTGACATATTGAAGAAAAGCTGCAATTATCGGTAAAATAAAATTCGAGAGGAAAATGGTCAAATGAGCAACGCAGTCACAGCCTTTGGAACCGCCGCAGGAGAAACCGAACTCCCAACCCGGCATTGGACCACTTATCTAACACTTGAGGCTGCGGAAAGGCCCGCTTTCTTCAAATTTATGCGTCAGGTGGCATTGACAGAATGCCACAGCAAAAACCAACCTGAGAAAAGCGACGAGGCTTTTGCCCATGAAGATATTCCTAACTGGAGCATGGCAGGAATTATTTATTCTCTGGCTAAAAATAGAGCTCGAAACTCTGATGATTATGCCCAAGCTCTCCCCCTTGACAAGGTTTTGGAGGCAGGTATCCCCATTGATATTTGCAGCGAGGACGACAATATAACGGCTCTGCATCTAGTGTCCTATAGTACCCGGGTAGACAACCCCTTAGCAAAAGAGACGGCTGAGATTCTTTTGGACAAGGGAGCTCGCCTTGACGTCCGAGATAGTGATGGCGACACCCCCTTGTCTAAGGCGGCAAGCTTTCAGGGCAGAGCCTCGCTTATCCAATTTTTTCTTGAGAAGGGGGCTGACGTAAATAACCAAGACAGAAAGGGGAAAACTCCTCTTTCTGAGGCAGCTTACTGGCAATCTAGCGATGAATTCTTCTTGAATACAATAAAGCGTTTTGCCTCTCACCCGAAGATGGACTGGACATTGCCAGGCAACACTCAAAAACCGATCGAAACCTTGAAACGACTAATTAATGATGAGAGGGATGATATCAAGAAAATTAGATTTCAGGCCGCTCTGAGCCTCATTCAAGAACCCTTCATCGCACATCTTCAACAGCAATTGGCGCAGCAGCAACGTCTCCCCGAAGGACCAGCCTCTGCCCCGACTACACTCGGCGACAGAGCCCCATCATAACCCTTTGGGGAAAACTATCTTGACCTCTGCGGCGCGGAGGGGCATTGTACGGACAAATCACAGAAAATTTGCCTTAAGGAGAGCCCCTTTCATGACCGCTGTTGCCGCCCAGAATCCAGCCCTTTCCCCCAAGCCCTCCTGCTCCCTTATGGCCAATGCCATACGGTTTCTGGCCGCCGATGCCGTGGACAAGGCCAATTCAGGCCACCCGGGAATGCCAATGGGCATGGCCGATGTGGCGACCGTCCTCTTTCAGAAGCATTTGAAATTCGACCCTAAAAACCCGCTTTGGCCAGATCGTGACCGCTTCATCCTTTCGGGTGGTCATGGGTCTATGCTGCTTTATGCTCTGGCCTATCTGACCGGATATGACCGCATGACAATCGAGGAGATTAAAAACTTCCGTCAGCTTCACTCTATCACCCCGGGCCACCCCGAAGTGATGCAAGACGTTGGAATTGAAATGACCACTGGCCCCTTGGGTCAAGGGATTGCAACCGCTGTAGGGTTTGCCCTCGCCGAGCGGATGCAAAATGCCCGCTTTGGAACAGATCTCGTCAATCACACCACCTACGTCATGTGCGGCGACGGCGATTTAATGGAAGGAATCAGCCATGAAGCCTGTTCCCTCGCCGGACACTTAAAACTGTCCAAATTGATTGTTTTGTACGATGACAACCAAATCTCGATTGATGGCCCGACATCTCTTTCCTTCACCGAAGACACCTTGAAAAGGTTTGAGTCTTATGGATGGAAAACGCAGCGTATTGATGGGCATGACCCCGCCGCCATTGATACAGCCTTAAGCGAAGCCAAGAAAAGCGACCGTCCGGTTTTAATCGCGTGCCGCACAAAGATTGGCTTTGGGGCTCCGAATAAGCAAGGTACTTCGGGCGTTCACGGTTCCCCCCTTGGAGCGGAAGAAACCGCAGCGGCGCGAGTGAACCTCAATTGGCCCCATGCCCCTTTTGAAATTCCCACCGAGATTCTTCACGAATGGCGAAGTGTTGGAACACGAGGCCAGCTTGAGAGTCATGCATGGTCAAAACGCTTGGCAGCTTCGTCACAAAAAGCTGCGTTTGAAAAATCTCTGGACCCCGATGTTTCAGATGTCGCTGTCCATATTCTCAATCAGGTGGGTCAAGCTTTTCTTCAAGACCGTCCCAAAATGGCGACCCGTGCCACGTCTGGAAAAATTCTGGAAGCTCTGGTTCCTCAATTACCCCAACTGATCGGCGGCTCGGCAGACCTTACTCCTTCCAACAATACCAAAGTGAAAGGTCTTGAAGTTGTCTCTGCCGCAAACGGATATAAAGGACAATATATCCATTACGGCGTGCGCGAGTTCGCTATGTGTACCATCATGAATGGCTTGGCCTTGCATGGCGGTTTTATCCCCTATGGTGGAACATTCCTCAGCTTCACCGATTATTGCCGCCCCGCCATTCGACTGGCCGCCTTGATGAAGCTGCGCGTAATCTATGTCATGACTCATGACTCGATTGGTCTCGGCGAAGATGGCCCTACCCATCAACCGATTGAACATCTCGCTGCTTTGCGCTGCATCCCAAACCTCAAAGTCTTCCGCCCTTGTGACGGAATTGAAACAGCTGAATGCTGGAAGGAAGCCCTTGGCAATACCTCTGGCCCTTCGGTTTTGGTTTTAAGCCGTCAGAACATTCCCACTTTCCGCCTTGATAACGATCATCAATCCTCTCGCGGAGCCTATATCCTTTCCCTTGCGGAAGGTGCGCCAAAGGCCGTCTTGTTCGCCACGGGCTCTGAAATTGAAATCGCCATGAAAGCCCAAACTCTTCTCAAAGAAAAAGGCATCCCTTCTCAGGTTGTCTCTGTTCCATCCTTTGAACTTTTCCGCGCCCAAAGTGCCGCCTACCGCGACTCCGTTCTTGGCCCTTCCTCGGCCATCAAAATCGCGGTAGAAGCCGCTGTCCGCCAAGGCTGGGATGAGCTTATCGGAACAAATGGAGAGTTTATCGGTATGAAAAGCTTTGGGGAATCTGCTCCGGCTGACGTTCTCTACAAACACTTTGGCATCACCGCCGAGGCTGTGGTTGAGGCCGTCACAAAAAGGGTGTAAGACCCTGAATCGCTCAGAGTTTTGTCTGGATAAAATTTTCACTTGGGATTAAACATCTTGCGTATTTTGCGTTCAAAATTTGAAGGAGACTAAAATCATGACTACAAAAGTTGCTATTAACGGGTTTGGACGGATTGGCCGTCTGGTTTGCCGCGCTTTGTATGAATCAGGCCGCACAGATATTGAACTGGTTGCCATCAACGACTTGGCCGATGTGAAAACCAACGCCCATCTTCTCAAATATGACTCGGTTCATGGCCGTTCAAATTTTGACGTGGCTCCTGACGGAACCGACGGCATTATCATCGCCGGAAAACGGGTCAAAGCTTTTCAAATCAAAGACCCTGCCCAAATCCCTTGGAAAGAAGTTGGAGCCGATATTATTCTCGAATGCTCCGGTGTCTTCACCGAACGGGCCAAAGCTGAGTTGCACTTCCAAGGCGGCGCAAAAAAAGTTCTCATCTCTGCTCCTGCCACCGACGAAGACATCACCGTTGTATATGGCGTGAACTCGGACAAACTGACCAAGGATCACCGCATTGTTTCGAATGCTTCGTGTACCACCAACTGCCTTGCTCCTGTGGCCTATGCCATTGATAAGGCCGTGGGCCTTGAACACGGTTTCATGACCACGATCCACAGCTATACCGGCGATCAACGTATTGTGGACACGATGCACAAAGACCTGCACCGCGCCCGCTCTGCTGCGCTGAATATGATTCCAACCTCCACAGGGGCGGCCAAAGCCGTTGGCAAAGTTTTGCCCAACCTCAAAGGAAAACTGGATGGTGTGGCTATCCGCGTTCCAACTCCGAATGTCTCGCTGGTCGATTTGAAATTCGTTGCCAAACGAGCCACAACGGTTGAGGAAATCAACGCCGCTGTTAAATCGGCTGCGGACAATGAACTGAAAGGCATTCTCGGTTATTACGAAGACGAATTGGTCTCCAGCGACTTCAACCATGATGCCCGTTCTTCGATTTTCTCAATAGCAGGAACCAAAGTCATTGACGGCACGATGGTTCGCATCATGTCGTGGTACGATAATGAATGGGGCTTCTCGAACCGGATGCTGGACACCGCTGTTTTGATGAACAAAGTGGGGTATTAAACTCCCGCATCGTTTCTCATCAATCCTTTTCAAGGGCCCATCTAAAAACCTCCCCCGTCATTCCGGACGGGCAAATCTTCTGCACGCAATCTTGGGTATGGAATGCCTAAGTTTGATCTTAAAGATTTGTCAATCTTTGTTATTCATAATAACAAAGATTGTATTATAACAAAGTATTTTAGGGGGTTTTATGAATAAATGTACGATTGCTGTTGAGGGTGAATTGACAAGAACTTTTGAGGTTGAATCCGCAGGGGGCTGTCGTATGAACGGCTCTATGGGGGCTATAGATGCAGGAAAGCCAGCGAGTTTTGTAGCAGTCGATGGAAATGGTAAAGTCGTTCCTTCTGACACAGGCGTGGCTACACCTTCAAAGCAGAATTGCGCTCACGCAGAGTTAGCTACCCCTAACTCATACGCAGATGTCTGTATTCGTGCGCAACACACAGTGCCTGCTGCGCCAAAGAGATAGTAATTGCATCGGCGTTCAGTTTTGCTGATGGCATTGAGTACATCAACGCGTCTGGTCTCACTTTATAAACAGGGTTGATAGAGTCCGCATAAGCCCCCGCCCTTAAAAGTCGGGGGTTGTTTTTGGGGGTCTATCCCAAACATTTACGTTTATGAGATATAATGAACGGGATCCCGTCAGAAGGAAGCGGGAAGCATGGTCGAAAAAGGGCTAAAAACCGCGCATAATCAGGCCAGCGCCAGCCATATTCAACAAATGGGGCTGGTTTTGGACCATTTGGTGGATGCACTGGGGGGTGACCCAAGCTGTACGCTCCGGCGGGGCGCAATTTTGGTGGATATTGACCAACACCCGGGAACAACCCAAGCCGAGGTCATGGACCGCTTGAAACTCCATAAATCTGCTCTCAACCGTGATATTGAGTGGTTGACGGATCATGGGTGTTTGATGCGGCAGCCTGGCCAACAGGATGGACGGGTTATCCACATGCTAACTTGTGGATATTCCAAGAAAAACTTGGATTTAGCTCTAGATTACTTCGATTCTTCTCATAAAAAGTTGCAAGATTTCCTCGAAGGGCTTATAACAATATTCAAAGATCAGAAGCCGAGTTTTCGCGATGCCAAGTTGCTCGCCACGGCGGCCGATCTTGGGGCCCCGTCAAAGCATGAGCTTTTTGCCCGCTCTTACGACGGCCCCACGACAACCAACGCTCGGGCGTTGGATAGTTTGATAGAACAAGGTTTGATAACAAAGGCAGGATCAGATGGGTAAGCCTACGATCTACGAAGTGACAGACGCTGCATCACGCGAACTCGCGAGGCTTCTGGCTGTTTCTTTTGCTGGTCCGGCTGTTGTGACCTCTGATTTCCGTGCGGCATCTAGGGACCGTTCTGCAGAAAGAGGGCCAGAAATTTCTGCGCCGAAGTAGTTTTTCTGCCTGGCTCCTATTGCCTCGAAAGCCAGCAGTCCTTATGCTGGCTTTTGTTTTTGTCCCCCTCGTAAAGGAATTTGATTGATGTCGTCGTCCTCCCTCCCTGCTGGTGTTGTGACCGGAAAAAATTATCTCTCTCTCGTCAAAGCCTGCAAAGAAGGCGGGTATGCTCTGCCTGCCGTGAACGTGATTGGCACCAATTCGGTCAACGCCGTTCTGGAAGCCGCCGCCAAAAATAAATCCGACATCATCATTCAGCTTTCAAATGGCGGAGCCGAATTTTATGCAGGCAAAGGATTCCCCGACAGTTTCCAAGCCAAAGTCATGGGAGCCGTTGCCGCGGCGCATCACGTCCACCTCTTGGCAAAACATTATGGGGTCTGCGTTGTTCTGCACACAGACCACGCCAATAAAAAATTAGTGCCGTGGGTTGAGGCCATGTTGAATCATGGGGAAGAGTATTTCAAACTTCATGGCCGCCCATTATTCACCTCGCATATGATTGACCTTTCCGAAGAGCCCTTGGATGAAAATATTGCCGAATGCGCTCGTCTCCTGAAAAGGATGTCAGCCATTGATATGAGCATTGAAATTGAACTGGGTTGCACAGGCGGGGAAGAAGATGGCGTAGGATCCGATGACATTGACAATGCCCGCCTTTACACCCAACCCGAAGATGTTCTCAAAGCCTATAACGCGCTCTCCCCGATTGGCAATTTTTCGGTTGCCGCTTCGTTTGGAAATGTCCACGGCGTTTATGCCCCGGGCAATGTGAAACTGCGCCCTGAAATTTTGAAAAACTCTCAAGTCTTGGTTCAGAAAGAAAAAGGCCTTGGCGAAAATCCACTTGATCTTGTTTTTCATGGTGGATCGGGTTCGGACAAAGGTCAAATTCTCGAAGCCCTTAGCTATGGCGTTTTCAAAATGAACATCGATACCGACACCCAGTTTGCCTTCGCCAAACCAGTGGGAGATTTCGTCAAGGCGAGTCCAAATGCCTTCGCTTACCAGATCGATCCAGAGAGCGGAAAACCCTATAAAAAGGAATATGATCCTCGTACATGGCTGCGGGCGGGTGAGAAAGGTATGGTAGAGCGGCTGAGCGAAGCCTGCGCCGATTTGCGCTGCGCGGGAAAATCGCAAGCGAAAGCACCTTAACCTATTGTTTCTACTAACAAAAAAAGTTGAAATAACTGCTTGCCTTTTAGCCCCCTGCCCTGCTATAAGGCTTGCTCAAGAAAAAAGATTCAGGAGTACATGGTTATGAAAGCCAAAATTCACCCAGATTACCACGAAGTTACCATCGTGATGACCGATAAGACCGAATACAAAACCCGCACCACGTGGGGAAAAGCTGGCGATGTCATGAAACTTGACATTGACTGTCTGTCTCACCCGGCGTGGAAAGGCGGCGTTGCTAAAATTACAGAAAAGGGCCAATTGTCCAAATTCGAAAAACGCTTTGGGAGCTTTCTCAGCACCGGCGTGGCGAGAGCCGACGAAGGAAAAGCCGACGAAGAAAAAACAGCTTAATCTGTCACAAGTTTCAGGATTCTCTCCTGATGAGGTAGAACTTAGCCCCGGAGCAATCCGGGGCTTTTTTTGGCCTGATTTTTGCTAGGCTAACCTGTCCGTCATCCCGTTGGCGCGCTTCTTTAGGGAAACGCTGGCACGAACGGGATCCAGAGTCTTGTGAGGCTTTGCCTCACTCTTGCACTGGATCCCCGATCTGCGGTCAGCTTAGCTTCCCTTGTCGGGGATGACCGTTGTATAAATAACTTTGGGTTTATCGATCGAATCAAGGAAAGGAAATTTCATCGTGCGTTCATTTTTAGCTACGGCCCTCATCCTCCCCCTGCTTTTCCTTACCTCCTGCCAAAACACTCCGATTGACGTCCAAAACGCACGCGGCAGTGGTGTCAGCTCGCTGGTCCCCCTATCTCAACAGGCTTTGCTTGATAAGGCCCCTGTGGTTCTGCCCACGATTGGTCTCAAGATTCTTTCGATTGATCCGCAATCTGGGGCAATTCTGTGTCAGAGGAGCCGGAAAATAACCGAAGACGTGACCGACACTGGTTATATTGGCATTTTCCTAACCCCACAAAACAGCACAACGACAGGCGTTGAAGTGGTCAGCCGGAACCGTGTCCCCCTCTATCTTTTGGGATCGCACGCCAACGACCTCATCGGGCATTCGCTGGAAAGCCAGATTATCATGACGCTGCAAAGACCCTGATCTGTCAGGAAGGAAAAAGGGTTTTGTATTGCTTGTCTGCGTCTTTTTTAAATGCAACAGAGTCAAGCACCAGCCGCACTATATGGCCCAAACCTCTCTCCGTGCGAAGATTGTCTATCCCCGCTGCGGCTCTCTTCAATCCCCATACCTTCTGATCGTAGGACTCTGGAGGGTAGCACTCTACAGCATCCCGCAGAAGGATAGCTGGGTTAAAAATGTCCGTCAAAAGCTTGGTTTGCCTTTCCCCCATAGGGTCCCCACGAACAAAATCGACAAATGGTTTTGCGAGCACATCAGGGTTGGCATAGAATAAATTCTGTACCAATTTGTCTCCTGAAAG
>JAEUKO010000060.1:0-11097 GCA_016794285.1 Alphaproteobacteria bacterium | reverse complement strand
TCTGCGTTCGGAGAAATCTCAACCAAATCAAGAGCTGCCTCCTCGGCCATCCGCAACGCTTCGCGGATACTGACAACTCCAATCATTTGGCCATTTTGATCAATGAGACGAACCCGATCAAGGCGAATTTGATCATTTACGCGGGGTCCATCATCATCGCGCTCACGGCGGGGGACCCCAGAAACAGGCTTACGGATGGTAAACTCCTCTGGTTGTTACGACTATATATTATACCTCAAAGATTAATAAGGAGGTTTGCACGTCTTTGCAAGAGATTCTATTGCTTCTTCCAACTTAACGATTTCTTGCCCATCTGACCCAAGGCGTCGAATAGCCACGGTTCTTTCGGCAGATTCCCGCGCACCCACGACAAAAAGCGTAGCCACTTTTGCGAGAGAATGCTCCCGAACCTTCAGGTTGATTTTCTCGTTGCGTGTATCAAGCTCAACGCGTAGCCCTGCCTGTTTTAACTTCTCGAAAACCTCTTGTGCATAGGTGTCAGCTTCGCTGGTAATAGTGGCAACGACGGCTTGAATCGGAGCGAGCCATTGGGGAAGTTTTCCCGCGTAGTTCTCAATCAAGATCCCGATGAACCGTTCAATCGATCCAAGAATCGCACGGTGCAGCATCACCGGACGGTGGCGGGCTCCGTCTTCGCCGATATAATTAGCGTCTAACCGTTCGGGTAAGTTGTAATCGAGTTGCAGCGTTGCACAGGTCCATGACCGACCGATGGCGTCTTTCATATGAAATTCATATTTAGGTCCGTAGAATGCTCCGTCCCCTTCGGCAAGCGTATAGGGGATTCCAAGCTGCTCAAGTGCGGAGGCTAGAGCTTTTTCGGCGCGGTCCCATTGCTCGTCTGTTCCAACGCGCACAGCGGGACGAGTGGCAAGTTTGATGCTGATGTTTTCAAAGCCAAAATCTTTATAAATGGCGAAGAATAAATCTACGAAAGCTTTCGCTTCTCCGAAGATTTGATCCTCTCGGCAAAATATATGGGCATCATCTTGGGTGAATTGACGTACGCGCATCAGGCCATGAAGGGCCCCATGTGGTTCGTTGCGGTGACAGCATCCAAATTCGGCCATGCGGATAGGCAGGTCGCGGTAGGATTTGATACCTTGTTTGAAGATTTGAATATGAGCAGGGCAATTCATGGGCTTGAGAGCCATCAAATGGTCAAAAGCTTTGTTGGATAGAACCGGTTTTCCTTCTTCTAGGCTAGGGATTTCGTCCGGCACGATAAACATACCATCGCGGTACTTGTCCCAGTGTCCTGAAGCTTCCCAAAAACGTTTGTCCATCAACTGGGGGGTTTTGACTTCGATATAGCCGTTATCGCGAAGACGGCGGCGAATATACCCTTCCAGTTCCAACCAAATTTTATATCCCTTAGGATGCCAAAAAACCGAACCTTGGGCTTCATCTTGCAAGTGAAACAGATCCATTTCGCGGCCCAGTTTACGGTGGTCGCGTTTTTCAGCTTCTTCGATTTGCGTCAGGTGGGCTTTAAGGTCCTCCTCATTGTGCCACGCCGTGCCGTAAATACGGGTCAGTTGAGGGCGGGTTGAATCCCCTCGCCAATACGCTCCGGCAACCTTCATCAATTTGAAAGCTGTTCCGATTTGCTTAGTCGTTGCCATGTGTGGCCCGCGACACAAATCCATCCAGTCCCCTTGACGATAGATTTTAATATCTTGGCCGTCAGGAAGAGATTCAATCAGTTCAACTTTGAACAACTCTCCCTTTGCCTTAAAAAATTCAATGGCTTTTTGGCGAGGCCAGACCTCACGAATAAAGGGGTCTCCACGTTCGACGATACGCCGCATTTCAGATTCAATGGCGGTTAAGTCTTCGGTGGTGAAGGGAGCTTCCCGATAAAAATCGTAGTAAAATCCGTTTTCAATGACCGGCCCGATCGTGACCTGTGTCCCGGGAAACAATTTCTGAACAGCCTCGGCCATGATGTGGGCGCAATCGTGACGGATCAGCTCTAACGCGGCAGGGTCTTCGCGCTTGACGATTTCAAATTTTGCGTCTTGGACAAGAGGCAAAGATAAATCTACTAACTCCCCATTAAGACGAATAGCCACGGCGGCTTTGGCTAGTGACTTGGCAATAGATTCTGCAACTTCAAATCCAGTTGTTCCTGCCGGAACGGAACGTACCGATCCATCAGGAAGGGTCAGCTCCACCAAAGGCAAGGGCTCAGGAAGGGGAGAAAGAGAAGAATCGAGCATCGTATCCTCGTTGGGCAGAAGTTTTTATTAAGAAGGTCTCTAATAGAAACCTGAAAATCGAGAAAATTTCAAGGAATCTTGGAAAAAGAAAAAATATAGCAATAACAAAACCTGCTTCATCTGGTTTTTTTCGGAAGAATCCTCTATGGAACAGGGCAAAAGCTATTTGAGGACATGAAAGACGATGGACACGGACCCTTTTGCAAAAGCACTCACCAGCGCAACCAAAAAACTTGATTTTCTGAACCGCAGTTTCCTTCGCTACAGCCTGTCTTCCTTGCAGGCAGGGGCATATCTAACCATTGTTGGAGTGGTATTCTGGACCATGCGGGAAAGCTTTGAGGGGGCCCCGCTGGGGAGGTTGATATCTTCGCTGTTTTTCGGGGTGGGGCTTAGCACGATTGTGTTTACGGGAACTGAATTGTTCACCAGTAATAATTTCTACCTTGCGGTATCGTCTTTGATGAAAAAAACCAGATGGTCAGATGCACTGCGTCTATGGAGCGTGTGCTGGATAGGAAATTTTGCAGGGGCCATCCTTATCGCTCTGCTGTTGTGGGGAGCAGGGCTCGTTGATCTCGCGCCAAACCATGCGCTTATGGCAGGGGCGCGGCATAAAATAGAAATGCCCGCGAACGAAATTTTCTTCAAAGGGTTTCTGGCAAACTGGGTTGTCTGTTTGGCTGTTTGGGTTAATCTGCATCTCAAAGAAGATATTGCGCGGTTGGCTGCTATTATCCTGATCGTTTTTATTTTCCTGTATCTGGGGTTTGAACACTCAATTGCGAATATGGGGGTCTTTGCTATTGCCTTTATGGCGGATTCCTCTTTTCCTCTTACCGGAGCGGCTCATAATCTCGCGTGGTCCACGCTGGGCAACATCGTTGGGGGAGCACTTGGCATGGGCGGAGTCGTCTGGTTGATGCAAGAAACAAAGCCAGCATAAAAAAAGGGCTGCACGGGGCAGCCCTTTTTGAATGATTTTCTTCTAACCAAAATTAGAAGTTGATTTGCGTCCCAACGGTAACGGTGGTTGCATCTTCATCAGAAGCACCAGCAACGTCTTGGTCAAGGTAACCAACAGACCCACGGAAGGTCATGCCAGGACCATAGGTGTAACCTACGCCAACGGCAAAACGATCAGTTTCGGTATCGGTTCCGAGATCTTCGTCATTGTTCAAGTAAGATGCACCGACTTTGAATGGGCCAGTGGTGTAGTCAACACCCAGAACCCATGTGTCGTTTTCATCTTCTGTATCATCGCCATTGTTGTTTTCGGTGTAGATAGCACCAACACCAAAGGCACCGATGTCGAGGTCAACGCCAACATTCCACTCTTGGAAGTCGTCGTCGCCAGCTGCTGCGGTTTCGAGGTCTGCTGCGGTATAACCAGCACCAGCGATCACGCCAACATTGCTAACTTGACCTTCATAACGAACGGCCAATTCCCATACGTCAGATTGGTCACTCACGCCTGCATCACCAGCGTTACCGGTTGTGGAGCGGGAAGAGTCGGTTGCTTCAGGAGCATAAGACAAACCAGCTTGGAAACCAGAGAAAACTGGGGTCAAGTAGGTGAGTTTGTCGCCAGCACCAGCGAAGTCGTTGGCATAATCAACTGAACCAATGGTTGCCGAAGGGTTGATGAACTGACGGATACCGTCAATGTTGTCATCAGCCGAAGGAGCAGCAACTTGCAAGAGATAAGCAGCCCCGTCTTCGCCACCGAAGTTAACGCGACCCCAAGAGCCAGCAAAATAGGCATAGGACTCGTCAATTGCAAAGCCATCACCAACATCGGTTTCAGCTTCGATATGAGCCCCAACGGTCAAGCCGTTGTCAAGGGTGGTTTCGCCGCCGAAATGAACTTCGGTTTGGCGCAAAATGTCAACCGAACGGGTGTTCGAATCTTCATCAGAATAGTTGACGTAGCCTTTGAAATGGCCACCGAGACTGAGTTTTACACCAGAATCGTCCGCAGCCAAGGCTGGGGAAGCGACCAGTGCAAGAGCGGCAACGCCCAGCAAAAGTTTGTTCATGATAGTTCCTCCAATAAGTGTTAAATTCTGCAGCCTGTAAGTTGTCAGGGCCACAAGTCCTGTGCCCCCTGACTAGGTTTTCAGACAGACACAGGTTTTATATTCCTCTTTTTGACCGGAGTTTCAAGGAAGAAGCTCTTCCCCGCTCTATTTTTCCCTAAACCGTGGCAAAAACCACACACAAAAAGCGTCCTGTTAACGTAGGGAGTTGGAGCAATTTATTTTCATAATTTAAGAAATTGAATCTTTGTCGGACATATGAACACAATACCTTATCAGGAGTGTTCCGGTAGATCCGTTGGTTGTTGGCTTGCCGTGGCTGACCATGAGTTGGTGTGTTATAAAGCCGTCAAATGTAGCTTATGCTATGTATTACACTCTCGTAAAAGAGAATTAATTATGTACACTAACTGTATTATCTGTGAAGTCTTGCGCAAGGGGGGCTTGAGGAGAATGAGTCTGCGTGATACTCAAGCTACAGTGAAGTGCATCATGTTTGTACCATAAGTGTATACGTGAATGCGGGCGCAATAACACAGAGGCTTTAATTATGTCAAAATTATCTTTCCTTCTTTTGGTGCTGCCCATTTTTCTGCTTGGAGCGTGCGGGTCCGGCGTCAAAACTGAAGCCAAATACCCTACCGGAGCAGATCGGTCTTCGACGGGCAACGATATTTATGCCGAACCTGAAACTATTTGGGGCAAGGGCGATGGGTTTGGTTTGTTTGGCAATAAGAAAGAGGGAGGCGATGAGAGCGGTGTCTCTGTGAATGCTTATCTGTGGAGAGCGGCTCTTGATACGGTTTCCTTTATGCCTCTGGCTTCTGCTGACCCATTTGGGGGTGTCATTCTCACTGATTGGTACACAGCCCCTTCTGTCAAGAACGAGAGAACCAAGCTTAATGTTTTCGTCATGGGCAAGCAATTAAAAGCAGATGGCATTAAAGTGAAGGCCTTTCGCCAAGTCTTGAAGGGGGGCGCGTGGAAAGATGCGCCGATTGCAACCGGAACAGAGCGAAAATTGGAAGACGCAATTCTAACTCGCGCCCGCGAGATTCGGGTTGCCAAAGAAGAGTAAGGGTTTTTCTGGCCAAACTGTTGAATTTTACAAGCTCCCCGTGTAATCATGGGGAGCTTTTCCTTTTACACAACCGAGTTGAACATGTCTGATCGTTATAATATCCGTGAAACCGAAGAAAAATGGCGCAATATTTGGAACCAGACCAACTGCTTCTGCGTGACCGAAGATTCTTCCAAAAAGAAGTATTACGTTTTGGAAATGTTTCCCTATCCTTCGGGACGAATCCATATGGGCCACGTTCGCAATTACAGCCTTGGGGATGTTGTCGCCCGCTATCGCCGCGCCCAAGGATATAATGTTTTGCATCCGATGGGATGGGACGCTTTTGGTCTTCCGGCAGAGAACGCTGCGATGGAACGCAAACGCCATCCGAAAGACTGGACGCTTGAGAATATCGAGGCCATGCGTGTTCAGTTGAAACAAATGGGGCTTTCCATTGACTGGGACCGCGAGGTCACCACGTGCGCTCCGGAATATTACCGTCACGAGCAAAAGATGTTTCTGGACTTCCTCAAGAAGGGCCTCGCCTATCGCCGCGAAATGATGGTCAACTGGGACCCTGTTGAAAACACCGTTTTGGCCAATGAACAGGTTGTGGATGGCAAAGGCTGGCGGTCTGGGGCTCCGGTCGAACGCCGCAAGCTCAATCAGTGGTCCTTAAAAATTACCCATTATGCCGAAGACCTCTTGGCTGGACTCAAAACCCTTGAACGCTGGCCGGACAAAGTCCGCTTGATGCAGGAAAACTGGATCGGAAAATCTCAAGGCCTTAAATTTACTTTTGATTTGGTTGGACGTTCCGAAACGCTCGACGTTTTTACAACGCGGCCCGATACGCTTTTCGGAGCTTCTTTTGCTGCCATGGCGGTCGATCATCCTTTGGCCCGCACATTGTGCGCTGGAAAAGAGGGGTTTGATGAATTTGTCAAACATTGTCAAGCCATCGGGACATCTGAAGCTGCCATTGAACAAGCCGAAAAAATTGGATTTAACACCGGATTTTTTGTGGCCCATCCTTTCATTGATGGGAAAAAGATTCCTCTCTTTGTTGCCAATTTCATCTTGATGGATTACGGGACAGGCGCGATTTTTGGCTGCCCTGCCCATGACCAACGCGACTTTGAATTTGCCACGAAATATCACCTTGATATAACTCAAGTTGTTTCTCCCGTTTCAGGCGAAGCCGTTCCGTTGCCCTATGTGGGGGATGGGATTCTTGTCAACTCCGACTTCTTGAATGGAAAAGAAATAGCCGCCGCGAAAGCCGCCGCCATTGCCAAGATGGAACAAATGGGGCGCGGAGAAGGTGTCACACAATACCGTCTGCGTGATTGGGGAATTTCCCGTCAAAGATACTGGGGCTGTCCCATACCAGTTATTCATTGCCCTTCTTGTGGCGTGGTTCCGGTTCCAGAGGAACAGCTTCCTGTTGAGCTTCCTTATGATGTGTCGTTTGATAAGCCGGGGAACCCGCTTGAACATCATCCTTCGTGGAAACACACAACTTGCCCAAGTTGCGGAGCAAAGGCCACTCGCGAAACCGATACGTTTGACACGTTCTTTGAATCAAGCTGGTATTTTGCCCGCTATACCGATCCGAAAAATGAAACGCTTGGATTTGACCGCAGCAAAGCGAAATATTGGCTGGCTGTGGATCAGTATATCGGCGGGGTGGAACACGCTGTGCTTCACCTTCTTTATTCCAGATTTTTCACTCGCGCTCTGAAAGATTGCGGGTATCTGGATGTTGAAGAGCCCTTTGCGGGATTGTATACGCAAGGCATGATTAACCACATGACTTATAAGGACAGCAAAGGCAACTGGCTCTATCCTAAAGATGTTATAAAGGATGAAAAAGGTAACTGGGTCATGGCAGCGGGCAACCACGAACCTGTTATCGCTGGACGCGTTGAAAAAATGTCGAAATCCAAGCATAACACCATTGATCCGCAGGATATCCTTGATACCTACGGCGCGGATGCGGCTCGTCTTTTCATCCTTTCTGATTCTCCCCCCGATCGAGATTTGGAGTGGACGGAAAGCGGGTTGGAAGGGGCATGGAGGTTTATCAACCGTTTGACCCGTGTTATTCAAGATAAAAAAGCTCTCCTAGAAACCTCCCCCGAAGGGGATGGCCCGTTGTCCGAAGCGGCCAAAAAACTGCAGCAAAAAGCTCACCAGACCATTGACCTGATTGGAAGAGATATTGATGCGTTTCATATGAATAAAGTTGTGGCACGGCTACGCGAATTTACCAACCTCCTTGAGGAATTCTCGCCAGAAAGTCCTGCCGATACCAAAGTCTTACGAGAGGCCACAGAGTTTCTGGTGCGTGGGTTTAACCCTGTCATTCCCCACGTGACTGAGGAGCTTTGGGCAGAGCTTGGCCACACAACCTATCTGGTTCATACGCCGTGGCCGAAGGTCAACGAAGCTTTTCTTCAGGAAGACTCTGTGACAATTGCAGTCCAGATTAACGGCAAACTGCGTGCAACAATTACCATTCCGCGTGATTGTGAATCCCGCGCTGTTGAAGAAATGGTTCTGGCCAATGACGATGTTAAAAAAGCTCTGGATGGACGAGTGATCCAGAAAACGATTGTGGTTCCTAACCGTATTGTCAACGTTGTGGTGGGAGGGTAAGAGCGTGCGCGTTTTTCTATCTCTTGCTCTTATTATTCTCTGTCCCCTCCTGCTTTCCGCGTGTGGCTTTACGCCGCTTTATGGGGCAAGGAGTCCAGAGGGAAATTCATCCGTTTCTCTCAGAAGCTCTTTCGCCCAAGTTGAGGTTTCTTTGATTCCTGACCGTTCTGGACAAATGCTGCGCAACTTGCTGATTGATCGGCTTTACAGCGGTGGATATCCTGTGAATCCCTCCTACACACTCAAAATCGAGAAGTTGGCCGAGGCCAAAGGTGAGCTGGATATTACCAAGAGTGCTGAAGCGACCCGCGCCCAGCTAACCATCCGAACTCAAATGGTTTTGCTGGATGCAAAAGGTGTTGAGGTTCTTCGCCGTCCTCTTTCAAGCATTACCAGTTATAATGTTTTGCAGAGTGAGTTTGCAACGCGTGTGACCGAAGAAAACGCTCGCAGCAATGCAATTGCCGAAATTGCGCGTCAGGTTGAACTGGCCCTGTCTCTTTATTTTCATGCCTCCAAATGAAGCTGAAAACCAACCAGATTGACTCATTCCTGAAGAAACCGGATGCGGCTATCCGTGCGGTGTTGGTTTATGGACCTGATGCTGGGTTGGTGCGTGAGCGCGGACATACACTCTCCAAACTGATTGTTGCAGATCTGAACGATCCTTTTAATGCAGCTCACTTGACCGGAGAAATAATCGAAACCGACCCATCCCGCTTATTTGATGAATTAAACGCCCAATCTTTAATGGGGGGAGATCGGCTGGTTCGTATCACATCTCCGGTGGAAGCTATCGCCTCACATCTTAAAGAATGGCTGAAATCACAACCACGAGGAGGGGTATTTGTTGTTATTGAGGCTGGAGACCTTGGCACGCAGAGCTCTTTGCGCAAACTCTTTGAAGCAACCGATGACGCAGCGGCCCTTCCTTGTTACGTGGAAGACGAGCGGGGTGTTGGCAATTTCATTCGTGATGAACTGCGTAGTGCGGGCCTGACTATTTCCGCCGATGCTCTCGACCTCATGGCCCAAAGTATCAAAGGGGATCGGCAAAAAGCACGCATGGAAGTTGAGAAACTGATTGTCTATATGATCTCTTCTCCGCAAAAAACAGTCAGTGTGCTTGATGTGCAGCAATCTTGTGGAGATAGCGGCGTTCAAAGTTTCGATGATCTGGTCTATGCTGTAACCGGAGGAAATGTCGCTCTTGCCTTGCGGTCTTATCGCCGCCTTCTTGAAGACGGAAAAGAGCTGATGGCCATTGAACGGGTTTTGCAAAACCATTTGTCCCGTCTCCATTTGGTGCGTTGTCAGATTGACCAAGGAACCCCACTTGAAACGGCTATGAAAAGCTTACAGCCCCCTGTGTTCTTCAAACAAGCTGACTTGTTTCGGGTTCAGGTGAATCGATTTTCCGCAGGAAGATTGCGGCAGCTTTTGTTGCGCCTTGCGCAGATTGAGGCAAAAACCAAGCAAACTGGAATGCCAGCGGAAACGTTGGTGAGTGACTATATCGTCAAAGCGGCGAGTTTATAAACTTACTTTCCGATACAGAAATCCCGAAAGATTTTATCGAGCAATTCTTCAACGCCGACTCGTCCGGTAATTTCTCCCAGAAAGCGAATGGCAAGGCGGACATCTTCGGCGGCCAGTTCGGGGAGGGGGGCTATGACAGATCTTTCCAGAGAGACAAGAGCTTTCTCAAGGGCATGACGGTGACGTGTACGGGTCAGGCTCGGTGTAGCCATCTGAGGACCAGCAAGGGTTCTGAGAGAACTGCAAACTTCTGATAAAAAAGTTTCCATTCCTTCCCCGCTTTGTGTGGACAAACGGATAAACCGCTCATCATAAACATCTTCCAAAAGACCAAGATCGGCCTTGTTTGCCACGAGTAAAGATGTTTCATCAATCAAGTTGAGCGTGTGAGGGTCGGGAGTGCACGTTCCATCAAACAATAGAATTTTCAGGTCTGCCTCTTTGGCTCGACAAAGGGCGCGGCGGATTCCTTCGCTTTCAATTCCTTCTTGCCCCTCTTGTCCAACTTGTTCTGGCCGCAATCCCGCTGTGTCAGAAATAATGGCTGGATAACCACCAATATTCAAATGGGCCTCGATGATGTCTCGCGTTGTCCCCGGAAGAGCTGAAACAATTGCCACATCCCTCTGGACAAGCGCGTTCAGTAAAGAAGATTTTCCTGCGTTGGGCGACCCAAGAATAACCAGGTGAAACCCGCTGCGCAGACGCTCTCCCCGCCGATTGTCATCAAGATGCGCGGTTAATTCTTCGCGCAGATCGGATAAGTCAGGGCGAACCCGCAGCAATAAATCTTCGGGCAGATCCTGATCGGAAAAATCAAGATCAGCTTCCATCAAGGCCAGAATATGCGTCAGGCGGTTTTTCCACCCTTCGTATAAACGGAATAATCCTCCGTCCATCTGGGTCAGGGCTTGTTCGCGCTGAGCCTCGGTTTCGGCTTCGATAAGATCCCCGATAGCTTCTGCGGCGGTTAAATCTATTTTCCCGTTTTCAAAAGCGCGCCGTGTAAATTCCCCCGGGTGGGCCAATCGGTGATGATCTTCAGCAGCTAGCGCCTTAAGAACACCTTGCACGACGGCAATCCCGCCATGTAGGTGGTATTCCACAACATCTTCTCCCGTAAAGCTTGACGGAGAGCGAAAGCCGATGACCATCGCATGATCGAGAATTAGTCCGGTTGCGGGGTCAGACAAAGTTCTGAGAACGACATTACGAGGAACGGGAGCAGGACTGGTTCCGGTCAGGCTTTTTAGACTCTCCCACGCATTCGGGCCAGAAACCCGAACAACGGCAACACCTCCCCGTCCGGCGGCGGTGGAGAGGGCATAGATAGTCTGAGTGACGGAAGTCATGTGGGAGAATCTATCTTTTGCGCTTGTTTGCTGGAGTCTCAGATTTGTCTTTGCTCTCAGAGGAGGACGATGCCTGATTCATGTTAAAGTTCATGCCGCCCATCTGTCCCCAAAAATTCTTCTGCATATCTGACCAGCCTTGAAACAAAGCGGGAACCCATGTTTTCATTAAGGCTTCCGGTTCCATAGTCTGGATATTT
>JAEUKO010000005.1:293-43339 GCA_016794285.1 Alphaproteobacteria bacterium | reverse complement strand
CAGCTCCAGAGGATCGAGATCGGCCGCAAAATGTCCAAAGCTTCGATACGCTTTGACCAAAAGCAAAGCCTGCATAGAATCTTTGAGCGCAGATGGAGAAGGGGCCGGAGCCACTGGCGCAACCACGGCTGCCCCACCAACAGGCTTTGCAACATCTTGGTTCGCAGGCTTAGAGGATTTAACGACATCTTCTGCGGCGACCACACCAAAGGGAGCAGACGGTTTTTTATAGTCTTTGGGTGTCCAACTGGCCCCCGAAAGTTCCCTCAGCAAGGCCGCTTCATCATCGCGCAAATCCGCAAAAAAATCGCGCCAACTCACATCCACAGACGAAGGTGTCTTCAAGTATTCTTTGTAGAGATTGGCAATATATTCAGCGTTGACCCCTGACAAAATAGGCAGCGCAGCAGAAGCGGAAACAGACATAAAAAATCCTCTCACCTAGGAGTTGAATAAGGGGCACAAAACACAGTTCCGGCCCAAGAAAAACTTTGAGGGGCAGGGTCCAAGATCAAAAATTACCGCTGATTATATCCAAACCCATGAATCAGGTCCATCATTTTGAGGCTTAAACTAAGATCCTATGCGGCAAGGACAGAGCATTTGCCAATTCGTTCAGGGCGGATTTTTCAAGAGAAGAGACACTCATATAATCGTTTTCCGAAAGCCTGCTTTTCTTTTGGTGATAGATTTGGCGCAAAGGCCGCAAAATCCGCTCAACCCAAACCCCTCGATTCGATCTCTCCCGATGGCAAACCGCTGCGGCCAAAGCTACATCGTAGACAATTTCACGATAGGCCTGCGTCATGTAGGGCTCTAAAGCCTTCAGCTCAGCCGGGATTCTTTCTAGCCCTGCCTCTTCCTTCACCCATTCATCCTGTTTGGCAATCAACAAATCTAGAATCTCAGCAAGAGGTCCGGGCTTCATTTGGGCTCTGGTAGAAAAAATAGCTTTGCGAACAGCCGCTTTTTCCTGATACGCCGTTTGTCGCCCCCATCTCGGGTCCGATGCCGACATCCAGTACCCAACCCGCAAAACCAAGCGAGACAATTCTATTTTCTTCAATCGCAGGTCAGGGGTCGTTAACATGAGCTGCAGCTTCCCTCAGCAAAAGAGAAGCCCATCATTGTTTGAGAGCCTCCAAAAGTTCGCTCAAAGCGGTATCCTCCGCCGGAGAAATGCTCAGGTCCCGATAGGCTTCACGGTCAGCCACAGCGGTCAGCATTTCACTTGCTTTTTCAGACAACCAACTCAAGCCGCCCTGCCCTGTGCGCTCCATATCCTGATCTTCACGATAGGCCCGCGCAACAGATGTGCCGATAAACATAAGAGCCTTGCGAAAGGAAACTATTTCGGCCTCAACCCCTTGTCCTTTGAGCAATTTGAGCCCACGCCCAACATCCTCCAACAACGAATCCGACCTCCGCCCCCAGCGGGCCCATGACTGCTTTTGGCGCACCGCTTCATCAGCCACTTCGCGAACAAGCACTGCGGCCGATTCTGTTTTGGAAATTTTTGCGAGGACTCGTAGTAATTGTTCGTGTTCTGCGGTTTCCGATGTTTCATCTTCATCGGTATCGTCAATATGGCTCATCCACAGACCCACCCGATAAAAAAGCCCAACCAACAGGTCTTGATCTTCTGGAAGAAAACGAGAAAGTTCTGGCATAATGACCCCTAGCCTATTCTGTATTCAATGCCGAGCGCATCGGCCAGCAAATTAATCGCCATTTTTTCATCACGGGAAATATTGAGCAGCGTATCATGAGACTGAATTTCCTGCCCCTTAACCAAAGCCTTGATCCGAGCCATCAGGATGGAAAGATAGACCTGAACCCGCTCCGTCAAAGGTTGGGAAACATCAAATTCACGGTAGGCCTGCGCAACAGCAATAGCAATTTCCAGTAAGTTATTTTTGAAAGCTGTCAGTTCTTTTCCATCGAGCTTGTCCACGAGAAAATCAAGCACTTTGCGAATTTCTTCGGGGACAATCTCTATTTTCTCCTGCCACCCGTCCCATTCCGCTTTTCTTTGAATCGTTTCAAGCATCACAGCCTGTGCAAATTCCGATTTACAGAAGTCCTCGACATAAAAGGTGACAATTCCCTCTAACGCTGCCATTTCCGCAGCATCAGACTCATCGCCACCGGTTTTATCACTGGCGGAAACGTAAAAGCCCACCCGGTAAGGGAGCCGCACAACAAGAAGACGGATATCGTCAGGAAGATCGTTCAGTTTCATGAGGCGAGTATAAAGCAGCTTAGGTGAACAGACAATTACTAATAAAGGGGCGCCATCTCCCATGACCATGAGTGAGGAACGCAGAGACCCTGTAGCTGCTTAATTTAAGAACCCGATACTCCCTGATAGTTTCCCCCCGCTTTATAGGCGATCCCAACCCCGTCATTCCAGCGAAAGCTGGAATCCAGAATACCGACCCCCCTATGTGTTTGAAGACTGGTTCCTAGATTTCGCTGAGGTGACCACATGGGTTCGGATTCTTAATTGACGTTATTATTAATAGTTAGGGGTCTAGACAATTTTAGAGGGGATTTTTGCGGAACTCTCGCAAGAGCAACAGGTAGAGATTATCATTATAGAAATAACGAATCCTCAATCAATTACGTCTAGCTTCAAGATGCGTTGAAGTGTATTCAGTTTTTTGTAGAGGCCCCTTTCCCGTTTTTCAGCATTACCGTAAAAACAGGGAGAGAGGCCACGAAGAAGACCCCAGATAAATAAAAGGAACCTTAAGATGCAAACAGCAGAAAGGCCTGTGGGGCCAATCAAGGCGGAGATATGTGCCAACAGGAAAGATATATTCGTCTTTACCATCGGGTATTTCTTGCTTTTTATAGCAATCCTTCTGTTCCTAAATAGTTTTGCTCCCTATTTATTCCATTTTACCTTCATTGTAGGTGCCGCCGCGCTCATGACGTATGTTGGGAATAGATGGTCAACTTTCCGAGGCACTCCTTATATAAGACTTTATAGCAATGGTCTGGAGTTTAAGGGTTTAGGCTTTTGGAAATGGGAGGAGATCGTATATCATACGACATTGCAAAGTAAGGAACGAGAGCGCTCCACATTCTCCAAAAATCCTCTGTTACGATCATATATGTCTCTTTTCGCCGACTTTGACAAACTGGAATTCTTTCTGGATTCGATAAGAGGGGATATGCCGCGAAGTTGGTCTATTTCCGGCTGTAGATATTTTCACGATAAGGAAAAGAGAGTGGCTCAACTCAGCTACAGATTTCCTTCGGGGTCTTCAAATATCCCTATGAAGGAATTTCTAAAGAAGGTTGACTATCAAGAAGAATTAGCAAGAAACGCACCTCTATCTTCCAGCCCGATTGATGAAAATGACCCGCGTCTCATCAAGGTTATTGACTTTGAAGGTCCTAGCAACAAAGAGGCTGTCGAAGAGTTTGTGAGAAAAAAACCTCGTTTGATTGTGTGGCTACTACGTGGTTTTTGTGGTTTTATGGTGCTTCTCTGGCTAGCCTCCTCGGTTGCATTTTTATTTTCTCCTAACTTTTTTCGCTCTACCGAATGGGCTTCTTTGGTAAAACCCCTCTCTTTTGTTCTGAGTTTTCTCATGGTCGGAATTATGGTCTGGATGGGGGCTCTTGGGAAGAAGGGGTCACGAGTTGCTGGCCTGATCCTCTATGGCGTACTTTTCGGGCTTATGTTTTGGATGGCGTTTGGACTCGGGCTAGGGTATGCCTACACGAAATTTATGGGAGAAAAGGAAACTCTGATTGTGAAGGTCGAGAAAAAAGCACCTCACATTGAGACGAGCTATTATTACAGAGGTGGCCACACGGAAAGACTTGCGCACACCATAAAGATTAAGCCTTTTGATGAAAACATGGCCGTTGATGTTGAGGTTGACCCTACCTCCCATGCCCAAATGCCACAAGGAAAGTTTTTGATAGAAGCTTACGGCTATAAATCATGGTTTGGTCGTACATATACGACGTATAGCTGGCCCGTTGGTCAAAAACCTGAAAAGAGATTTCTAAACTTTTTTGATACCGTTTTGGAGTAGGTTAACAAAAGTCTTCTTCAAGCCTTGGAAAATATGGTGCCGTTGAAGGGATTTGAACCCCCGACCCACGCATTACGAATGCGTTGCTCTACCCCTGAGCTACAACGGCCCGCCAAGCTTTTTTACCCGATCGGCCCGAAATTGTTAATGGGTTTTCCCTCTTTTTGCAAGACTTCAGGTCTCTTTGCCAAAACATTTTCTTGAAAACCCGTGAAATTGTGCTACATCACTCCTCGGAAGGCTGGCGCGGGCGGGATTGTCGCTAATCCGGTCAGGGCCGAGAGGCAGCAGCCGCACCGAATTTGTCCCGGGTCGTGTCCAGTCTTCCACCTTTTTCCCTTGGTCTTTTGCCGTGAAATTTCTCTCTTTTTTTCTTCACAAGCCGGAAACCCAGATCGAAAAATTCGCCTTCGCGGGAACAATCGGACTGATTCTTGAAATGGCCTTGCTTTTTCTTTTCCGCCATTGGTGGGAAGTGGGCCCTTTTTTGGCGCGTCTTCCGGCCTTTCTTATAACTTTTTTTGCGCTGTGGGCCGTAAAGCGGTTTTACATCTTCGAAGAGAAAACTCTTCCTATCCGCCAATCTCTCACGCGCTATGCCTATGGAAGTCTGGCGGGAATTATTCTGAACTGGACCGTTTACTCCCTAGCCATACATTTTTCCGGCTTTTTGGCCTTTTTTCCGTTTCTGGCTTTGTTGATTGCGGCTGTGGTTACGTCTCCTCTTAACTTTTTGATTGCCAAATATGGGGTTTTTCGCGCGACCCTTGAGTAAGATTCCTGTCAGTAGAGATGACTCAGGAATTGCGAGGCTCCTTTCTTCTGTCTAAAGTAGAGACATGATAGACATTTTGAACAAGACACCTTATCGGGTTCTGGCCCGTAAATATCGCCCGCAGAATTTTGACCAATTGATCGGTCAGGATGCTTTGGTTCGCACCTTGACCAACGCGATTCAGTCGGGGCGGATTGCTCATGCTTTTATCTTAACTGGCGTGCGGGGAGTGGGAAAAACAACCACAGCGCGGATCATTGCCAAAGCGTTGAATTATACGGGTGCAGATGGAACGGCTGGCCCCACAAGTGGCCCTACAGATGATTGTAAAATTTGCCAATCTATCGCCGAAGATCGTCACCCAGACGTGATGGAAATGGATGCGGCTTCGCGCACCGGCGTTGATGATGTTCGTGAGATTCTGGAGGCCGTTCGATATGGCCCAACATCCGCACGATATAAAATTTATATCATTGATGAAGTGCATATGCTCTCTAAGAACGCTTTTAACGCGCTGCTGAAAACTTTGGAAGAACCTCCTCCTCATGTCAAATTTATTTTTGCGACAACGGAGATTCAAAAGGTTCCGGTCACGGTTCTTTCACGCTGTCAAAGGTTTGACTTGCGCCGCGTAGATGTGGAAACACTCGAAAAACATTTCCGCTGGGTCTGCGAACAAGAACAGGTTCCCATCGAAGACGAAGCAATAGCCATGATCGCCCGCGCTGCCGATGGATCGGTCAGAGATGGTTTGAGCATTCTCGACCAAGCTATGGCTCTGAGTGCCGATGGGGTTACAACAGAACAAGTCACGGGAATGTTGGGACTCGCGGACCATGCGCGTCTTCTTGATCTCATGGAAACCATTCTTTCGGGGCAAATAAACACGGCGATGACAACCATGGCCGATTTATACAAGGCGGGAGTTGACGCTCAAAAAATCCTTCAAGACCTTCTTGATCTGACCCATTTGCTTACCAAGTTTCAGGCGGCTTCCTCTTCTCCGGCAACCGTTGAACCGAACATTGCCGCCTCTGAGAGAAACCGCGCTGTGACAATGGCTCAGAAAACAGGAATTCCGGCACTGGGCCGCGTGTGGCAAATTCTCCTCAAAGGTTTGTCAGAGGTTCAGTACGCCCCGAATGCTCAGGCCGCCGCAGAGATGGTCTTAATCCGGCTTTGCTTTGCGGCCGATCTGCCGGACCCAGCAGCTCTCGTCAAACAGGTAAAAGATAGCGGAGGAGCTGGAAACCTATCGGGTGGAGGAAACAAAGGCAGCCACGGAAACCCCTCATCGTTTTCTTCTTCATCCTTACGGGTAAGCGGAGGAAGCAGCGTGCAGGCTTTGCCGCAAACATCCGCCTCTCTTTTGACTGCGCCTGTGGCAAATGGCAACCTATCAAACTTGAGCGAGATTGTCGGGCTCTTGGAACAAAGCGGATCACTCGTTCTCGCTTCGCAAGTTGTTCACTATGTTGAGTTGGTGCATCTCGAACATGGACGACTCGAATTCAAACCAGCCCCGCAATCTCCTCCGAAACTGGCGCAGGATCTGGCCAAACGCCTTGGGGATTTGACGGGGGCGCGCTGGATGGTCAGTATAACTGGACGCTCCGGAGAGCCAACACTGGCCGCGCAGCAAAAAGTCCTGCACCAATCTGAACTGGCCGCAATTAAAGAAGATCCGGTTATTGCCCGTATTCTTGCGGCCTTCCCCGATGCAGAAATTCTTTCAACCAAAAAAATTTAGGTGAATAGATCATGTTTAATATGCAGCAAATGATGGCCAAAGCCCAAACCGTCCAGAAAAAAATGGAAGAGCTTCAGGAAGACTTGGCCCATGTCGAGGTTATGGGGTCTTCGGGCGGCGGGTTGGTGCGGGTGACAATTACCTGTAAGGGAGCCATGACTTCGCTCTCCATTGATCCAAGCTTAATCAATCCGGCTGAAAAAGAAATGCTTGAAGACATGATTCAAGCGGCTTGTAACGATGCGCGGGCAAAGGCCGATCAGAAAATGGCTGAAGAAACTCAGAAAATCATGGCCGATATGGGACTTCCCGCTGGCTTCAAACTGCCGTTTTAGGCATCGCCATGAAGGTTTTGACGTGGAATATCAACTCGGTGCGACTGCGGGCCGGATTGGCGCAAGAAGCCATTAGGATTCTCGCCCCAGATGTTGTTTGTCTGCAAGAAACGAAAACCCCAGATGAATTTTTCCCGCATGAAGCTTTCGAATCCCTTGGGTTTTCCTACAGACATATCAACGGCATGAAGGGATATAATGGCGTTGCGATTTTATCCCGTATTCCTTTTGAAAACCCGCGTGTTTTTAACCGCGTGGGGCGCGAAGATTGCCGCCATATTTCTGTTCGATTTCCACAATTTGAACTCCACAATTTATACATTCCGGCGGGAGGAGATATTCCCGACCGACTACAGAACGAAAAATTCGGTCATAAATTGGACTTTGTGGACGAAGTGACAAATTGGTTTGGCAAGACATACCGTGCGAAAGACCCTCTGGTTGTACTGGGAGATTTCAACATTGCACCGCTAGAGCATGATGTGTGGTCACATAAGCAATTGCTAGATGTTGTCTCGCATACGCCCATTGAAACTGAAAAACTCTCCGCATTCCAATCTGGCCTAGAATGGACAGATGCGGCGCGGCATTTCGTGCCAGAGACCGAGAAATGTTATACATGGTGGTCGTATCGCAATCGCGATTGGAAAGCTTCTAATAGAGGGCGGAGGCTCGATCACATTTGGGTCACTCCCCCGCTCAAGAAAAATCTGGCCTCGCATCATGTGTTGACGGAGGCCAGAGATTGGACGCAAACCAGCGATCACGCCCCTGTTGCGGTTAGCCTCTCTTGGTGAGAACGGCGATGGCTGTAATACGCCGCCCCGCTTCCTAGTATCGCCAGAATTGCGGCATGAACCAAGAGCCCATTGCCAATGCCCCATGAATCCGTGACATAGCCAAACAACTGACTGGTCGGAATGAACATGAGTGATGTGGCCAGACTGGCCGTTGACAGGATGGTTGCCCGCCGCCCTGAATCAACAAGACGGTTGATGGCCTCTTGCGCTCTGGGCATTCCATAGGCGAAGAAAAACCCTTCAAGCGAAATCAGAAACAAGCCCAAATAGGTGTTTTTCATTCCCGCCACCAGCAGGAAAATAATCATCGCCGCCAACAAAATCTGCAGCGCGGTCTTCCCTTTACAGGCAGGGAAAATTCTGTGGCCAAGACGCGCAGAAATTGCCGCAACCAGCATAACTCCGGCAAAAACCCACCCGTTAAACGACTCAGGAATTTTCATTTCTGCCATATATTGCTGAATGGCCCATAAGCAGATTTTGGTGGTCGAAAAAAGAAGCAACATGACAACAATCAGTCCCGCCACTTCACGGTGTCCGTGCAAGGCATAGACCATCGTCTCACGAATATCCGTGAGGGGATGTTTATCTGTACGGGCCTTATGGCGTTCTGGCTCAACCAGAAACCATGTCATCAGAACCGCTCCCGCCACAAAAAACAGCTCAACGCTGAGGGGAAGATGGGCATCAATGGCATAGAGATAACCGCCCAAGATACTGGCAAAGCAGGCCCCATAAAATTGAAAACTGATTCTCTTCCCTTCAATTTTTTTGTATTCGGATTCGCGGTTCCGACTCAGTAACGTGTCATACAACAAAGCCGAGTTTGCTCCTGAAGACAGAGCAACATGAATCCCGAGCAATATCTCACACGCGATAGCCTGCCAAATATTCGTCGCCCAGAAAAGCCCGAAGAATCCCGCAAAAGCAAGAAAAGCCGAGCCAATCAGGCAGTACCGACGCCCCCATGTGTCGGCCAGCCATCCGGTCGGGACATCAAACACAACAACTGTTGCCGAGAAAATACTTTCAATCAGCAAGAAGTCACGGAAACTCAACCCTATGACATCGCGGTAATAGGGAATGAGAACTGGCAAAATGACAATGCAGTTAATTAAAAACGTATAGACAAACATCAAACGGATATTCCGCTGACAGTCCTGCTCATTCATGTCTGACTCCATTCAACTTTCAAATCGGGTAACCCTTCGGTAGAGTAGCGAACATATTCGGCGTGTCCCGTGATGCTGCCATCAGGGAGAAAAGCATCAGCCTCCCGAAGAGATTCAAGCTGGAACCCGAGTTTTTCTATGACCCTGCGGCTTGCGGCATTGCTTGTGGCCGCCATAATCTCAACGCGCCGCGCCGCCAAGGCTCCAAAGGCAAAGCGGGTCAGTGCATTGGCAAACTCCGTTGCAATCCCCTGATTGTACAGGCTGGACCTCACATAATAGCCAATTTCAAACCGCCGGAATTCCCAGTCGAATCGGTGAAGGCCGCCCATAGCCATCATCTGGCCAGTCGTCCGGTCAAAGGCTGTTATCATCATGTCTTCGCGCAGAATGAACTTGGCGTAGTTGGACCGGATAACTTTTTCTGAATCCTCTACTGTTCCGATTCCCTGCTTTGTCCACGGCATCCATTTGACCAGATCATCCCATGACTCCAGTTTCATTTCGTGCATAGATTTCCCATCCCCGGGAAGGACGTTCCGAATGAACAACCTCGGCGTGAGGATTGGCATTGGAATGTCAATCAAGATCACATCTGTTTCTTTGGTCATGGCAAAATTTTCCTTTCTTCAAAATTCTAAAAATTTTTGGAAAGGAAACAGGGGGGATAGAAAAAAGAGTCTGTCAGCCTTTCCGGTTATCGGCGGCTGACAGGTTTTTCAGATCAGCCCACTCGCAGTTCGGAGACCATAACGCCAGTAAACTGGGGATACTCCGCGCACCCGTTCCCTTTGAGGGACGGGTTGCAAAAATCAGCGTGAGTGGACAAAAGAAAAATCATCATGTTCTGATGAGAACATAAAATTATGCGGCTTTGCAATATAATTTTTATGGGCAACCAGCATCTTGGTGAATAGCGGTCCCTTTCAAAATAATCCAGTACCGGAAACAAATCTCGCCCGCCGGACAACTCCGCGCAGATCCAGCCCCGGGGGTAGTGTCGCTCGTAACAGCCAAAGCCCCAAGACCACGCCGATCAATAACTTCGGCTTCACATTCCGAAAACTTGTCATCCAAACGATCCAAAGATGTTTTAATAAACGCATCGGTCTTGTCGCTGGCTATCATAATAGCAACACCATCCGCTCCGTTGTAATAAGTCCACGGGTTAAACAGTGAGGGCGGCGGCGCAAGAAATTTCCCAGAAGCTCCACCAAAAATACGCGCATGATCCTGATTATTGGGCCCTGTCCCTCCCGGGCTCCCGGGACAGCGAATATGTTCAACGTTATCGTCTGTATCGCTAGCAGGAGTAGCACTTTGCGCTGTAAAGTATGGATCTTGTGGATTGATAGGATAGGGGGCGTTTTTTTGTTCGGTTGATGTCAAGCCTGAATCTTGATCGGGATGACCCACAACGCATTCAGAAATTCCCGCCGTGATAAACCCAATTTGACTTTCTATCTCGGCCCCCAGATTCGTGGCATTCTGGCTTTGCGCCTGTTGGCTGGAAGGTTCCATCATACTGACCGTCAAAGCCGCCAACAAAGCCACAGCGATCAGAACGTAAATGAGCGCACTGCCTCGGGAGGAAGAAAATTCAGGTGCAGATTTCATGACTATCATCCTTTGAGAGTGAAAAGCCCAGCAGTTTTAAGTGCTGGGCTTTTCAAATTAAAACCAGAGCAAAGCCTGAACTCCTACCGTTCAACAAGAACCGCATAGTAAACATACATACCAGCAGCCCCCGCCCGATAACATCCTTGCGGTTGGCCAGCAAGGCCGGTTGCACCACCTGTAAACCCGATGGTCCCACCACCGCCGCCAATGCCAGTGTTCGCATTGTTCATGAGAGTGGCAACATCAATTGTGGCAGCCTCAACGGTCGTACCTGTGATTCCCAATTCGCTGTTTATCTTGTCGCAAATCGCTTTTTTAATGTCAGGAAGAAAGGCAATAACATCTGCTGTACCAACGGTCGACGTCGCCGCCCCCGCACTGGTTCCAATGTTGTGCACTTCATTTTCCGAGTTAAATTTCCAAATCCCCGTGGGGTTCGTCCCCGCAGCAACCATCACGTCATTAGGTGCCTGCGTATAGGTTCCACCACCTCCGCTTGGATGGAACACCCCATAAGTGGGATCCGTCAAAGCCGCAAGCGTTGCAGGGGTGTTAAATTCCAACAAATCCGGCGTAATTGAAAGAGATACGTTCATCCGCGTGATGGCCGTTTTAATAGAAGCTGGATATTGCGTAATCTGCGCACTGTTGACCAAATTGGTCTCGCTACTCGCGTCTCCCCCACCCGAACGGGTTGATTGGGTTACCGCATAAGACAGCGCGGCAAACAAGGCCACCGCAATCAAGATCAGGAACAAGACGTTCCCGCTTTCCGACCGACGGTCTTTAATTTCTACTAGGTTGGTTTTATTAGTCATTTCTTATTACTCCACTTGCTCTGGTTAAGGTGTATGGTACATCAGCTTGACGGCTTGTCAATTTCTAGTTTTTCGCCTTCTGGTTCTACTTGAGGTGAAGGCTTGTCAATTTTCAATTTTTCAACTTTTATGGCAGCATCAAGTGCGTTTTGGGGGCACTCACGGCCAACACAAAAGCTTTCCACTCCGACTTTCCAGCCGTTTCCCCCGTTGACCACATGGCCCAAAGCTTCACGAAATTCAGTATAAGTCGCCGTGTCTTTCGATTGAAGGGTCAATTTCCCCGCATTTTCGTTAATTGTCATCTTTGGGTAAACCGACTTCAAAGCATCAATCATCCCCTTCAGCTCTTCTTTGGGAACAGCAACCCGCGTAAGCGTCGGAACAATAGGCTTCAAGGCTTCAGAAGCTTGAAGTTTTTCGCGGAGCTCCGTCAAATTCTTGGCTTGCATCATAGTGAAAAGTCCAAAAGCTGCCGCCATCCCCCACGCAATCCCTGCCGCAATCAACACGCCATGTCCCGCGTGCTGAGGAACTTTCTCAAGGAATCGGTTCAAATCATCTGTCGCCCGAGGGTTCAGATATTTTTTAAGAGACCGAAAATCGAACGAATTATTCGCCAAGTGTGAAATACCCCAAAAGAAATTTATTTTTTATACTAATTTTATCTTACTATTAAGCAAATTAAGGTGATTTTAAGTTTAATTACAACTTTATACAATTCCCACCTAGTTCTGTCCTCACTCTTTATTCATGTTATGTTGTTCCCTTGATCCGAATCCGGCCGTCTTTCTCAATTCCGGGCTGTGCCGTGCCTTTAACACTCATCACCCCTGTTGAGTAAGCCGCAGGAACCAAGGCTTCCCATTCAAGTTTTCCGCTCTTGACCTGATAGCGAACCAGTGTCCCATCAATCTTTTCGAGGTCGTCCAAAAGCCGTTGCACCCTTACCAAGTGCCTCGATATATCATTTTGAGAGGCTTCAAGAGCCTTAATCATCAGGTCCGTACTCGCCGTTTCCGTATCTGCTTTGACTTTTTCCAACTGCCGATCAATAAAATTGATCGCGATATACTGAACAGCTACCGAGACCAGAAGCCCCAGATTGAGCAAAATACCAGCGATCAACAACATCCGCGCCGAAGCCCGCGCCAATTGTTCCGTCCGCAGTTGCCGATTTTGCCACGGCACAATATCGGCAACCCTTGGGTTAACCGTCACAAAATTGGCATCCATACTTTGGATTCTAGGCAAGATGGAACGAGCGGGGCCCAAATAAATCTGCATCCGTCCGGTTTCCGGATCCCAGCGCAAGGCCGAAGCCAAGCCTTCCTGTTCGTACAGGTAAACGGTTTCTTTGTCCCAAAACTCACTATTCCCCGGAAGAGCGGCTGCCAAGGGACACCAACTATCCGGATTGGAAGCCAACATACTTGAGGAACACGCCAAGTACCAAACCTTGTTCCCCTCTATTGAATAAAGGTAGTGAACCTTCTCGGTTGAACAGGCTTGCGCCGCTGCGTTCCAAACGGCTTCGTCTTCGGTTCCTGGAACATAAGGCAAAGACCCACCCACCAATTCGGATGGTAAAAAAGGTTTCAAATCAGAAATAAATCGGGCTGTCTCTCCCGACAACTTATCCGACAAGGCGGGTTTAGGTTTGGCAGGCTGTTTTTGGTTTTGAGAAGACTCCGCAGCAGACACTTCTGTACTTGGCGCAGAAACAGACCCCTCGTCCGCCGCCGCAGCCGTGGGTTTTTTTATGAGATTAGTCAAGCCTTTCAGGTTCAGGCCGATCGCCATCCTACATTTGTCCTTCCATCAGTCCACCCATCATACTATCCATACTCATATTCATGACCGTCAACGCATAAATCGCACTTCCGAAGCCGATAGCCAAGTAAACCCCCGTCAGAAGGAAGGCCATCCAGACAATCAGTTTATGTTTGGTACGCGCCGATTGGGAACGAATCTCGGCAATTGATTCCATGATTGTAGCAACCTGTGAGAGATCAGACAAGCTCGCCAGTTCAAGTCGCTCAGCACGGTTAAGGGGAGCCCGATCAAGGGCGGTCCCAAGCCCAACCCCCCGAGACAATTGCTCGTTCGCATTTTCCCAGTACATACAGACGTCTGGAGAAGTTGCCGCCTCCCCTGATTGACGTAAAACGTCATTGATTGCAACATTGGTTCGCAGCATCCGCGAGGCCGCCGCCATGGAATCGGCAAAGCTCAAATCCCGCATATAGCCACTAATCAAAGGAATTTTTCGTACCATACGGGCTGTTGGCCAGTCCTTTTTCCCTTTGTTGATAAAAAAGGAAAACATACACCAAACCATGAAGCCCCCCATGGCAAAGGCAACGTAGATCAACAAATCCCACGTCAAACTAAGGTTTCCAACAACGCGTTGGTATTTTTCTAGTTCCTCTCCCCCTTTAGGGGCATTGCTTTTGAACCATTCCATAACCTTGGTTCGCCCCCAAAATAACGATTGGACAATGGAAATCACATCAAAGGCCAACCACCCCATCGTCCCCATAATGGCTTGGGTATTCTTACGTTTTTGGGTAATCGAGTTAATCGCGTAGGGAATCCCCTCCATTAACTTATTTGACCGCTCGCTGGCAGCCAAAATCGCCAAGGTTGAGCGATCAAAAATTTGCAGAGCTTTGAGCGCGTCAATAAGTCCTAAACCCTGTGTCAGAGCTTCTCGGGCTGGGGACAAAATATTTTGCCGCGTCGGGTTGGTCTCAGCTTCAATAATCTTCCAAAGTGCCACCCCGGGCGAGGTGGAGGTCGAGCGGAACATAATCCCCCGCAACAACTGCACCTGCCACCATGACGAACGCGCCAGCAACCTCTCTAGGGGAGTCCGTGAGTGGGGACGAATAGTGAGGACATGACCACCTTTTTTCTGGACCGCCTCGCGAACATCCTCTTCAGAGGGCAAATAGACCGTCTCGGTAACCACTCTGGGTCCCGAGCGAGTCTCATAGGCAATCTCAACAACCCATTGCTGCATCTGGGTCTTTTATCCTATCTGGTTTCGCGCTGTTTTATGATTCGAGGTAGCTAAGCGCGGATTTGGGATCAACAAGGCCTGAGAGAACAAGGTCCACCAGACCATCACGACGCGTATGAACAATAACTCCCTCTTCAAGAAGAATATCATTCACGTTTCGCATGAGGGCTTTATAAATTTTATCTCGTTCAGCCGGACCAAGCGTCACCATCAAGGCATCAAGCAGCAAAGTCCGCCCCGAAATACCCGTCCGGTTGCATAAATCACAACCGCTTGCATTGTGCCGACGAATCATTGTTTGGGGCTCAACCCCGAGCTGGTCCATTTCCTGATCGTCCAAAACATCTCCGGCGCGGCCTTGGTGAGCGCAGCCTTGACAGAGAGTTTTAACCAAACGCTGGTTGATAATACAACGCGCTTGCTGTGCAAGGGTAAAGGTTGAAGCCCGTTCGCGTTCCACTGGCATAAGAGATTTAAGCCGTTCAAACGTCTGCAAAGCTGTATCAGCGTGAACGGTTGAAATAACCGTGTGCCCAGATTCCGCAGCCTTCAAGGCTGTTTCAACCGTATCACTATCCCGCAATTCCCCAATCACAATGTAATCAGGATCATGACGCATGGCGGCACGAATAAGATCAGCAAATTCCCCGCCGCGCATCCCGGGCCGCACTTGCCACTGCGTTGCATAACGGAGTTCATATTCGATAGGGTCTTCAATGGTCAGGACGTGTTTGCGGCGGCGATCAATTTGCTGGATACACGCATACAAGGTTGTGGTTTTCCCCGAACCAGTTGGCCCCGAAAGAATAATGAGCCCGCCACCCCCCTTGATTTCGGGAGCCAACATCTGAGCCAGAAAATCGCCCACATCTTCGTGCCGTTTGAAAAGTTCGTCAAAACCTTTGAGGGCGGCACGGTCCAGCAAACGGAGTGTCAGCTTTTCACCATCTTGGGCTTGAGGTCCCGCCGCCACCCGCACATCAATCACACGGCCTTGCCATGTAAAACTGAAGCGACCGTCTTTTGGCGTCACCCTATCCCCAAAGTTCATCCCTGCGTCGCGCTTAATCAACGTTGTTAAACGGGCCATTGCATCGGGAGGTAACAAGTGTACGGGAATCATATCCCCATCAATCCGGTAACGGATCCAGTTGGGAGCTGTCTGGTTATTGTCTTGCAGAATGTGAATATCCGAAACACGCATCTGCAACGATTCGGCCATCATGTCGCGAAGAAACTGGTTAAGTAACAGCCCATTATCTGTATCTGCCAACCAACTGGCCAAAGTTTTTTCGCAGCGGTCTGCCGACAAATCATGGACGGAGCGCAGAGTCTGGAGAAGCTCGGCACGATCCCACATTTCCATCTCAACCCGTTCAACCATGAGTCCGGTCCGGTTGGCCGTTGAGATCAAAGCATCGACCTGACGTTCGTTGAGCTCATTAAGTGGGGCAATTTTCAAAACCCCTTCGCTCAAACCGATCAAGTGAACGTTCAAAGGAAGCCATGATTGCACAGGCAGAATACTACGAAGCTGGTCGCCGTTGGCGCGGTCCCGCACGCTAACTTCAGCGTCTTCATCAGCAGCACTGGGAGCCCCTGCCATATCGAGCAGTTGCTCTGTTGAACGTGCAATCCCCAAATCAAGCAGCATCCCACGTTCGCGCTGGACCATATCGAGGTAGCGTTCACGCCCTTCACTTGAACGGGCTTTGCGGCGATCTTTCCACTGCCGACGCTCAATTCCACCAGGTGGAATCACCGCCCCATGCTGACGCCGATCGCTTTCCGATCTTGAAGTTTTGTGGCTATCATCTGGTCCGCTCATGGCTTGGATTTTCCCTTATTGCGTGGCCGTAGCCGCTTCCGTAGATGTTGTCGTCGCAGCTGCAGCTGCGGACGAGGAGGCAGACGAAGATGTTGTTGAACTTGATGAGGAATCTGTCCGACCGGATGAAGAAAGAGAACGATCAAACAACAGCCGTACGCGGTCTTTCCCGCTCAAGAACTCAACTCCACCTTTCGTGATATTGACTGTCCATTCTACCCCGCCTAAAACCAGCTCCTGACCTTGGGATACAATGCGGCTTCCCCCCGGGCCATTGATAACAGCCTTTTTAGAAGAATGAGAGGTAATAATAAACCCATCCAAGGCTTGACCTTTATCAACCACTGGCGCGGCTTCAACTCCTTGGTCATTCACTACGATTGCTTTGGTATCTTTATTAACCGCCTCTGAAGATGTCCCGCGCACAGGAATAACCAAAACCCCCCGTGTCCCATCGTGACGAATTTGCACGTCATCCAAAATTGCCCCCACACGAGACGGAGACCATGTAATCGTCAAAGGGCAAGCTGCAATCGGCTCCAAAACTGTTCCAGCCTTACATCCCGTTTTTCCGATACTCAGACCATTCTCGGTTCCGCCCAAGGAAATATCCCCAATCGCCATATCCGAATCACCGATATTGACCAGAGATACCGTCATGGAGGCTTCGTTCGACACGGTCCCAAAATCAATTTCTTCCTGTGAAGAAATAAGCAACCCTAACCCGGGAACAGCATCAGGAAACATTCCAGCCTTCACCACGTCTTCTGGATCATAAGTTCCTTTGAGGTTAACACTGGCGACTTTCGTTGCGCCGGTATGTTCCACGACCAAGACACCATCGGACTGCCCCTTGGATGTTGGCGACCACGTCACCGTAGCCACGCAAGCCTGACCAATTTCGAGCTTTGCACAATCGGAGGCAAGAGAATACCCAGACTGAGCCGAGGCCTGAATTTTGACATCTTTGACTTCCAGAATTTCGGAAGAGTTGTTGCGAAAAACCACCGATTTAACCAAAGGCCGACTGGAGTTAAGCGTACCGAAATCTACTTCGCTTGGGATGGTTTCAACATCGCTCAGTAGTTTATCCGCGCCTTCTTTTCCTTCTGACACCGTTCCGGTCATTGCCGCTGTAACAATACGGGTTTTGCCATCGTGACGCAGGAGCATTTCAATTCGCCACGCACCAACTTTTACCCCTTTAACATTGACCACAATCGCACATTCCGCGCCGGAGGGCAGAGCACCTCCTCCGCATTCATTGAGGCCAACCTCCGAAGAGATTGTCGAAGACGGATAAAGATTGACCTGTGTAACCGTCACATCTTTTGATGATTCATTGCGAAAGCGAACAACAACTTGAGAACTAGCCCCTACTGTAATCTCACCAACTTTGGTTTCCGGCAAGACCGGAATGATCCCCCCCGAAGAAGAGGCCCCCGCATTACGAGCAGCAGGGTCTCCCAATGCTGTGGCGAGGGCTTCCCCTCCCAAAAACAAACAAGCCCCGCACACTAGGGACAAGATGGCAAGTTGCCACCGCGATTTTTTTGGAGAAGAGTTTATGCAACCGAAAAACGTCATCATTTTTCTCCTCACTGCCCCAACACATCATAATTGACAATCACCGATGGATCTCCCGATGCCCTTTTTTCTTTGGCTTTGATGGGCGAAGAGGAAGGGAGTTGAGCTTTTGGCGCAGCATCAAACAAAGGAGAGACTTCAACACTTGATGAAGAACGCGCCGATTTTTCAGCCAAAGGGGTTTCTTTCACCATAGGCTGCGCTTCAAGTTCTTCAGCCTCAATCGCGGGGGCGGGGACATCCTCCACCACGCTAGATAGATCAACAGAGTCGGGAGGGGTCGTCACTGGTGCGTCTGGCCGTGCAGGTGGCGGAGTAGTACGGACCACTTTCGGAGGCTGTTCTTCAGAAAGTTCTGAAGAAAGAGGAACGAGCGGATTCGGCTTGGACATGATCTCCGCCACTGTAGGGGGAGATGCACGAAGACCCGGACCATCCGCCGAGGTAAACACCACAACGCGGGGACGAAGCAGGAAAACCAGTTCACTGTTGAGAGATTGCGCTACCCGCGAAGTGGGAATGATTGGCTCATTAATACCCGGACCACTTCGATCTATGTTGTCGTTTTCTTTAACCAAACCAGCAATCAGGATAGAATCTCCCGGGCGCACGCGAACTTGTGTTCTGAGTTCCCGTTCTGTTGTCTGCGGCAACTGAACCACAGCATCTGGGTTGTCATCAAACGTATCAATCTGACGAACTTCCTGCAAAAGAATATTGACGTTGCCATACACCGTTGAATTATCCCAGTTCGAGCCAATGGTCAGCGTGAAACCGCTGTCCACATGATCCGTCGTTGTTGAAACCGTTGTGTTTCCTCCATCAGTCGTTGTCCGCGAGATAGAGGCCACAAAGTTCTGGCGATCCGAAACTCTAAGCTCTGCCTCCGTTCCCGAAAGAACGGTGATCTGTGGTTGAGAAATGGTCTTAACCGCGCCATAATCCGCGATAAACTGAAGAACATCCCCTGTTTCGAAATTGGTATTTCCGGTGGTGGGTAACCCAATACTGATAGGCGTTCCGATCGTTGCGCCAGCTCCCCCGGGAAGGTTAATTCCTACATTGAATTTTTTGAACTGATCGAGAGCCGACCAGCGAATCCCTGCCGCACTTCCTGCATCCAAAGACACTTCCCAAATATAGGTTTCAAAGACAATCAACGCCGTATTCGAGCGAAGTCTTTGGAAATAACGGCTTGCCAATTCTGAAGTCCGCTGACTGGCCCGATAAACAATGGTCCGCGTACTGGCATCGGTAATCGGGGTTTGCCCCGTAATGTTGCCAATGGCTGCCGCAATATTGGTGAGCAATTGAGCCATGCTATCTGAAGCCACGATAGGAGGAATGGTTACAGTAAAAATCTCGGTATCCTTGACGACGACCATCCCGTTTCGATACGAGCAGTACAAATTGGCCAACGAGCAAACTTCACTAACCACCACATCAAGCGGCCCTTTGAGGTTGGTCACGGTAATGGTATTTTCGAGACCTGCGGTTGCTTCGAAGGCTACGGGAATATTGGTTCCATCAAGGATCAGCTGCAAAGCCCCTGCCAAGGTTTCACCGCGCAGTTCAAACGGACCTACAACCGTTGCAGGCAAAAGCGTCCCGTCTTCAGCACGAGGAACCAAAACATCCCGCCCAAGCGGCAGATACATAACGGGGTCCGGCCGTTCATTAACCGCTTTTGTGCGTGTGTCTGCCCCGCGTGGTGGAGGAATGTTGGCATCGCGGGGGCGCGGGCCTTCGGCATCCGCGCATCCGACTAATAAAGAGGCCAAAGATAGCATTACCGCTGGAATCAGAACTTTTCTAAGCGACAGGTACATAGACAACATTCGAAGGAACCCTTCCCCACAATTCAATCAAAAACTTACAATCTGCTACCTTGCTGAATAGCTCGCGCCGCCATTTTAACCAGCCTATCTTTTTGAACGGGCTTCATCAAGACTGCGCTGACCTCCCATTTATTCGCTTCGTTGAGCAAATCGGGATTCTGGTCACCTGTCACGAGAATAACCGGTGTTTTCAAATTACGGCCCCGCATGGCCTTAATAAATTCAAACCCATCGAGAGGGGTCATCCGCACATCAACCACAGCCAAGGCAATATCAGGTGTTAACATCTCTAGGGCTTTAGAACCGTCAACGGCTTCGCGCGTGATATAGCCAGCTTCATTCAAGTAACGGACAATCTGCATACGCACAAAATCATTGTCTTCTACGACCAGAACGTTTCCGCTTTCGGACATGGGACGAGCTTCTCTAAAAACAAGCGAATCAAAACAAAGGTCTAAATAATCAGGGGCAGACTAAAGGAAGTAGGAATCCTTTGCAATCATGGACTTAACATTCCAACGATTCGAGGGTATTCTGGCTCGTTCCTGCCCCTTCATGGAGAGAGTATTTTGGAAATTATGCCCACCACCGTCCTTCCCATATGTCTTGCTTTTCTTGCCCTTGCCGTTCTTGCTGCATTGACGTGGATTGACTTGAAGAGCTGGATTTTACCGGACAAGCTCAACTTGGCTTTGGCTTTTTTGGGGCTGGGGTTTCATGCCAGTTCAGAATTTTCTTTGCTTCCCCCTCAAGAAATGGCTTTGGGAGCCTTGCTGGGAGGAGGACTCCTTTATGTCATTCGCTTTATGGGCAACCGCCATTACAAACAAGACACGCTGGGTCTGGGGGATGTCAAATTACTGGCAGCCGCCGGAGTCTGGCTGGGGATGGAAGGCGTGGTCATGGCCATGACCATCGGGGCGTTTGCAGGTTTGCTGCACGGTGTCGGAGTTGGATTAGCCCGCGCCATTCAAACCAAAAGCAAACCGAATTTCAACCGGTTGATGATTCCTGCGGGGCCTGGGTTTTGCCTTGGCATTTTGCTAACGGCTCTGTGGAAATTCAGCACTCTGTTCGGAGGGGGGCTAACACTATGACCAACAAATCTCTTACTGGCCTTCGCGTTCTGGATCTCTCGCGGATTTTGGCAGGGCCCTATGCCACACAAATGCTCGGAGACCTTGGGGCTGAAATTATAAAAGTCGAAAAACCCTTTGCCGGAGACGATACCCGTTTATGGGGACCGCCGTTCCTGAAAGATGCGAACGGTCACGACACCAGCGAAAGTGCCTATTATCTCAGCACCAACCGCAACAAGAAATCAATCGCCATTGATATAACCTGTAAAGAGGGGCAAGAGCTTATCCACGCCTTGCTGGCCCATTGCGACATTCTGGTTGAGAACTTCAAAACGGGAGGCCTCGCCAAATACGGCCTGTCCTACGAACAACTGGCGCAGGCCTACCCCCACCTTATCTATTGCTCTATCACCGGTTTCGGTCAAACAGGGCCCCTTGCCAGCGAACCGGGTTACGATCTGGTTGCCCAAGCCATGGGAGGGTTGATGGCGGCAACAGGGGAGCCAAGCGGGGAGCCGATGAAAGCCGGTGTCGCCGTTGCCGACATTATTACTGGGCTTCATGCTCTTGTTGGTATTTTGGCCGCTCTCCACCACCGCGAGAAAACAGGCCAAGGGCAGCATATTGATCTATCTTTGCTGGATTGCACTCTTGCAACGATGAGCAATCTGGCCCAGTACTACCTCATTTCGGGTCACCCCGCCCCGCGTCAGGGGAATGCCCATGCCACCATTGTTCCCTACCAAGCCGTTAAAACCCAAACGGGGTGGGTGGTCATCGCCGTTGGAAATGATCCTCAATTTGCCAAACTTGCAACAAGCCTTGGCCACCCCGAATGGATCAGTGATCCGCGCTTTTCAACCACCGATCACCGCCTCGCTCATCGGCACGAGCTGATCCCTCTGCTCACCGATGCCTTGCAGCATTTTTCAACCGAGGCCTTCGTTGATCTGTGCCGCAGCCATGATATTCCCGCCGGCCCCGTCCACACGATGGACAAAGCCTTTGCCGAACCTCAAATCCAATCTCGGCAGATGCAAATTCAGATGGCCCATCCGCTTGCCTCTGAGCCAGTCTCTCTGGTTGGCTCTCCCTTAAAACTCTCGCAGACCCCGCCGGCTTACGAGAGCCCTCCTCCAACCCTTGGGGAACAAACGGACGATGTTCTCAAAGCGATTTTGGGAATGGGGACAGATGAAATTGCCCGCCTGCGCCGCCAAAAAACCATCGCATAAAAAAGTTGACATAATTACAAATTGCTTGTAGGCTAGCTCCGTTCAAAAAATGAGGAGCTGGACTATAATGTCTTTCGAAACCCTTGACTGCTTTACCGCCGCAAGCCACGCGCTTGCCTATGCCGAAGAATATTTCACCCGTTTTAAGGACGGGTCTTATAATAACCAAGATGGATACGCCATTCAAAGAATTAGCTGTCCTGATGATGAAGGCCATACATACTATATTGGAACTTTTATCGCCCCAACCGAGATTCTTACCCGCATTGAGTACGCCGCAAAAGCAGCTGCCCTCCCCGAAGGACAACCAACCCAAGCTTTGGCGGAAGAATTTATGATCCGTACCCATGAAACTTTGTGCCGCGCATGGGTTTTGGCAGATCAGAGAGCCAGACGACACGATTTTTCTGCAGAAATGGCAAAAACCACCATAGATTCTGCCCTTTCTGGCATCAAATCCGCCATTCATAAATTTGAAGAGCGACAAGCCGAATGCGCCCCGTCGTAGGGGTGGGATAGGATGTGTGACATTATGACTGATCCCAGAATTACTTATCCATCATCCCGCCCCTGTTTCTTCTCCCTCCACCCGTCACCCCCGCTTTAGGCGGGGGTCTGGCTTAAATATGCCGGATCTCCGCCTTCGCGGAGATGACAGCGGGGGGAACGGGGCACGAAAAATGACCACTGCCTGAATAATTTTTGGTTTATCTATAAAACAAAAAACGGCCCCTGAAGAGGGGCCGCCTTTAATTTTTGTGCAAACACAAAGCCTATTTGAGGGCAACTTTTGCGCCAGCTTCTTCGAGTTTCTTTTTGAGAGCTTCGGCATCGGCTTTGGCAAGAGCTTCTTTGATAGGTTTTGGTGCGCCTTCAACAAGGTCTTTGGCTTCTTTGAGGCCAAGACCGGTCACTTCACGAACGACTTTAATGACGTTGATTTTGTTGTCGCCTGCGGCTTCGAGAATGACATCAAAGCTGTCTTTTTCTTCAGCAGGAGCTGCGCCACCCGCAGCAGCAACAGCCACAGGAGCAGCAGCAGATACGCCCCATTTTTCTTCAAGCAATTTAGCAAGTTCTGCGGCTTCGAGTACGGTCAAGGCCGAGAGGTCTTCAACAATTTTTTCCAGATTTGCAGCCATAGTTTTAGTCTCCTTTTTCAAAAATAAATAATAATTTAGTAGTTCGGTTGTTCGGAAAGGCCCCTAGGGGAGGGCCGCTCCAGAATGGGGTAAAAGCCTTAGGCTTGTTCTTTCTTGGCATACGCATCGGCCAAACGAGCCAATTGAGCTGCGGGAGCCTGAATAAGGCCCACCAAAATTCCACGCAATTGATTGAGGCTCGGCAGTTTGGCAAGTTTTTCAACGGCCGCTGCATCCAATTTCATGCCGCCCAAAATGCCTCCGAGCAAAACCAATTTCCCGTCATATTTTTTCGAGAAATCATAAATGGTTTTAATCGCCACCATGCCATCGGCACTGGTCGTGGTCAGGCCCGTTGGACCGGCCAATAGGTCGTTCACACCTTCAAATTTGGTCCCCTTGGTCGCCAATTTGGTCAAGGTGTTTTTGGTCACTTTATAGGCGGCCCCATTGCTGCGCAGCGTTTTGCGCAATTCGCTGACCTGAGCAACCGTCATGCCTTTGTTGTGGCTGACGAGCACCAGTTCAGTTTGCGACATTGTTGTAGCCAGTTGTTCCAGTTCCTTTTTTTTCCGTGCGCGATCCATCGCGGTTCTCCTTGTGTTAAATCCCGTTATCCGTATCCCGCTTCCAGACCAAAAAAAAGGCCGCCCGAAAGCCGCCTATCCAAAAACAAACAACAGACCGATCCCCTTCACAGGGATAGAAAAACGATCGGCCTATCTATACAGGTGGCAACGCCTTATTTTCCAAAAGGAAAACCCGTAGTCTCGGACAGGAATGAGGGGGTTATAGCGACAGACCCTCTTTGCTGTCAAGGAAAAATAAATCCCTTCGCCCTTTGTCTCTTGACATATCCAAGCTGTTTTCTGTAGTCTCCCATCTTGTGTTTATTGAAAAGGATCTTGGAATATGGGTATTCAAAGTTTTCTGGCAGGTATTTTTGGAAAGATAAAGCAGCGTGACGAACTTTTGGGGGAATTGGCCGCAGACCTTACGGCTGTCCGCCAAATTCCACCTTACGAAAAAATCAGGGCCCTAGTGGTCAGGCACGGAACAGATCCCGCTATCCTGCCTCTAGTACAATCCATGATAAATTATATTGCTCAGCGTGATCTGAACTTGGCCCTTGATGTTGCGGAAAGCGAATTCACCTACCTTTCAGAGACGAAGGAGCGGTCACGGCGTTTTTCTCCCCTCTTGACCCTTTTGGGGGAAAACGTGATTTCTCTGAGTTTGCGCTATGCGGAAACGGGCACGCCAACAGCCGTAAACATCGCGGTGGACGCTCTTAATACGGTGGAGAGATTGCGCCCTCTTCGTGAAAAAGCACAAGAAGCTAGTTTGCAAATTGCCGAAGCTCAGTTGGCGGCAGGCAATAGCCGAAAAGCCTTAAGCCTTTTTCCAAAGGATCCTGCTTTCCAATCCCGCCACCAACAATCTTTATTCCGTATACTGGATGCGGAGTTTCCATCCGCGCCCCCCATAGCCATTTTGGAGCGAGGACCAGAGTTTATCCGTTTTTTCCTGACTCGTTTTCCAACCCCTGAAGCTGCAGGACAAAGACCACAGCAATATGTTGATTTTTTGACTGATGCGTACCGAGGTGCAAACCAAGAAAGCGACCGTATCACGGCATGGCAGTATTTTGAAAAGGCTGTCGGGTCCAGCGAAGTTAAACCACAAGTCGTTACAGACTGGAGATTTGCCTTTGCCGGTGCCATGAAAGACGAAGATCCCCGCTTGCCAGAAGCAATTGAGAAGTGGAAAAGTTCTTTCTCTGCTCTTGAAAGAAACTTCGTAACTTACAAGAACTTGCTGAATCAAATTCAAGACGATGGAAATAATTGTCACCTCCTCACGGCTGCCTTGGAACAAACCGCAGCACTGCAGCGCGAACTACTCCCCCACAACGCGGTTTCTTGTATCCAAAAATTGGCTGAATTCAAACAAGGAATAGGTTCTAAGTGGACTCCTTACCATGGCAGCCTGTTGACCGTTTGTACTTTGAATGCGTATGATGAGCTTCCTTCAGAGGAGGACAGTGTTTCTTTTCGCCTGCGCGAAAAAGCCCTACAAAAAGCCGTCAGATTTTCCCAAGACTCCCAAACTCCAGAGCTTTATGACGGTGCCATGTCAAGATGGGAGGCCTTGTTAAGCACTGTGGACGTTTCACAACAGATAAAGGCCTGCAAATCTATGGCACTGCGGACAAATGACGCTGTTTCTAAAATGCTGACGATTATAAAATCCCGTCCAATTGAAAGTGGGGATATGCTGAGAGAAACTCTTCTCGATTTATACGGCGAAGCCGCCAAACGCTTTCATTCACATGGCCGCACGGAAGAAATCTGCGATTTATGTCAGGACATTTATTTGAGGTACAAAGGAATGTACCCAGAGGACGAACGGCACGTTGTGGAACAAATTTCCGATACCGTCATCCTCAGCACACACAATAAACCAGCAGAAAGACTTCAGAATTTCTTTCGGATGGAGAGGGCTCGAAACGCGCAGATAAGACCTGCCTCAACCGCCGTGACACCTGCTATATCACCGGAGAAGTTTGCAGAAGCCTTGGCCTGCCCTAAATTAGCCCCGTGATGCTTTAGACTCATGGCTAGCCTATATACGTCATCCCGTTGGCGTGTCCCGCGGGGACACTATAGCCTGCGTCAAATAAAATGATTATGAAGTACTGGGCTATCTGGTTGAGCCTGTAATGACGGATAGTTGTCATGCCCGCGCAGGCGGGCATCCGGCCAAAAGTCGCGTTTGACGGCGATACGGCCTATTTATGTCGGCCTTGATAGGCCTTCTAGCCGCCAGACCCCCGCCTATAAAGCGGGGGTGACGGGGAGGTGGGAGTGGCGGCGTCATTACAAGCGCAGCTATATAGCCGACCCCTTCATGATCATTTTATTTGAGGTGCGCTATAGCACAAACGGGATCCAGAATCTTGTGCAGCTTCGCTGCACCCATAACACCAGATCCCCGATCAGCGGTCAGCTTTGCTTCCCTTGTCGGGGATGACCATGTTAGAAAATAAAAACCCCGCTGCAAAGCGGGGTTTTTGTATAATTTCTAATGCAGTAAAAAATTAACCTGCCAAAGAGGTCAGATCAATCTTCACGCCCGGGCCCATAGTAGAGGAAAGAGAAACTTTCTTCACATAGGTTCCGCGTGCCCCAGTTGGTTTGGCACGGTTAATGGCCTGAGCAAACGCCCGAATGTTTTCAACCAATTTTGCGGTTTCAAACGTGGCTTTACCCACACGAGCATGAACAATCCCAGCTTTTTCAGCGCGGAATTCAACAGCCCCGCCTTTCGAGGATTCAACAGCTTTTTTCACGTCCAGCGTAACCGTCCCAAGTTTCGGGTTTGGCATCAATCCACGAGGACCAAGGATTTTACCGATTTTTGCCATCAAAGGCATCATGTCCGGTGTCGCAATACAGCGATCGAAGTTGATGTTCCCTTTCATGACTTCTTCGGCCAAATCTTCAGCACCGACGATGTCAGCTCCGGCGGCTTTGGCTTCTGCAGCTTTGGCATCCTTGGCGAACACAGCCACGCGAACCACAGCACCCGACCCATGAGGAAGGTCAACCACACCGCGAACGACCTGATCGTTTTTGCGAGGATCAACACCCAAATTCATGGCGATTTCGATGGTTTCGGCAAATTTGCGTTCCCCAGCGGCTTGTTTCAGAATAGCCACGGCGTCTTCAAGCGAATAAGCTTTCGAACGATCGACCAAGGCATTTACTTTTTTGGTTTTCTTTGCGAGTGCCATTGTCTAACCCTCCACCACTTCGATGCCCATTGAACGCGCCGATCCTTCAACCATGCGCATAGCACCTTTGATGTCGTTGGCGTTCAAATCTTGCATTTTTTGAGCTGCAATTTCTTCGACCTGTTTCTTGGTGATTTTACCAACAAAGGCCCCTTTACCAGGAGCTTGAGACCCCTTGGTCAGTTTGAGAGCCTTCATGATGAAATAACTCACCGGAGGTGTTTTCATGACAAAGGTAAAAGAACGATCTTCGAAAACAGTAATGACGACCGGAATCGGCATCCCTTTTTCCATTTCTTGGGTCTTGGCATTGAATCCCTTACAGAATTCCATGATGTTGACCCCATGCTGACCGAGAGCCGGTCCGATAGGAGGCGACGGGTTGGCAGAACCAGCCGCGACTTGGAGCTTGATATAGCCTTTAATCTTTTTGGCCATGTTTAAATCCTCCGATTTAGGGTTAGAGGGACGTGGTACGGCTCGATCTGGCTCCTCAAACGGATTTTGACCGACAACCTTCCACAACTAGAGGCGGGTTATAGAGGATTCTTGGGTCACAAATCAAGCGAATTCCACATCCTTCTTGGTAGATCGCAAAAAACCCCGCCTTTTGAGCGGGGTTTTGGGAATTTCAGAGAATTGATGCCGATCATTAAGCGACTTTTTCAACTTGTGAGTACTCGAGTTCGACTGGGGTGGCCCGTCCAAAAATAGACACGGAAACCTTGACCCGCCCTTTTTCCTCGTCAATTTCTTCCACCATGCCTTCAAAGCTGGCAAAGGGACCTTCCATGACTTTGACTTTCTCGCCGATATCAAAGGTAATGGCTTTGCGTGGTTTGTCCACGCCTTCCTTGATTTGTTTAATCAGGCGTTCGGCTTCTTTCTCACTAATAGGCGAGGGTTTGTTCCCCGCACCGAGAAAACCAGTGACTTTTGGTGTGTTCTTAACCATGTGCCAAATTTCATCCGACATTTCCATTTTCGCCAGAACATAGCCCGGGAAAATTTTGTGTTCGGCGTTAACCCGTTGGCCACGTTTGATTTCAGTGACCTCTTCGGTTGGAACCATGATTTCTTCAATCCGTTCCTCAATCCCCTGTTTCTTGGCTTTGTCCATAATGGCTTCGGCCACTTTGCCTTCAAACCCAGAATAAACGTGAAGAACGTACCAACGCATTGCGCCCATGATTTTTTCCTTTTCTATAAAGACTAATTTCCAAGACCAAGCAAAATTTTAATCAGGAATGAGAGAGCCTGATCCGTCACGAACAAGAATAAAGAGGCAATCACCACCATGATAAAGACAGCAATCGTGCTGGAAACAGTTTCCTGACGCGTTGGCCATGTTACTTTTTTGGCTTCGCTTTTAACCTGCTTGAAAAATTCCATTGGGGCAATTTTTGCCATTCTTGTGTCTTCCTTATACCTTCGTTTGTCCCAGAAGCTCGTAACGCGCAGGGCGTTTTTTATCAAGCTCACACTATCGGGAATAGGGGAGTTTTACCCAAACTTCCCCCAAAAGGCAAGAAGGTTTTATTTTCTGACCCTTTCTTTGAGGGGGAGAACCAGCTAGATTACCGTTGTACTCCCGTCAGTTAAGGGCTTGGTTCATGAAAAAGATCGCTATTGTTGTTACGGTAATTGTCCTCGGGGCAGGACTCTGGGCCGGATTTGTGTTCAGCCTTCCCCCAGCCTTGGAAATTACCTCGCCCACAAGAGGGCCTGCTGTTCTTGCCATTTATGCCACAGGCTCGGTTGAACCCAGCGTGATGGTTCCCATCTCTCCCAAAAGCGGGGGGCGGCTTGTCGCGCTCGAAGCCGATGAGGGACAAGAGGTTAAAAAAGGAGACGTTCTCGCCCGCCTTGATGATGCTGATTTGCAAAACACGATTTCTGAACTCTCGGCCAAGGCTTCCTTTGCTAAAAGCGAATATGCCCGCAAGGAAAACCTTCTGAAGCAGGGCTTGGTCAGTCGCCAGTCTTTCGATCAAGCCCGCTCTGATAGCGAGGCCGCCGAAGCGGCCCTTTCTCGCGCCGGCGTGCAGGCCGATTACATGAAGCTCATCGCTCCTGAAAATGGCCGCATTATTCGTAGAGATGGTGAAATTGGACAAATGATTGCCGCAGGACAAAATGTTTTTTTTCTCTCTTGCTGCGCCCCACTCCGCATTTCAACCGAGGTGGACGAAGAGGATATTGCCAAAGTCGAACCCGGGCAAAAGGTTTTGATCCGCGCCGATGCCTTTCCCGAGGATGTTTTTCACGGCAAAGTTAAAAGCATTACCCCCCAGGGAGATTCGGTTGCGCGGAGTTACCGCGTGCGGATTGAGCTAGATACTACCACTCCCTTGCTCATCGGTATGACGGCGGAAACCAACATTATCTTGAAAGAAAGCCCCAACGCTCTTCTGGTTCCTTCTTTGGCTGTGCGGGAGAATAAGATTCAAGTTGTGACTGGTGACACCGTTCATATGCAAGATGTTACCATCGGCAGTCGCGGGCCAGAGAAAACCGAAATTGTTTCAGGCCTAAACGAAACAGACCGTCTTCTCAAAACCTATAATACCAATTTGCGTGAGGGGCAAAAAATTCGTCCAGTGCCCGGTGGAAAATAAGGCGGAAAGTAAGACTCGTTTATGAAACTTCTTGTCATCATCGCCCTTCGTCACCTTCTCGCCCGCAAGCGGCAAAGTATCGTTTCGCTTTTGGGGATCATTCTTGGCGTAGCTTTTTTTCTGGCCATCTCCGCCCTGATGCAGGGATCGGAAAATGATTTTATGAAGCGTCTCGTTGACAACTCTCCTCATATCACCATTTCAGACGAGTTCCGCGATCCCCGCACACAGCCCGTTTGGCAGGTTTATGAAGGGGGAGCGATTGATTTGAGAGGCATTAAACCCGTAACAGAAACCAGAGGATTACGGGGATATAAGCAGATTCTCTCTTACCTCAGAACTCTTTCTGGCTTACGCGCCTCCCCTGTTCTGGCTGGACAGGTCATTGTCAGTTTTGCAGGACAGGACAGCAGCCTTTCCCTCTCTGGAATGATTCCTGCGGAGATTGCAACTGTTTCGACTATCCAAAACTATATGGTGCAAGGCAAGGTCGAGAATCTGATAGCCAACCCCAATGGCGTGATTATCGGGGCACAAATGGCCAAAAGATTTAGTCTGGATATGGGGGACAATTTGACCGTCACGTCTCCGGCAGGCATTGTCAAAGTTTTCAAGATTGTTGGCGTTTTCAAAACCGGACGCGGTCATTATGATGAAGAACAAGGTTTTGCCGATTTGCGCCGTGTTCAGGTTTTGATGGATAAACCCAATCGCGCCAATAGCATTATCATCAAAATTGATACCCCCCAGAAAGCGCGAGAAGTCGCCAAAATCATCGAATCCCGTATTGGCTACAAGGCCATGTCGTGGCAGGAATCTTCCGAAGATCTGATGAACACTTTCGCCATTCGCAACCGGATCATGTACACCGTGGTCAGTGCGGTTCTTCTTGTGGCAGCTTTTGGTATCTATAACGTTATTTCAACTGTCGTCATGGAAAAGCAGAAGGATATTGCCATTCTCAAATCAATGGGTTTTCTTTCCTCGGATATTCGCCGCATTTTTCTGGTTCAGGGTATTTTGCTGGGACTAGCCGGAAATTTCTTTGGACTGCCTCTGGGCTGTGGATTCATGTTTGGACTCGCCCATATTAAATTCAAACCCCCGGGGGCATCAGATGTTATTTTCATGCCTTTGTCGTGGGGATGGGAGCAATTTGCCATTGCCGCCAGTTTTGCCATGATTGCCGCCATGATTGCCGCCTTCATGCCAGCTCGCAAAGCGGCCAAGGTGCATCCGGTTGATATTCTGCGCGGGGGGCTTTGATAAATATGGCAGAGGTTTTGTTAAAGGCCGAAAAAGTCAGCAAAATTCTGGAGACAGAAGCTCTTCCGGTTTCTCTGGTTCGCGAAGCCAATGTTGAAATTCATGCAGGCGAATTTGTGGCCATTACCGGCCCTTCCGGCTCCGGAAAATCTTCTCTCCTCTACCTGCTTGGACTCCTCGATATTCCGAGTTCGGGAAAAATCTGGCTACGCGGGGCGGATATGTCGGGCCTATCCCACGATGATTTGGCTCAAATTCGCCTCTCGGAAATGGGGTTCGTCTTCCAGTTCCACTTTTTGTTACCTGAGTTTTCAAGTCTAGAAAATGTTATGCTGCCCATGCAGCGATTGGGAAAATTATCTGCCTCTCAGATCCGCGCAAGGGCGGAGAGCATTCTGGAAGAACTTGGCCTCGCCGACCACCGCTTCAAACTTCCCTCGCAACTATCGGGAGGCCAGCGGCAAAGAGTGGCCATTGCCAGAGCTCTTGCCAATGATCCGGCCCTTATTCTAGCCGATGAGCCAACGGGAAATCTCGACACGGTCTCCAGCCAGAATGTGCAAGCAATTCTGCACAAATTGGCCCACGAACAAGGCCGCTCAATTATCGCAGTGACCCATGAACCGCCTCTCGCCGCCGCTGCCGACCGCATTATCACCATTGTTGATGGACGGATTACGGGGGATTAAGGTTGTATTTTTGGCCTTCCCTTCGCCAGAAAACGCCCGAGGCCTGTTTTGTCTCTTGCATCACCTTGTTTTTTCAGGTTAGCATATGCCTATGATATTGAACGGTGCTGCCTCCTTCCTTCTACGACTTATCTACCCCTGATTTTCAGGGGCCGCCTTGGCTGCGGACGATCATCAGGGGCAAGTCTTTTTATTTTTTCCAGTTAAATTGAGGCTTTAAGAAGGAAGTTTTGTATGTCTGACCAGAATCGTATTATCATTTTTGACACCACCTTACGCGATGGGGAACAATCCCCCGGGTGTTCCATGAACCTTGAAGAAAAGGTGAAAATGGCGCGGATGCTTGATGATATGGGAGTGGATGTCATTGAAGCTGGTTTTCCGGTTGCCTCGCGTGGGGATTTTGAAGCTGTTGAAGCCATTGCCAAAGAACTCAAAAACGCCGTTGTCGCCGGTTTGTGCCGCGCCACAAAGAAGGATATTGAGGCTTCGGCTGAGGCGATTAAACCCGCGCCGCGCCGCCGAATTCATACCTTTATCTCAACATCCCCTCTTCATATGAAGTACAAACTCCAGATGTCGCCGGAAGCCGTTTTAGAGGCCATTTCCGAGAGCGTGGCTTATGCGCGGAAATTTACCGATGACGTTGAATGGTCTGCCGAAGATGGCAGCCGGACCGAAGATGATTTTCTGTGTCAATGCGTTGAAGCTGCGATTAAATCCGGAGCGAAAACCATCAACATTCCCGACACGGTTGGGTACGCCATGCCGGACGATTACGCTGCCAAATTTCGAATGCTGATAAACCGTGTGCCGAACATCGACCAAGCTATTTTGTCGGTCCATTGCCACAATGATTTGGGACTCGCTGTTGCCAATTCCTTGGCCGGAGTACTAGCCGGAGCGCGGCAGATCGAATGCACCATTAACGGCATTGGTGAACGAGCAGGGAATGCGGCCCTTGAAGAAATTGTTATGGCCATGCGCACCCGTCCCGATGCCATGCCCTTTCACAATAACATCAAGACCCAGAACATCACCAAAGTTTCGCGGGCTTTGTCTTCAATCACTGGCTTTGTGGTTCAACCCAACAAAGCCATTGTCGGGGCCAATGCCTTCGCCCATGAAAGCGGTATTCACCAAGACGGAATGCTCAAACACGCCGGAACCTATGAGATCATGACACCGGAGTCGGTTGGGCTCACCAAGTCCAATCTGGTCATGGGGAAACATTCGGGTCGTCACGCCTTCAAAACAAAAATCGAGGAACTTGGCTATGCCCTTGGGGATTCGGCGTTTGAGGATGCCTTTAACCGTTTCAAAGAATTGGCCGATAAAAAGAAAAATGTCTTTGATGAAGATATAATTGCTTTGATTGACGATGAAGTTGCTCATGAGAATGAGAAGATCAATTTTGTTTCTCTCGTCATCCAAGCCGGAACCAAGGGGCCACAAATTGCCTCGCTCGAATTGCTGGTGGATGGCACAGCCAAATACGCCATGTCAGAAGGCAATGGTCCAGTGGACGCTATCTTCCGTGCCGTACGAATGATCGTGCCCCATGAAAGAGCTAATCTCCAGTTGTTTCAGGTCCACGCCATCACTGGGGGGACTGATGCGCAAGCAGAAGTCACCGTTCGGCTAGAAGAAGACGGGAAAACCGTCACAGGTCAGGGAACGGATGCCGATACGTTGGTTGCAGCGGCACGAGCCTATATCCACGCTTTGAACAAGCTCATAGACAAGCGGCAAAAATCAGCCCCTGCAGCCGATTCCCAAATGATGGGGGGCGAACGCACCGGCCCGTAACGAAAAGAAAAAGTACAAAATATAAGAAAAAACAATCAGATAGCCCTTTTCTCCCTTTTGCGGGGGAAAAGGGCTTCGCACTTATGGGCCCGATAGGCTATAAAAACTTTGAACTGTTGAATATTTTTTAGGAAACTAGGATCTGTAATGAAATTCACCCTTTCTTGGCTTAAAGATCACCTTGATACCATGGCGACACTCAACGAAATTGTCACCAAGCTAACCGCTGTCGGGCTGGAGCTGGAAGAGCTGGAAGACCGAGGGGCCGCATTTGCCTCCTTCAAAGTGGCCGAAGTGATCGAAGCCGTCCCGCACCCAAACGCGGATCGTTTGCGCGTGTGTCAGGTTAAAACAGAAAACGGGATGATACAGGTTGTTTGCGGGGCTCCGAATGCACGCTCGGGTATGAAAGCTGTTTATGCCCCCGAAGGTAGTTTGATTCCCGCAAGCGGCTTGGTTTTGAAAAAAACCAAGATCCGCGATGTTGAGTCAAACGGAATGTTGGTAAGCGAACGCGAAATGGGGCTGGGCGAGGATCACAACGGCATTATTGACTTGCCGCTTGAAACACCGATCGGCACGCCGATGGCTGACATTTTTGGACTGAACGATCCCGTCATTGAAATCAACCTCACTCCCAATCGTCCAGATTGTGCAGGAGTACGCGGAATTGCGCGAGACCTTGCCGCAGCAGGTCTAGGCAGTTTGAAACCACTGCCCGTTCCAAAAGTTCCGGCCGGTTTTGAATCAAAAATAAAAGTTTCCCTGAATATTGATGAGGAAAATAAATCAGCTTGCCCCTTATTTCTGGGGCGCGAGATCAGGGGAGTTAAAAACGGCCCCTCGCCTGAATGGCTCCAAACACGTCTCAAGGCCATTGGCTTGCGGCCTATTTCAGCCTTAGTGGATATCACCAATTATTTCTGTGTGGGTCTGTGTCGCCCTCTTCATGTCTTCGACGCAGACAAGCTCACAGGAAACATTCACGTCCGTTTTGCCAAAGACGGAGAAACGCTGGACGCTCTCAACGATAAATCTTACACGCTTAGCAATTCGATGATTGCTGTCTGTGATGACAGCGGTGTCTTAGGGCTTGGGGGAATTGTCGGAGGAGTAGCCACAGGATGCAGCGAGACAACAACCAATGTTTACCTCGAAGCGGCCTATTTTGACCCCTTGCGCATTGCCCGCGCAGGCCGTGCGCTTCAGCTTTCTTCTGATGCCAGATACCGTTTTGAACGGGGGGTTGATCCGGCCTTCACTATAGATGCTGTAGAACTGGCTACAAAAATGATTCTTGACCTGTGCGGAGGTGAAGCGGGAAGCGTGGTCCAAGCCGGAGAAGTTCCTCCCTGCCGTGCTGAAATCCGTTATGCGCCAGATCATTTCAAAAAACTGATTGGCTTTGATCTTCCGGAAAAAACTCAAACGTCCCTTCTCGACTCTCTTGGTTTTGTGGTTGAAGATCAGGGGGCGCACTGGAAAGTAACCGCCCCAAGCTGGCGGCCAGATGTTTTCGGTCCGGCAGATATTGTTGAAGAACTCGCAAGAATCAATGGGTTTGATGCCATTCCGCCCATCTCGGTTACAAAAGAAACAGCGGTCACGCAAGCAGCCGAGACCCCGCGTGGGGCGAGAATCCGCAAAATTCGCGGTAGCCTCGCAGCAGCAGGTCTTCAAGAATGCGTGACATGGTCGTTCATGGAAGAAAAGCTTGCCCTTGAATTCGGAGCAAATGACAAAGGCAAGGCGTCTTCTCTTCACTTATCAAACCCGATCAGCAATGATCTGGATCAGATGCGCCCATCCATTCTGCCAAACTTAATTGCTGCCGCAGGCCGCAATGCAGACCGTGGATACCCGGGAGCCGCTCTGTTTGAGGTTGGCCCCATTTTCTTGGGATCCGATGCCAATGAACAGCCCTATGTCGCAAGCGGGATCCGCACTGGAAGCTCTGGTCCGCGTCACTGGAGCGGGGCAGAGACAGCACGCCCCGTTGATACGTTTGACGCCAAAGCCGATATGCTGCGCGTTCTGGAATCATGTGGGGCTCCGATGGCTTCTGCACAAATTACCCGTGAAGCGCCGCGTTGGTTCCATCCCGGGAGGTCAGGGGCCTTGCGCTTGGGTTCTAATATCCTTGCGTATTTTGGAGAGATTCATCCGGCCCTTCTTGATAAAATGGGAATCAAGGGGCCCGTTGTGGGGTTTGAAGTTTTTCTCGAATCTCTTCCAACCCAGAGAAAGAAATCCTCTACGGCGTTGCCATTGGTTCAGCTTTCGGCGTTCCAACCCGTCTTGCGTGACTTTGCTTTCTTATGTGAGGCCAAAACAGAAGCCGAGAACTTGGTTAGAGCCATTCGTTTGGTTGACAAAGATTTGATCTCTGATGTCAATGTGTTCGATGTCTATCAAGGGAAAGGGGTTCCTGAAGGTCAAAAGTCGGTGGCTGTTGCCGTGACGATTTCACCCAAAGAGCGCAGCCTGACCGATAGTGAGATAGACGCTCTTTCCAAGAAAATCATTGAGGCCGTTGCCCAAAAAACCGGCGGAGTTTTGCGCGGTTAGAGCTTTGCGGCTCTAACTTGCCAGCTTCCTTTTCCTCATCGTTCCTGAGAGGAAAACTCCTCAGCAAGTATTTCCTTGCGCGAGATTTTCCCGATCATGGTCTTGGGAAGAGGCTTGTCGCGAAATTCGATCAAACGCGGCATTTCAATCGGGGAGAGTTTATCTTTCAAAAACTCTCTCACCTCTGCCTCGGTCAGCAACCGCCCGTGCTTTGGCTTGATCCACGCCTTTGGAATCTCTCCACGATCTTTATTGGGCAGACCAGCCACCACGCACTCTTCAACAGCAGGATGAAGATAAATCGCTTCTTCAATAGTGCGGGGATAGACATTGTATCCGTTGACCAGAATAAGGTCTTTGATACGGTCCACGATAAAGACGTATCCCTCCTGATCCATATAGGCAACATCTCCGGTACGGAGGAAACCATTGCGAAAAATTTTGGCGGTCTCTTCTGGTTTATTCCAATAGCCCTTCATCACTTGCGGACCTTTGAGGCAAAGCTCTCCGGCTTCGCCAAGAGGGACGGGCTCGCCACTTTTCGGCTCACATAATTCTACAATCGTGGATGGAAAAGGCAGCCCAATTGAGCCAGGCTTGTTGATCCCCTCGGTTGGGTTGGCGCAAACAACGGGAGAGGCCTCGGTCAGTCCATAGCCTTCGACGAGAATACAGCCCGTTGTCCCTTCAAATTTCTTTTTGACTTCAATCGGAAGCGGGGCTCCGCCAGAAATACAGTACCGCAAAGATGTCAGATCGTAGGTAGAGAGTTTGGGATGATTGTTGATAGCGTTGTAAATCGCCGGAACGGCTGGAAAGAAATGGGGTTTTTCCTTGTCAATCAAAGCCAAGGTCTCGCCCAGATCAAAACGAGGCAAGGCAACGATTTCAAACCCGCACTTGACGCTGAAATTCATGATCGCCGTCATGGCAAACACATGGAAAAAGGGAATCACCCCCAGCATCTTTTCTTGCCCATGGTGAATATCGTGGAACCAGCTCACACATTGTTCGACATTGGCTGTCAAATTCGCATGAGTTAGCATCGCCCCTTTCGGAACACCTGTCGTTCCCCCCGTATATTGAAGCAAGGCGATGTCGTTTTCTATATCAATCGGGGGAGGCGTAAATACCCCATCATTATCTGTAAGCCTTGAAATAAAAATATGCCGATCATCATTGGGAACGTCGGCAATTTCTCCCGAACGAAACAGCGAAAACAGAAAATTTTTGGGAAAAGGTAGAATATCGACAAAGGGACAGATCACAATCTGGTTCAGCCGCGTGGTTTGCAGCATTTTTTCTATTTTGTCATAGGCGATTTTCAGATCAAACGTAATCATCAAATCGGTCTGACTGTCTTCAATTTGATGGGCCAATTCCCGCTCGGCATAGAGCGGATTAAAATTGACAATCGTGGCTCCGGTTTTGGCAATCGCGTAATAGGCGATCAGGTAATACGGCGTATTCGGTAAACAAATTCCAACCTTTACCCCTTTTTCAACCCCGTGATCGTGCAGACCTTTGGCCATGCGATCTGTCAAATTCCCGATTTCTTCCCACGTCCAGATACGGCCCATAAAATTAAAAGCAGGACGGTTGGGGAAGCGACGACGGCTCTGGTCAAGGTAAGAAAAAATAGGGCCTGTCCATATAGGGGTATTCCAATGAATTTCTGCCGGATAACTTTTTTCCCACAAATACGATTGTTCGGCCATCTTTCCCCCTTTAGTAAAATAAACCGGCAGCCAAAAGACAAAGAGGCCCACACCAGAAAACCCTATCCTTTTACTCTACCATGCTTAGGAAATAAAGTCATGAAGCGGTTCTGCTGCGGTGCGCAGCAAACGCCTAGACGATTTGAAGAAAATGGAGTAGACTGCCAAACTGTAGTACTGTGATTTATCTATGCGGGGGGCATAGGAAACGTGGCGAATTCGGTATCAAGTGGTTCTTTTGTTCCTGAAACCCAACAAGGTTTTGTGAAGGCTCGCCTGAAATGGTTCAATGGGGCCAAGGGGTTTGGTTTTGTTATTCCCGAAGATAATCCAGTCGATGCCTTTTTGCACATCACCCAATTGCAAAAAATCGGGGTTCACGGCCTCGGCGAAGGGGCCGTTGTTTTGTGCGCCGTTGATTACGGCGACAAAGGAGCCACGGTCACGGAAGTTGTTGAAATCCTAGACCACGGAGTTTTACCGATTGGCTTGATGGAACTTGATCCGGCGAACGCGGATGTCTTGAGAACCAAGGGTCTGGTCAAATGGTACAAAGAGGATAAAGGCTTCGGCTTTGTGACACCTGATGACGGGATGAAAGATATTTTCGTTCATAAATCTTGCCTCGACCGCGAAGGAATTGAAACACTTCTGGCTGGGCAGCGGGTGCGCGTTGCTTTCAAGACTGCTCCCAAAGGGCGCGAAGCCGTGTCTCTTTCCATTGAAGACACCCCGTAACCACGAAATTTACGACCATTAAGCCCGTAACGACTTACCCATCACATCCCCCCGCCCCCCCGCTTTATGGGCGAAGGTGACGGTTTTTAGCTTCGTCATGGCCTGAATGCCTCTTGGCATTCTAAGGCATCCATCTTTCTTTTTTGGTTTGGCGCGTCCTGCAAGGACGCTGGCACACACGAGATCTATATAAGAAAAACTACAGAGAGCGCAGAGACCAACAGAGAAAGATAAAAAGCTCTGTTTATCTCTGTAGTTAAAGTTTTTTGACGGGATATGGAACCCGCCAGAATTAGGGTTATGCAAGAGGTCTAGTTTCCCCTCCCCCTCTCCCACAAGGAGAGAGGGGAAAAAGATGGAAGAATGTAGCTTATTTGTTTCCTATGTTAATATTACGGAAACCATTTTGACATAATATATAAAACATGGGCCAAAAATAAGGCTAACAACAGTTTTTTAAGAGGGCGTGGTAAATGGCTAGGGGTTGGGAAGACACGGTATTTGAGGGGAAGGATATGGGTGGGAGATACAGCAAATCTGGTGCGGAGGCAGCCGCAGCGAATATGGTGGCGCTTGATAACAGAACGCGTGGGCAAGGAGCGGGGGCTATTGATCCAAGCGAGCGTGCCCAGTGGCAAGCTCTCCAGCAGGCTAAAAGTGAATTTCAGAAGGAACCGCCGGAAGTGAAAAGCCAAGGCTTCCAGAAGTGGGTCGTAGGAGAAATGAAAGAAGAGGCCGCGGAAAGAGGGCAAAGTATTGGGGCTACCTTTCAAGGTGCTGCGCGTGGTGCTCCTGCTGCCGCTTCTCCTGCTGCTCCGGCGATGCAGGCACCTGCTGTTGCTCGGCCTGAGGTCAGCGATTACGCTGCTCAGAGGTTTGGGCTCCGACAATAAATAGGTTCACCTTCAACCCCTGCCCTTAGCGAGTGTCTGCGGGATCCTCATATGATTGGTCTTTGGACTCCTCCCTGTCCAGAGAGTATGAGGGAAGTTGCGGATGGGGTTAATCACGAAAAAGGGGCAACAATGTTGCCCCTTTTTGTAATTTCTAAAACTAAGACAGACTGATTAGAAGTCGATTGAGGTTCCAACCAGAACAGCCGTACCGTCAAAGTCGTCTCCGCCGGTTACATCTGCTTCGAGGTATTCAACCGAACCACGGAAGGAAATGCCAGGACCGGCTTTGTAGTTCACACCAACCGTATAACGATCGGTGTCAATTTCGGTTCCGACATCGTCGTTTTTGTTATAGTAGGATGCGCCAAGAACATAGTCACCCATGGTGTAGTCAACACCAACAGCAACGTAGTCAACGTCATCATTGTCGTCGCCTTCGTCGTCGTTTTGGTAAGATGCACCAATGTTGAAGCCTTTGAAGCCAACCACAGCCCCAAGGTTCCACGCTTGACGATCTTCAGCCGTACCGGTTTCGACTTGAGCGACCGTGTAACCTGCCCCCAAGGTCAGTTTGGTTTCGCCAACGTCACCTTGGTAACGAACAGCCAAATCCCAAACGTCACTGCTTGCATCAGCATCGTCATCATCGTTGGCGTTACCTGTTGTGCTCCGAGAGTTATCATCTGCTTCTGGAGTATAGGAAACACCACCTTGGAAACCAGACATGACTGGAGTCAAGTATGTGATTTTATCGGCTTTGAGCGAAATGTTTTGCTCATAGTCGGTTTCGCCAACCGTGATACCATCAGCTGCAAAGTTGAATGGTTGGATTTTTTGGCTGACGCCATCAACGTCCTTATCGGCAGACGGTGCGGCAACTTGGATGAGGTAGGCAACACCATCTCTCCCACCAAAGTTAACGCGGCCCCAATCCCCTGAGAAGAAGGCATAGGATTCATCAATCGCAAAACCATCACCAACATCGGCGGTTGCTTCAACGTGAGCTCCGACCGTCAAGCCGTTATCAAGTTTTGTCGAACCATCGAAATAAACTTCGGTTGCCCGCAAAATATCAACATTGCGAATCGAAGACGTCGAATCGTCTTGGCTGACATAGCTAACGTAGCCTTTGAAGTAGCCACCCAGTTTGAGTTTTACGCCTTCGGCACTGTCTGCCGCCATGGCGGGAGTCGCCACAAAAGCGCAGAGGGCAACGCCGCATAGAAGTAGTTGTTTCATTCTAAAATTCTCCTAAAATTTGCAAATCATGGGAAGAATCACGTTCTTCTTGCGAGTAAGTGTCTAACGAACGATTCCCCCTGTTCAAGTTCAAAAAATCTTTCCCTCTGAAAATGACGAGGAGAGTTGCATTTTTGCACCAACCCACAACATTATGAAATTCCCTAAATTTTTTTCCCCACCGAGACCAGAAAACGAGGGCTGTTTCCATTAGCATAACGCGGCGCGTTCCTTGCGGAATATGTCAATGGCAAGGCCACCATAACGCTCGACGACCATCCATCCTCATGGTTCAAGCGAAGCCCCGCTCCGGCCGAGGTCAAGGAAAGAACCGACTGATCGGACTGCCCCCTTGCCCAAAGCTTGCCCGCATCAATAAATAGGAATGGGCTCACGGAAAAGCCCTTCAGGACCTCTTGGGGGAAGTATCTCAATTCAAATGTTCCAGAAAGACCACTATCTGCTGTTGCTTCAGAAGGATCATAGCCGCGCCCCATCTCGCTCCCGCCAAATCCAAACTCTTCGGAAGAGAGCAAAGATTGAAAAGCGTATTGGCCTTTGAGTCCAAAGAACAAACCAAAGCGGGTTCCTAAACTTTGCTGGCGCGAGGCGAAAAAGCTCAGCTTGTCAAAGCTGCTGCGCCCATCAATCCGTGATGGATTTGCCGATTGCCGATCCGTTGCCCCCAACACATTCAACCCCCGACTATATTCGAAGTGGAAGAGAGATACGCCGCCCCCACCAAAACGGTCACTGACATCGTAAGTTGCGAAGGCTCTGGCAACACGCAAGCGGTCATTTTGGGTTTCGGTTCCAAGAATTTTGCTGCGAGAATCTTTTGCACCAAACCCAAGGCCGATCAGTAAATTTTCTGTCCGGCTGCGCAACCATTGATACTTCAGACCGACCCCCATATCCCGTACGAATCCGGTCACATCCAATACGCCAAGATTGCTGCCTGCTTTTGTGACGCCTTGGCCGAAAGAAACATGGGCACTCACCCCAGAGAGGCCGAAAAGAGAATTGGAGTATTCTGCACTCGCGTGTTTTACTTCGTCCGTTGGCAAAGACCCTTGCAGAACAGCGTTGATTGTATCGAACTCTCCGATCAATGCAGGGCTTTGATGCCGAACGGAGGTCTGCCACGGCCCTGCATACAAGGACCCCATATTGTCAACCGAGACCGATGGGCGCGCAGACATTCTTTGTCCTTCCAGTACCACATCAAAAGCACCAGGAACATCTTTGGCAGAAACGCTTGGTACCAGAAAACTCCGAAACTTTACCCCGGGCAAATCATTGAGCAGCAGCATATAGCGTTCAAATTTTTTAATATCAAATGGGCGCAGAGCCAAAATCCGGCGTTTGGCATCACTCAAGACCGGCCCATCTGCAGCGGCAGCAACTTCTCCTGTTATGCGGACATCGTGAACTTGTCCTTCGACAATCTCAACTTGAATCACACCAGACGTTATCTCTTGTTCCGGCAAGACTGCTTTTGAAAACAAATAGCCCTTTTGCAGATAGGTTTGATTGACCGCCGCGAGCTGGATCAAAATTTCCTGAAGGGAGATTTTCTGATTCAAGAGAGGCTTAAAAACCGTCGTCAAAACGGCTCGCAGTTCCTCACTCCCACCCTCAACCTGCACGCCTTGCAAGGTTAAGAGAAGAGAACTTGCTCCTTCTATCTCTGGCGGGCCGCTCTCTTCTGCCGAAAGGGTTTCCTTTTCCCCTTCAGGAGAGACACGCGGCAAAAATTTTGGTTCTCCCCCTATGCGCCCGGGATCTACGGAAGGCGGCAAAGTTTGCGCACACAAAAACCCGCTGCCGGAAACCATTGATCCCGCCAGAAAGCATAGAAAGATAAGACATTTGCGTATAAACGCCTCCAACGACTAAACGGGCCCCTCCAGTTTTGATGGTTTTCAGAATCATAAAATCTGGCCAAATTTAGCACGAGGCTGCAGTTTCTCGAACCTTACACGCGCAAGATCACAAAGTTATACACGCCAAATTTCCTCTAAAACCTGCCCAACTCTTTTTCTTTGAAACCATCTCCCTTTGAGATAAAACCAAGACCATGACCCCTTTGCTCAAAAAGATTGTTCCTTTCGGCTTTCGTCTCGCCCGTCCGAATATTTTGTTTTGGACTTTGCCCGCGATGATGATTCTCATCCTCTTTGGCACGGTTGCCCAGAAAACTATTGGAACCTTTACGGCCCAGCAGGAATATTTCTCGTCTTTTTTCGTTCTGATAGGAGGAATCTTGCCCTTTCCGGGTGGAGCAACCCTTTTGACGATCTTTTTTGTTAACTTGCTCGCCAAGTTTCTGCTGCGCAGCGAGTGGTCTTGGGCCAAGGCCGGAACCAATCTGTCCCATTTTGGAGTGATTTTACTGGTCTTCGGAGCTCTTCTGACCGCTCTTGCCTCCCGTGAGGGCTATTTGCTGATTCCCCAAGGAACATCACGCAACATGGTTGAAGATTACCACGCAAAACAGATGGTCATCCGCAAAGACGGACTGCCTCTCTTGGTTGTGGCCGCACAAGATCTTGCAAACGGACAAAGTTTCAATATTCAAGGCACAAAACTTACCCTCACAATTTCAACTTATTGTGAGAATTGTGACCTTGTCTGGGCGGACGGGCAG
>JAEUKO010000005.1:0-283 GCA_016794285.1 Alphaproteobacteria bacterium | reverse complement strand
ATGGCCCCTACCTGACGTTCGATAAAGCCCCTCAACCCCCCGATTTTGAAGAAAATGGTCATTCTTTCCAAATTGCTCTTGAGCGAGAAACACAGGAACTCCCCTTCTCGATTGAACTAAAAAAATTTGAGCAAAAGCTCCACCCGGGAACCGATATGGCTAAATCCTACTCTTCCGATGTGATTGTCCATGATGCGACCGGAAGTTGGCCAGCCACTATTTCGATGAACCAGCCCCTTCGCTATCGCGGCTATACATTTTACCAATCTTCTTTTGATTTGAG
>JAEUKO010000059.1:0-11317 GCA_016794285.1 Alphaproteobacteria bacterium | reverse complement strand
CATCTTGGTCAGTACGGCTATTGGCCAAGTGGGAGTCAACAAAAACACTGACAAAGGTTGGCTTTATGGCCTGAATACCGAGGGGAAGCTGCTCTGGCAGAGGGAGCTTCCCGCCATGCCGTTACCAGATGGGCAGGTCTTGGCGGACCGTTCCTTGGCGTTTTTCACGCTCAAAGATGGAAGTTTGATTGCCGTGAAAATGACCAGTGGAGAAATAGCATGGACACAGAAATTAGGCCGTGAATTTCAAGCAGATTGCGCCTTGATCGAAGATGGCCCAGAACCTCTTGTCGTGACGATTTCCCTTGATGGGGGCGTTCACGTTCGCAAAGCAAGAACCGGAGAATCTGTCGGGCACATGGATGTCGGCAAGGGAAGTTACACCGCCCCGCTTTATAAAGATGGGATCATTTATATTGCCAATTCTTATACGATGACTGCCTTTGCCGGTCCGCAAGGGGGTACGCGGTGAGTGTGCTTTGGCTCAAATTCGCTGAAGATACATCCTTGCCAGACAGCTTGGATCAAGCAGGAAAAGAAAGGCTTGAGGAAATATTTAGCGCAGCGCACCCTAACTCTCCTTGGAATAAGGCTCTTTGTCTGCTGGGACTAAAACCGTCTGGTACGGCTATGGTTAAATGGGTGCGAGACGTTCCCTATATCAACTGGTCTGAGATGATCAAGAGTGTTAGTCGCGGCTGTATTGTTCCTGTTCCATCGGAAGACGGGGGGTATCAGTTCAAACCGTGTTATTCAGTAAGAACAATTTGGCAACTGATGAAGGCGCAGTGGTCGGTGGCGCGGTATATTGAAAAGTGTCTCGCCGAGCCAGTTCCTTCAACACAAGAAGAAAAAATCGTTCAAAGTCTCGCTCTGGGCATTGCTTTTTTGTCGTTGACAATGAGGCTCCCTCGTCACAATGCGGAAACCCTCTCGCGGTGGATGAATAATCCGCCGCCGAAGATCAAGGCAACGATTAAAAAGATGCAAGATTTGCAAAAACGCCGAACTGGCCTGACTCCGGCATGGCAGGAGATGTTTCCGGATGAGGTCTCTGCTCCGCCCGTTTTTGCATACCCTCCCCATTTTTGGAATGAGCCGCCAGCTATGAAGCCGCTGGAAAACCTCTCTTCTGCGCTTCGTACCCAGTGGCGAGGCTTGCCGGTTTGTGGAGATTTTATCAATGCGCGTGTCGTACTGATTGAGGGAAAACCAGATCTGGATTTTATCAAATCGCTTTCTGATCCTTTGGTACTGGTTTTCCCCCGCGCACGCCCTGAAACGGTCGAACTCTTTTTATACGCAAAGGCAGTTTTGTATGGCGATGGGGGAACCCTTTCTCATGCCTGTACGATTGCGCGGGAGAGCAACTTGCCGTGTGTCACCGCCCTAGGTCAGGGGTTTATTGCAGATTTGCGGCATTATGTGTCTGAAACAGAGAGTTTGTGGCTCTCGATTGATCCAGACAAGGCCGAAATTACGTTGATTCAATAAGAGGTCTATTGATTTTTTGCAGAATCTGGCCAAGGATAACGCAGAATCTCCCGTCTAATAGGGCATGAAGACTTTCTATGGTGACACCGTCCGATGACACTGCTGCGCTGGTCCATCTCGCGAAAATCGGGAGTGGCGATGCTTTTCGCAGGCTATTGGAAAACCAATATGCCGTGATCTTTCGCATGGCGTTTCGGTTGTGTGGTCACCGTGAGGATGCCGAGGATATAACCCAGATGACGTGCCTGAAAATTGCGCAAACAATCGGAACTTTTCGCGGTGAATCTCAATTCACGACGTGGGCTTATACTGTTACTCTCAATACTTACCGCGATTGGGTACGGGTAAAGGCCAATAATCGGGCGCGTCACACAGATGTTGACGATATGGCCGAGGTTCTTTCAGGTTCTGATGACCCTGAGCGGAATGTAATGCTCAGTGAGCAGGCGGCAAGGGTTCGTGCCTTGCCGGAAGTGGAGCGCGATGCAGTTCTTCTCGTTTTTGGGGAAGGGCTTTCCCACAAACAAGCCGGCGAGGTTCTGGGCTGTGCCGAGAGTACGGTTTCATGGAGAATCATGGAAGCGCGGAAAAAACTGACAGCAGGAGGAGGGGAGTAAAATGGACGAAAACGATCTGTATAACCTCTTCGGAGGCCAAAAAATTCCGGCCTTTGACGATAATCGCCGCAAGGAGACCTTGAATCTTGCTGTGGCGGCCTTCGAGAAAAGCAAAAAAAATCAAAAATTCTTCCAAGGATTTGGAGTCCTGAGCCGTCTGATTGGTCAGGACCCAACAAACAGGAGGAATGAAATGAGCTTTTCGAGAAAGAAAATTATCTATGGTGGTTTAGCAACTGCTTGCGTGGCGTTGCTGGTTTATAGCATTAGCCCAATGGATTACTTAGCCAAGGATAGCGGTGCAGTTCCAAGGAGTAGTTCTGCAACGCTGAATAAAATGCAGTTTTCCCCTGATGAGTCCAGTCAAGACGTTAGCGTGATGGATAAGCTGCAAAGTCTTGGATCTTCTCCAGCAGAGAAGGAGATTGTTAATATGGCGGGTCTGAATAGAATGCGGGCTAATGCGGATGCCGCCCCTGCTTCCGCTCCGGCTATGTCCGTTGTCCAAGGCGGGGTTGTTGGAGCTTATGAATCCGGCTCTTATATCTCCGATCAAGAAATTGGCCGCGATAAGTTCTCTCATGAAGAACAAAGCCCTATCAAGCAAGTGGCTCAGGAACCGGTTTCGACCTTCTCGATTGATGTTGATACGGCGTCTTATGCGTTCATCCGCCAAAGTCTGGATAACGGCGTTTTGCCTCAGCCGGATGCGGTACGAATTGAAGAAATGGTCAACTATTTTGACTATGCTTATCCAAAACCCGTGACCAAAGAAGAGCCATTCAAGGCTAGCATTTCTGTGAAGAACTCTCCGTGGAACGAGGGGCGGAAATTGGTGACCGTTGGTATCAAAGGGTTTGATGTCGATAAAACCGAACAATTGGATAGCAATCTTGTCTTCTTGCTTGACACATCCGGTTCGATGGATGACCCCAAAAAATTGCCGTTGCTTAAACAGTCTCTCTCTATGCTGCTTGATAGTCTTAAGCCAACCGACAAAGTGTCGATTGTTGTTTACGCCGGAGCTGCAGGGACGGTTTTGCCGCCTACCGAAGTTTCCAACAAATCGGTGATCCTTTCTGCTTTGCAAAACCTGCAAGCGGGAGGATCAACGGCCGGAGGGGAAGGGATACGCCTTGCCTATCAATTGGCCAAAGCAAATTTCAATCCCAAGGCTGTGAACCGCGTTATTCTGGCGACAGATGGGGACTTTAACGTAGGGATTACTGACCCTGACGAGCTGAAAGGGTTTATTGAGCGGGAACGCGAAAGCGGTGTTTTTCTTTCGGTCCTTGGTTTTGGAACCGGAAACTATAACGACGACATGATGCAACGTTTGGCCCAGAACGGGAATGGAGTTGCAGCCTATATCGATACGCTCAACGAGGCGCGGAAAGTTCTGGTACAAGAAGCCAGTGCGGCGTTGTTCACAATCGCCAAGGATGTCAAAATCCAAGTTGAATTCAATCCGAAAACGGTATCCGAATATCGTCTTGTTGGCTATGAAACACGGGCTCTTAAAACCGAAGATTTCAACAACGACAAGGTGGATGCTGGAGATATTGGCGCGGGTGCAGAAGTTACGGCGATTTATGAAGTAACTCCTGTTGGCGGAGCAAAAGCCATTGATGACAGCCGCTATGCGCCGAAGCCTCAAGCTGAGGCCCTTCCTGCTGCGCAGACAAGTCAGGAGTTAGGCTTCCTCAAAATTCGCTATAAACTGCCGAATGAGTCAACCAGCAAGCTGATAACCACGCCGATCACACCTGATCTTGAGAATGTTCCTGCGGATCTTGCCCGCGAAACAGGTTGGGCCGAAGCGGTTGCCGGATTTGCCCAGCTTCTCAAAGGCGGAAAATATACAGGCCACCTGACTTATGATGATGTTTTGAAACTGGCTGAGGCCAATAAAGGGGAAGACAAGTTCGGTTATCGTGCTGAATTTATCAACTTGGTTTACAAAGCCAAAACTGCGGCATCAATGCCTTCTCAGGGCGGAATGCCCTATCAAGGTCCAGCTGGCGGGGGAGGGGTCGTTATTCAGCCTTATCCGCTTCCTGCCACACGATAAGGTTTTTGAAAACGGATTAACACATCACCCCGATGCAAGTCGGGGTGATTGTCGTTCTGAAATCCTTGAGTATGGCGGGTTTGGTGAGATTATCTTCTTTTATAGTCAGGGGAGGCCTAATTTGTTAGGCTTGTCGGCAGATGTTTAGACTTTCCCCCAAAAGGGGCCAAGAAGGGGATTATCATGACTGAAGACGTTCCAGAGGCAACCGATCTTCCCAAGCCGTCTTTGCTGTCGCGGTTTATGGGTGGGATGCGGAATTATTTCTTCACGGGCGTTCTGGTTACGGCACCTATCGCGCTCTCACTCTATTTGGTTTACGCCACGGTTTTGTGGATTGATGAAAAGGTCGGGAGTGTTCTGCCGATTCGTCTGGCAGGGCAGGGGTCTATCCCCGGGATTGGTGTTCTGATTTCTGTGACGTTCTTTGTCACTGTGGGAATATTTACCAGCAATTATCTGGGTAACCTTCTGGTTGAGTTTTCAGATTTTGTGATGGAAAGGCTGCCCTTGGTCAAAACTATCTACGGGGCACTAAAACAGGTCCTTGAAACACTGATGGGCAATAAGTCCCAGGCGTTTCGTGAAGTGGTTCTGGTTCAATACCCGCATAGGGATTCATGGACAATCGGGTTTGTCACCGGAAAAACCGAAGGAGAAATCCAAAAGGTATTGATTGGAGAAACCATCAATGTTTTTGTGCCGACAACGCCAAACCCGACTTCTGGTTTTCTTTTGTTCGTTCCGCGCAGCAGCGTTGTTCCGTTATCCATGACAGTTGATGATGGTTTGAAGATGGTTATTTCGGGTGGAATTATTACACCGAAAAATTCTCACCCTGAACGCAAATAGGAAATAGCCTGATCCCGTTCGAATAGATAGAGCAAAGTCCGCAGGGCTTCTCCTCGGGGGGATTGCAGTTCCGGGTCTCTCTCCAGAATCAGTTTGGAATCATCGCGGGCGGTGAGCAGCAAGTCCCCGTGAGCCGATAAATCAGCCAAACGGAATGAGGCCAGCCCGCTTTGCCGCGTCCCTAAAATCTCTCCACTTCCCCGCAGCGTCAGATCTTTTTCAGCAATCAGAAATCCGTCTTCTGTCTTTCGCAGAGTTTCAAGACGCTCGCGGGCGGTTTTTCCAAGTGGGGGGGCGTACATTAGAAAACAAAACGAAGGTTTCTCTCCGCGCCCGACGCGTCCGCGTAGCTGATGCAGTTGAGCAAGACCAAACCGTTCGGCGTGTTCAATAACCATGATGGTTGCATCAGGGACATCCACGCCAACTTCAATAACGGTCGTCGCCACCAGAAGGCGGGTGTTCCCATTGATAAATTTCTGCATGACATCGTCTTTATCCTGAGGTTTCATGCGCCCGTGGATCAGACCAACTTTATCACCGAAATGTTGTTGCAGAATATCAAAGCGTTCACTGGCCGCTGCCAGATCAAGCAATTCGGATTCCTCCACCAAAGGACAAACCCAGTAAACTTTGACATCCGCCGCGATTTGGGGTTTGAGGCGTTCGACCATTTCATCGAATTTTTCCTGAGAGATTAAGCGGGTATCAATAGGTTTGCGCCCGGGAGGCTTGCCAAGAATACGGCTGACCTCCATGTCTCCGTAGGCGGTGAGGGCGAGCGTTCGCGGAATCGGCGTGGCCGTCATGACCAAGACATCCGTTCCTCTTCCTTTGTTAGAGAGTTGTAAGCGTTGGTGAACGCCAAAGCGGTGCTGTTCATCAATGACAGCCAATCCCAGATCTTTGAATTCAACCCCATCTTGGAATAAGGCATGGGTTCCTAGCACAATCTGGGCTGTTCCATCTGCAATCTCTTTTAAGACACTGTCTCGAATTTTTCCTTTGTCCCGTCCGGTCAGGACCGCAATTTTGACTCCGCACGCCGTTAGAAGAGGTGCAAGATTTTCCGCGTGCTGCCGAACCAGTATTTCTGTCGGAGCCATGAGGGCAGCCTGTGCCCCCCCATCAATCGCGTTTATCATAGCTAGGGCCGCCACAACGGTTTTGCCTGAGCCGACATCTCCTTGCAGAAGACGAAGCATTCGACTAGGGGCTGCCATGTCGGCATCAATCTCGGCCAAGGCGGATTGTTGAAATTCGGTGAGCTGCCACGGAAGAGAGGCAAGAAGTTTCCGCCGCAGCGGACCACTGACGGGAAAAGCCCGCCCACTCAATTTTCGTTGGCGGTTACGGACAAGAGCAAGAGTCAACTGATTGGCAAGAAGTTCGTCATAGGCAAGGCGCATACGAGCAGGATTAAGAGGCTCAAGGTCTTCGGCAGTTTTGGGGTGGTGAAGGACGGTCAGGCTTTCTTTCCACCCTTGCCACCCTTCGCGGAGTTTGTGAGCCGGATCATCCCACTCTGGAAGATCTGGAACAAAACCCAACGCAGCGAGAACTGCTTTTCTCAAAGGCTTGGTTGTAACGCCAGCGGTCAAAGGATAAACAACTTCGAAAGGGTCAATTTTTCCGGCATTTTCCGCAAGGCCGATTAAATCAGGGTGGGTGATTTGTCGTTGTCCCCGAAAATCTTCTATTTTTCCGGCAATCACAATTGTTGTCCCAATCGGGTATTGTTTTTCAATCCATGCCCCATGAGCGTTGAAAAAGACAAGATCCACAAAGCCGCTGGGATCTCTTGCCCGAACGCGGGTTGGCTGACTACGTCGTGGCGAGGGAGTATGTTTGTCTATTGTAACGCTCACACAAATAGTTTGGCCCAAGGGAGCTTCGGCAAGACTGTCACAGTGTTTGCGCAACACGAAATCAACGGGCTTGTGAAACAGCAGATCAAGAATTTTTCCGCCGCCCAGAAGTTTCTCGTAAAGCTTGGCATATTTAGGCCCCACGCCCGAGAGTGTGGCAACCGCCCGAAACAGAGGATCCAGAATGAACGGGCGGCCTTTCATGAGATATCAAGAGCTCAGTCTGATTTTCCTGCCCAGCTTGACCGCGAAGACACTGATCCCAATCATCAGGAATCCAAGTATAATCATGGCAATTGGCCAGCCGACAACATCTTTGAAATATTCATCTGTGAAATAGCCTAAAAACGCGAGCAGGGACAAAATTCCGACTGTCAGGAGAGTGCGGCTTTTGGCAAAGACGCTTAAGGCAATCATGCCTCCTGCTGTGCCAATTAACAAAACGTCAAAGGCAGAGTGCTTAAAGTAATCAAACGAAGCGGCTGCTGTAAAAATGCCAGAAAAGAAGAAAAAGAACGGTGCAATTCTGCTATGCGTGGTTTTGGTCAACCCATAGGAAACATACAGCCCCGACAAGCCAAGCAACATCGCGCCATCGGGAGGGGATATGTCGGTTTTTCCAAGGAGAGCCAACATAAACAGGTAGAAGAAAAAGAGTGAAAAGAACAAGAGGCTGGAGCGATTGCGCGAGGCAAAAGCCACGAATTGCTGGACCGCCATAAATCCAAAGACCACGAGGGCTGCTTTGACAACGTCGTTGGAAGAGGGGAAATATTCATCAAGCAAAACAAACAACCCAACAGGTTGCAAAAAAGCCGCAATGAGGAACAATGGAGTCGAGGCTTTGCTGTAGCGTGAGTCTTCCAAAGAAATAAGGCCAAGAAAAAACGCGACAAGCCCTGTTCCAAAAGTCACGATCACATGAGCTAGAGGCGGCAGGTCTTCCCAAACAATACCGATATAAACGCAAATACCCGTAAAAATAAAAAGCCCACCAATATAAATCATAACCCGTTGCAACAGTGAAGAGGAATCCTCTTCTGCGCCGGTTTTTGGAGCAGGTTTGGAGAGAAGAGAGGCGAGTTCAGACTCGCTCAATCCGGCTTCAGATATAAGGCTTGCAATTTGCGACAACGCTTCCTGTTTTGAGAGGGCCATTATTTGATCTCCTCAACAACCCAGCCAATAAAGACTGTTTCGCCGTAAAAATCGGTTGGTTTGGGAAGAGGGATAACACGGCTATCCTTGACAACAATTTGCAAGGGTCCGTGGCTTCTGCTGTGAAAGGATAGAACATCTGTTAAGAAGGAGCTGTGCGAATACCCACGGTCCTCATAGCGATAGCCATCAGGGGCAGTCACTTGGCCAGAGAGTTTGAGAGATGAAAACTTCTCAAAAGGGATCGATAGTTTTTCTTCATCTTCTTTAAGGGTGGGAACCGGCAGAGAGGTGTCCTCTAAAGCCCCTGTTGCGGGCGTGAAAACATAAATTCGTCCTTTTACGTTTCCGGTGGGGATATTGCCAGTTTGCCGATTGGCTTTCGGGGACACAAAGGTAATGCCTAGCTTCCCTTCATCCGTTACTTTGTAAACAAAATTCCCGTATGCGATGTAAGGGTTAACGGCATAAACAGCTCGGAAAGTTGGGTCTGGTACAACATGAAAGGGAAACGATTTGGCAAGGGTCAAAAGTCCGACCAAAAGAAGCGGAAGAAGAATTCCTGCTATCAAAACATGATTTTCTTTCAAGATGCGCATAAGTGGCATAAAGTGTCTCCCTGACAAATTTGATGAGGATGAACACATTATGCCGCAAATGGCCTGTGAAGTCGAGACGCTGGAAAACAAGAGAAAACGCCTCAGTTTTAGGGCATGGCATCGGGGGACCCGTGAAATGGACCTGCTGATGGGGTCTTTTGCTGACCGCAATCTGGCAAATTTTGGTGAAGAAGAGCTTGTCGCGTTCGAGGAAATCCTCTGCTGTAATGATCCGGATGTTTATGATTGGGTTTCAGGTCAAAAATCGGCACCAGAGGCCTATGCCTCTTCGGTTTTAGACTTGCTCTTGCAGCATAGATTTGCCAAATAATCTCCCATGACGATAGCTGCTAAAATATCAGAGAGTGGGGAGGAAGCCCTCCCTTGCCAGTTTGGGAATCCGGAAGGTCAAGACGCGCGCTCTCTTGCTGAGCGGGCGCATTCTCTTTCCAGAGACCGGAAGGTTCTGGTGCATATTGCGCTTGATGATTCCCGTATGGCGACTCTCGCCGATGTTCTAGCTTTTTTTGCGCCGGATGTGGAAGTCGTTTTGTTTCCGTCATGGGATTGTCTTCCTTATGATCGTGTTTCCCCCCATGCGGATTTGGTTGCGCAAAGAATTGCGGCTCTTGGAAGAATTTTGGAGTGGCAGGCCGATGCGCTGTATAAACCGCGCCTGATTTTGACCAATATCAATGCGGCAACTCAGAGGGTTATGCCGCCCGAAGTTCTTGCTTCGGCGCAGCTTTCCGTTCGGCGAGGTGGAAAGCTGCCTCGGGAACATTTGATGAAATTTCTGGTGGACAACGGATATCTTCGGGTTGAGACGGTCCGCGAAGCTGGAGAATTTGCCGTTCGCGGGGGAATTTTTGATTTATTCCCTCCCGGGTATCTTGATCCGCTGCGTCTGGATTTATTCGGAGACGAGGTTGAAACAATCAAGAGTTTTGATCCTTCTACCCAAAGGTCAACTGGATTTTTGGATCATTTCAGTTTACGGCCTGTTACTGAATTCTTTCTTGATGATGCCTCCATTCAAAAATTTCGCGGGGCATACAGAGACCTCTTCGGTGTAGCTCAACAGTCCGATCCTCTTTACACAGCTGTTAGTGAAGGACGGCGTCATGCCGGTATCGAACACTGGCTGCCTCTATTTTTTGATCGTATGGCGAGTTTGTTTGATTATATCTCTCAATTTGAAGTGTCGCTTGATGCTCAAGCGGAGCTGGCCGGAAGAGAACGCCACACCCAGATTCAAGATTTTTACGCCGCTCGCCAGACTCTGGACAGTTCAATTGTCCAGCGCAAAAAGAAGAAAGAGGGTGGGGATATTAGTCTATCTGGAGCGGCGTATCATCCGCTTGCGCCTGATCGGCTTTATCTGACTGAGGAGGAGGTGCGCGACATTTGGCGGTGCGGAAATCCTCTGGTTCTTCAACCATTTTCTTCGCCTCATGATGAAAGTCAGAACGCCACCGCACGGCGTGGGCGTGACTTTGGCGATGTTCGTTCCCAACCTGACCTGAACGTGTTTCGTGAAGTTGCTGCCTATTTGTCCTCTCATATTCAAGATGGGCGCAAACAGGTTATCGCGTGTTACAGTGCAGGGTCGCGGGATCGTTTCATAGCGATGATGCAAGAATCTGCCGGAGTTTCCTTGCTGCCTTGTGAAAAAATATCTGATGTCCAGAAGCTGAAAAATGGGCAAGTTGGTGCTATTCTCTTACCTTTGCAACATGGTTTTGTTGCTTCTGACCTCCTGCTGGTCACTGAGCAGGATATTCTGGGGGATCGTCTGACGCGCAAGACAGCGCGGCGGCGCAGGGCAGATCATTTCTTGCGCGAAATTTCAGCCCTCAATCCGGGGGATCTGGTTGTTCATATCGATCACGGGGTCGGGCGGTTTGAGGGACTGGAAACACTCAAGGCTGGTGGACTGCTTCATGATTGTTTGAAAATTACCTATGCGGGTGGAGACCGACTCTTCGTTCCGGTTGAGAACATCGAAGTTCTTTCTCGTTTTGGCAGTGACGAAGCGCATACAGACCTTGATAAACTTGGTGGAGCCGGATGGCAGGCGCGAAAAGCAAAAGTCAAAAAAGACCTGATGAAAATGGCGGATGGTTTGCTCAAAATCGCTGCAATGCGCCATGTGCGCCATGCCGAGGTGCTGGAAGCGGATCATGGGAATTATAATGAATTTGTCTCGCGCTTCCCCTATCAGGAAACCGAAGACCAACTACGCGCTATTCAGGAAACCTTGGCTGATTTGTCATCAGGAGAGCCAATGGATCGTCTGGTTTGTGGCGATGTTGGGTATGGCAAAACAGAAGTGGCCATGCGGGCGGCTTTTGTTGCCGCGTTATCAGGGGTACAGGTGGCCATTATTGCTCCCACGACTTTGCTTGCTCGCCAACACCATGAAAATTTCTGTCGTCGTTTTGCTGAAGTCGGGCTGCGCGTTGAGCAACTTTCTCGTTTTGTAACCAGCAAAGAAGCCAAGACTATTAAAGAGGGTATGGAGGATGGGTCGGTTAAACTTGTCATCGGAACCCATGCCCTGCTTGCCAAGGATGTGAAGTTCGCCAATCTTGGCTTATTGATTATTGATGAAGAACAAAGATTTGGCGTTAAGCAAAAAGAAAAAATGAAAGAGCT
>JAEUKO010000058.1:11507-11796 GCA_016794285.1 Alphaproteobacteria bacterium | reverse complement strand
ATGAAACAAAATACATTTTTGAACGATGCATTCAAGTAGTCAAGGGGCGCATTCCCGTGATTGCTGGAACGGGTTCAAATTCAACCCGCAAAGCTGTCATAACCACTCAACTTGCCCGCAGTTGCGGAGCGGATGGCGCACTTATCGTTGCCCCCTACTATAACAAACCAACCCAAGAAGGGCTGTTTTCCCATTACAAAGCCATTCACGATTCAACGGATATTCCCCTTGTCCTTTACAATGTCCCCGGGCGGTGCGGCGTTGAAATTTCTGTGGATAGTGTCGTGCG
>JAEUKO010000058.1:0-11497 GCA_016794285.1 Alphaproteobacteria bacterium | reverse complement strand
CTTGGCCGAGCTGCCCCGCATTGTCGGACTCAAAGATGCCACCCTTGATACCTCGCGAACAACTCTCATCAAATCACGAAGCAAAGCTGGGTTTTTGGTTTTCTCAGGCGAGGATGCTCTAGCAGGTGCGTATCTGGCCCAAGGAGCTGATGGCTGCATTTCGGTGACCGCCAATGTCGCCCCTGCCCTATGCGCAAATGTTCAAACCGCATGGAAGAACAAAGACCTCGAAACATTTCACGCTCTGCAAACGCGCCTTGCCCCTCTGCATAAGGCCTTATTTGTAGAAACGTCTCCGGCTCCAGTCAAATATGCAGCTAGCCGTCTCGGCCTATGCCGCGATGAGGTTCGTCTGCCGCTCGTTCCTGCCTCGGAATCGGCTCGCCGCGCCGTTGATAGTGCCCTTGCAGATGTGGGCTTGATTGAAAACGCCGGACCTGACAAACTCCGTCATCATGGCTAAGGACCCAAAACAGAAACCTCTCATTTCGATCAACCACACAGTGGCTGAAAATCGGCGTGCGCGATTTGACTATTTTCTCGAAGATAAAATCGAGGCGGGAATTTTACTCAATGGAACAGAAGTCAAATCTCTGCGCCACGGGCAATGTTCCCTAAACGAATCCTTCGCCGTAGAAAAAGGGGGGGAGATTTGGCTGCATAATTCCTACATCGCCCCCTATGGTCCAGCGGGAGCTCATCTTCAACATGAACCCCGCCGACAAAGAAAACTTCTCCTCCACCAACGGCAAATTTCCAAACTGCTCGGAGCCTCGCGCCAGCAAGGATTTACTATTGTCCCTGTCCGCCTTTTCTTCAACAGTCGCGGAATTGCCAAAGTCGAAATTGCCCTCGCCAAGGGAAAACAACTTCACGACAAGCGCGAAACCACCAAAGAACGGGATTGGAACCGCAGCAAAACCCGCATTCTGCGCGGGGAGTAGCCTCCCCCTGTTTCTATGAAAAATTTTGAGCGGAATTGACCTTTTTCTCTAAACTGGGTAACCTTGCCCGATTCCCGCCTTGTTGGCGGGTTCGTTTTGTTAAGCAGAGGATTTCTTCTATGGATAAAGTTCCGATGACCAAAGAAGGTCATACAGCTCTTGAGAAAGAGCTCAAAAACCTGAAATCGGTTGAACGGCCTGCTGTGATTGCAGCGATTGCCGAAGCACGGGCCCATGGTGACCTCTCAGAAAACGCAGAGTATCACGCAGCCAGAGAGCGTCAGAGCTTTATAGAAGGCCGACTTCAAGAACTTGAAGCTGTCATTTCCAAAGCCCAGATTATTGACATCAATGCTCTCTCCGGTGACGTTGTCAAATTCGGGGCAACGGTGGTGATTGTGGACGAGGAAGATGACGAAGAGCTAAAACTCCAAATCGTTGGTCCCTATGAATCGAATGCCGATAACGGAAAAATTTCGATCACCGCCCCTATTGCAAGGGCCTTAATCGGAAAATCCGTTGGGGATGTGGTCGAGGTTGCAACGCCCAAAGGCCGCCGCCACTATGAAATTCTGATGGTGATGTACAAATAAATAGAAAGAAATTGTCCCTGTAAAAAACCCCTCACTTCAGAGGGGTTTTGTTCTATTCCGTAGAAATTGGAACGCCCGCTTTCAATTTACTCACCTTGATCGAGAGAGATGATTTAACAGCGACAACATTGGGACTGTTGACCAGATGTTGGGTCAAAAATGTTTGATAGTCGTCCCAATCACGAGCAACGATTTTGAGCAAAAAGTCATTGTCACCCGTCATCATATAGGCCTCGCGAACCATCGGCCATTTTTCGAGCCATTCTTCAAATTTTTTAAGCTCACCCTCACCAACTGCGGCAAGTTTGACGGCCGTAAAAACTGTGACGGGAAAACCCAAAGCAGCAGCATCGACCCGCGCATGGTAACTCTTGATGAGGCCCATCTCTTCAAGATTACGAACACGGCGCAGACAAGGCGGGGCTGAAATTCCTGCCCGCTTGGCCAAGTCAACATTGGTCATGCGGCCGTCATTTTGTAAGTCGCTGATAATGCGGCGATCAATCCGATCCAGTTTGATTCGTGCGGGAGATTTGTTCTCGGTGTTACTCATCGTACTCAAATATTCTTGGGTTGTCTTTTTGGGCCTTGCGTTGGTATAAGTTGAGATGACGCTGAGAGCAAGGGGTTTTATAATTTTAACAGAATATACCCAATCAGGATTCGCAGGCTAAATGGCAGAAAACTCACGTTTTTCTCTCCCTCTGACATGGATTATTACCGAAGGAATGGCCGGAACGGAAAACCAGTGTCTGGGAGTTGCCGATGCGCTGGGGGTTACTCCGCTCGTCCTACGCGTTTCTTTGAAGCAGCCGTGGAAACTCCTCTCCCCCTATCTTGGATTTGAGAGAGGGACCAGTTTTGACCCTCCGCTTTGCGGACCTTGGCCAGATCTTTTGATTGCGTCAGGCCGCAAAAGCATCTCTGCCTCGCGTTATATCAAAAAGGCAAGTAGGGGAAAGACTTTTACAGTCCAAATCCAAGACCCGCGATACTCCCTGAAGAATTTTGACCTTGTCGCCGTTCCAGCCCATGATCCTGCTCGCGGTGAAAATGTGCTGGTAACACAGGCGACTCCTAACCGCATCACCTCCGCCCGTTTATCTCAGGCTATGCGGGATTTTTCCGAAATTCTTACACGCGTCAGTTCCCCACGCGTAGCCGTTCTGATTGGCGGAAGTACAAAAACGCATCACTTTACGCAAGAGGAAGCAAATTCCCTCGCCAGCCTCCTGTCACCTCTGGTCCATCAGGGCGTAGGGCTCATGATTACCACATCTCGCCGGACAGGGCGTGAAAATGAGGAAAGCCTCCGTCAACATCTTTCCACACCAAACGGGTATTTTTGGAACGGCGGCGACACCAACCCCTATCTTGGGTTTCTGGCCTTTGCTGACTTTATTCTGGTAACAGGAGATAGCACTTCCATGATTTCCGATGCCGCCACAACCGGAAAGCCCGTTTACGTTCTTCCTATGGCTGGGCTTTCGAAACGACAGGCTGGACTGATTGAGAACCTCAAAAAGGCTGGAATCGTACGGAATTTTACCGGAATGCTTGAAGACTGGACCTATCCCCGCTTGCAGGATTCAGAGCGCATTGCAGACGAAATTAGGCGGAAAAGCGGTTTGTTTCCCAATTAACCTCTTTACCTTCGCCCTTCAGGGCGTTACATCAAACCTATCATGACAAAAGAACATATCACAACCAAAGTCCTTATTATCGGCTCTGGACCTGCCGGATACACCGCTGCCATTTATGCAGCTCGGGCCAATCTCTCCCCCGTACTGGTAACGGGGATGGAAGTCGGAGGGCAGCTAACCATCACGACTGATGTCGAGAATTACCCGGGCTTTGCCGCTCCCGTCCAAGGTCCTTGGTTGATGGAGCAAATGCGGGCACAAGCGGAACACGTTGGAACGAGGCTCATCAGTGACCTGATTGTGAAGGTAGATTTTTCAGCCCGCCCCTTCACCGCAACAGGAGATAGCGGAACGACCTACTCAGCCGATACGGTTGTGATCTGCACAGGTGCCAAAGCCCGTTGGCTGGGTCTTCCTTCGGAAGTCACCTACCGCGGCTATGGCGTGTCCGCTTGCGCAACATGCGATGGATTCTTTTTTCGCGGCAAAGACGTTGCCGTTATCGGAGGAGGAAATTCAGCGGTGGAGGAAGCTTTGTTTCTCTCCCAATTCGCAAGCAAAGTCACCGTCATTCACCGCCGCGATACGTTCAGAGCCGAAAAAATTGGTCAAGATCGGCTGTTTGCCAACCCAAAAATCAACGTGATCTGGGATAGTGGTGTTGAAGAAATTATGGGGAATTTGCCTGGTAGCACGACAGGACCAATTGGCGTAACCGGACTCAAACTTAAAAACCTCAAATCAGGGAACCTATCTGATCTTGCTGTGGATGGGGTTTTCGTAGCCATTGGCCACGATCCAGCAACTGAACTATTCAAGGGGCAAATCAAGATGGATGAAAACGGTTACATCTTGACCGCACCGGATTCAACGGCCACATCTGTGGCTGGAGTCTTTGCTGCCGGAGATGTAAAGGACAAGGTGTACCGCCAAGCTGTCACAGCAGCAGGTATGGGCTGCATGGCCGCGCTTGAAGCCGACCGATTCTTGGCCCAGCACGACTAGGCAAAAACACATGGCAATGGATTGGGACAAACTACGCATTTTTCACATGGTTGCCGAAGCAGGAAGCTTTACCCATGCTGGCGAGTCTTTGGGGCTGTCTCAATCTGCAGTTTCCCGTCATATCAGTTCCTTTGAAGAAGGTCTTGGTATCCCCCTTTTTCACCGTCATGCGCGGGGCCTGATCCTCACCGAACAAGGGGAAATGTTGCACAAGGCTTCGACTGAAATTTTCAGCAAAATGGTCATGATCGAAGGCCAGTTGAGCGACACCAAAAACCAGTCTGAAGGGGAACTCACCTTGACCCTTGCTGAATTCGTTGGCACACACTGGCTGGCTTCCCGCCTTCCAGCCTTCAGGACACAGTACCCCGATATTCAAATGTCAATTCTGCTGGATGACAGAATTTTCAATCTGGGAATGAGGGAAGCCGATGCCGCCATCCGGCTTTATAAGCCTGACCAACCGGACTTGATTCACCGGCATTTGGCCACGCTTCGCTTTGTTGTATGCGCCAGTAAATCTTACCTAGCCGAACGCGGAACCCCAACAAGTCTGGGACAGCTAAAAGATCATACCCTGATTGGCTACCCCGATAATATTCTAGTGCCCTACCAAAATCCAAACTGGCTCTTCACCAAGGCCCATATTAACCGGACCAAAAACTCCAATCTCTTGCTTATGAACTCTGTTTCAACAATTCACCAAGCCATCCGCAGCGGCGCTGGCATTGGCGTTCTCCCTCTTTTTATGGTCCAGAATTCCCCTGAGATTGAGACAATCCTTCCCAATATAGAACCCGACAGCGTTGATATGTACTTCGTGTACCCAGAGGAGAGGCGACATTCAAAACGTATCTCGATCTTCCGCGATTTCATTCTGGACCAGATCAAAAGGACAGATTTTTAAGCCTCGCAAAAAGATCAGGTCTCTCTTTTGAAAAAAACACTTGTTTTTAGACCTCGAATCATCATATATGGCCTCTGGAACTTGCTTCAAGTTCCTTCGCGTCTATCTAGACGTGAAACCTCCCTGTTCAACTCTACCGGGCTTTTGCCCGGTTTTTTTTGTGCTGTGCCTGCCTGACTTTTCAGCTAATATAGCGGCCAATATGGATGTTTCTTATGCCTGACTCGCCTTCCTCCCGCAAAAAACCTGTCATTGCTCTGTTTAATTACGGGGGAGGAATGCGTGGCTTGATCCCCGCCCATTTCATGCAAAGGATCGAGGAGACAACCGGACTCCACATGGCCGAGATGGTGGATATTTTTATGGGTCCCTCAACGGGGTCCATTTTGAATGCCTCCTTGAATGTTCCCCATCCGTATGAATCTGGCTTGCCCAAATATAAAGCCCGCCACATGGTACGCTTTTATGAGCGCGAAGGAATTCAGATCTTTCCTCAAGATTCCTTCCGTGCCTTTCGCAGCATGATTCATGACTTTAACAACCGAACAATGAAATTCGGGCAACTCGACCAATTGCTGCGTCATGGTCATTATGAACAAGCCAATCTTGGACGCTCCTTGCGGGCTTTGTTTGGCCGCAGTCAACTGAGCGACAGTCTGAACAGCTTGATTATTCCGGTTTACAGCATTGATGGGCGCGGGCTTCGTTCAAACGGTATATCTAGGAACGACTACTCCCACAAAACCAACACGTTTTTGAATGAAGGAGGGCACGCACTCTGGCTCAAAAATATCAAGTTCGAAGGGGCCCAGAAAACATCGCCTCCGCAAACTGTTGGCTTGTTTGATGCCGTGATGGCAAGCACCGCCGCCCCAACATATTTCCCGTGCCACACCTTCAAAATGACTCCAGAAATGGGTGCACCTGAACTGGAAATTTCCGGCATAGACGGAAGTATTTTTGACAACCCATGTATCAGTTATATGGGGGCATTGCGGGAACATATTCCGGCAGACCGCGACCTTGTGATGATTGTGCTTGGAACCGGATATTACAACCGCTCCATTCCCAAAGAAGATTGGAACCGCTACGGCTCATTGGGAGTTGTGGACCCTAGTAACGATATGCCACTGATTAACATTTTCTTTTATGCCTCAGAAACCGCTCTGCTAAATTCCTTTACCAGAGACATGGGCGATAACCTGTATATGTTCAACAAATCCCTGATTACAGGTCCCTTTGCAGAAGATTACCCAAGTGGTCAAATTGATGATGCCAGTCCAGAAAACCTCCGCAAGCTCAAAAACTTCTTTGAAACGACGTTAGAAGAAAACCGCAAAAGTTTTGAAACCATTTGTCATCTTTTGGTGAACAACCGCGACTCCCGCCAATCAGGTCAAGGAAACCGCTCACCTCGATCAAGCCTGAGAAGCCGGATTTCGCGGGGATTAGGACTTTCTCGCCCACCAACAACCTAATTTCTCCTTTTTTCTTGATGTTTTTCGTAAGACTTAATAAATCTGTAAATAGAAAAGACAGGAAATGGGTAGTCATGAGAATTTCAGAAACATTTGACAAGATTCGCGGTGCCCTCACCCCTCGCCAAAGAACGGATTTCATCTTCATTCTGCGGGGTGGCGCGGGCGAAATATATACCTCTATCTATAATCTGTTCAGCCTTGAAAAGCGCGTGGGCCATTCTCTGCACGAGCACAGGCCTTACCTGATAGGGGACTCAGCCGGAGCCTTTGTCGTCGCGGGACTGGCTGCTCCATCCTTGAGCGATCCCACAAAACCAGCCCTCACTGCCTCTGATCTCCCTCAAATGTTTCGGGACAACATCTATTTTTATCTATCCCGCCGCCGCGACAAGGCCAAGGAAAGGTTGGAAGAAACCATTGGGAGGGCCCGTCTTTGCGACTCCCTTTTGCCCGTGTGTATCAGTTCTTGTTCTATTTCGCCTACCCTCAGCCGCGAATATTTCCAGCACGTTCCAGAGGGACATTTTCTTTCTGCCGTGTCCAATCTTCCCAATCTCAATGAAGCCGTCCAATTCTCGGATGCGGCTCTGGCTTCTTCAGCCTATCCACTCAGATTCGGAGACCATGCCATTGCAGAAACCGGAAAGAGGTATATTGATATGGCCGTTCTTGAAACTCACTCTTCCAATCTGGTTGAACTGTCAGATTTTTACAAAACCCATCTCAGAAGCCGCCGTCTTGTATGCGTCATCTTTGGCAATAACTACGAAAACATCACCCTTAGACCAACAGAACGTCTTGGAATATTCGGAATGAACCGCCATTTCCCCGAAGCTTTACGAGCTCTCGTTCACATGGACATGGTTGAACACACCACAAAACTATTTGGGAAAGACAACGTTTTTGATCTCAGCCTGCGGCTTGACCAACCCTTCGCAGAAGGAAAAATATCCCCCTTTCCCGATGCCTTCACTGGGTACGCTAGTGTCATACAAAAAAGAATGAGCCTCACCGAACAGTTGATTGCAAACAACCCCGAACATCAACAAAAATTAGACTGCCTTGCCGAGATTATCCGAAATGCCCCCCTGCCCCACCATCGTCCTTCCCCAAATAATCAGGCGACCTTTGTCGCTACTCCGGTTAGGGCCGCGCAGGCCGTTTGAATGCGCTCACACGCCTTGGTCAAGGCCTCCGTTGATGTGGCATAGGATATACGGAAGTAAGGCGAAAGTCCAAACGCCTCACCTTGTACCGCAGCTACCCCAACAGTTTCGAGAAGATAGGTCACAAAATCCCCATCCGTTGCGATGATTTTTCCATCAGGCGTTACTTTGCCAATACAGCCTTCACAGCTTGCATACACATAGAAAGCCCCTTCGGGTTTTGCACAGCGAAGTCCATCGGCCTTATTGAGCATTTCGACAACCAGATCACGCCGCGCCTTATAGGTTTCGCACCATCCCTTCAGGAAAGACTGATCTCCGTTCAGAGCTGCCAAAGCAGCCGCTTGTGAAATTGAACACGGATTGGAGGTACTATGGCTTTGGATATTTCCCATCGCCTTGATAAGCTCTTTGGGTCCGGCAGCATACCCAATCCGCCAACCCGTCATGGCATAAGCTTTTGAGGCCCCATTACAGGTCAGCGTCCTGTCATATAATTTTGGTTCGACCTGAGCTGGGGTACAAAATTTGAACCCATCATAAACCAGATGCTCATAAATATCGTCCGACATCACCCAAACATGAGGGTGGCGAAGCAAAACATCTGTCAAGGCTTTCATCTCATCATAGGAATAGGCCGCGCCCGTCGGGTTGCTGGGCGAATTCAAAATAACCCATTTTGTTTTAGGAGTGATAGCAGCCTCAAGATCAGCGGCCTTTAACTTGAACCCGTTTTCTTCAGCGCATTTCACAAAAACAGGAGTTCCTTCAGCCAGCAAGGTCATATCAGGGTAAGAAACCCAATATGGAGCAGGAATAATCACCTCATCCCCCACCCCCACAGTGGCCATCAACGCATTATAAAGAACTTGTTTTCCGCCCGCACCAACCGTGATCTGGCTTCGGTCATAGGTCAAACCATTGTCCCGTTTGAACTTGGCAATAATGGCATCCTTCAAGGCAGGGGTTCCATCCACGGCGGTATATTTGGTTTCACCCCGTTTCATGGCCGCATAGGCCGCTTCAATCACAAAATCCGGCGTGTTAAAATCTGGTTCTCCGGCCCCCAATCCAATCACGTCTTTCCCAGCCGCCTTTAGCTCGTTGGCTTTCGTGGTCACAGCAATAGTTGGGGATGGTTTAATCCGGCTAAGCCGATGGGAGAGAAGAGACATAGACAATCCTTTTGTTGAAATACTCACTACAGCCTAGAAAACTCTATCAAAAAAGGCAAGCCCCTCCGATACAGCCGCCCTTAAAAAGCATCTTCCCGAATCAGAGAACCCAAGCCAGACAGATCAATGGTTGTTGTTTCTCTAAAATCAACTTTTTGTGCGGCAAACCACTGGGCCAGCGGGGCCAATAGCGGGTGCTTCAAGTCGTGCTGCAAGTGATAAGAAAGAATGGGAATGAGATCCAGCAAACGAGTCTTTCCACTATGAACCGCAAGTTTAACGGCCTGCCCAATCACGCGACAATGAAACTGGCAAGCCAGAATGGGATACCACGCTAGAAAAGATTCTCTTTCAGCAGGCGTTAAATGTTCGATAAATTTTCCCAGACACATGGCTCTAATATCATCTGGAACAATGCGCCGCGCATCATCGAGAAGATTCACGAGATCATACGGCGCAGGGCCAACCACAGCCCCTTGGAAATCGACCAATCCGATTTGCTTATCTTTCTCCCTTTCGGCAAGCCACATCAAATTTGCAGGGTGAAAATCAGCATGAAGAAATCGGCGCGGAACGAGAGGTAAGGACTTTTCAATTTTTTTCCAAACTTCGAGATACTCTTCGCTCAATCCATCAGGATTTTTAACCCGCTTGATGGCAGGAATGTACCAATCAACCACCCGCCGCCGTCCAGCATGAATATGCCCTGCATAGTAATCAGGCAGATCAATTGAAATATGCTGGCTCCGCCCATAAATATGGGCCAGAACATTGGTGGCTCGCAGGTAATCATCTCCCTGTGAACTTGGCATATCTTGAATACGGTCCTGCAAAGAAATTGAGCCAAAATCTTCGACAAGAAGCAAGCCATGCGCCACGTCCTGCGCGTAAACCTGAGGCGCAGAGAGGCCAATAGAGAAAAGATAGGAAGAAATACGGACGAAGTCACGCAGCTTGTGCCCCGCCGTTGCTTGTGGGTGATCGTCAGGCAGAGAGTGCATAACAATCGCACTGCGGCCATTTTTTTCAACACGGAAAATTTTACGCTGTGACCAGTCCTCCCCCACGCGAGTCTCAAAAGCTCCCGCCCAACCAGCGTGTTTCAGGAAACTTAATCTTTCTGCAGGATCCAGCATAGTAGTTTTATTATTTCAGCTTGGTTTTGCTTTTGGCCGCCATCAGTTTCAGCGCGTTGATGTGCTGTGCCGAAGCAGCCTTCTTCTTAATCGGTGGAGCTTCATCCTCCTTGCCAAATTTAGCAACGTTCTGACCTCCCAAAGCCTTCAGTAGATCAATACCAAAACCTGCATCTTCTTTGGATGGTTTGGGAATCGGCGGAAGATCATCGGCTTTCAATTTTGAAGCCTTTCCCTTTTGCTGAATGGCAATCCGGTTGACGGCATGGGCTACAATGGCATTCAAATGAGGCTTGGCCAAAGCCAACAACAACTGGTCGTCCTCAATAGCCATCGAAGCCACAAGCTGGCGAGTCTTGGTCTGGTTGCCCTTAGCTTTTCTGAGAGCTTCAACAATACAAGTTTCAAGATAGGACTGAGCCATGAACGCCTCCCGTGTTCAGTAAAATGATACCACAGGGTTCCACAAGTTTACAGGGCGATTTTTGACAATTCGAGAGCCAATGCCTGCAGTCCCCGCACACGGTCTTTGAGGTGATCCCATGAACGCAAAACGGATATTTTTTGATCGGGTCGCAGCTTCACGCTCCCGGGATGGGACGAAACCCAGCCAAGTAGCTTTTCAGGGCAAGGCGGCGAATTCTGATAAAACCCGATGAGAGCTCCCTTAGGGCCAGCATCCAAGTGCGATATTCCCGCTTTTTTACACAGGATTTTGATTTTAACAATGTCAAACAGATTGCTGGCCTCATCTGGCAAGGGACCAAAGCGGTCAATCATCTCGGCGGCAAAGATTTCAATTTCCTCTTCGCTTTCAAGTTCGGCCAAGCGACGATACAAACTCATCCGCGTACTGAGATCTGTCACGAAATGTTCGGGAATTAAAACAGAGGATCCCAGATTGATAACTGGGCTCCACCCACTTTCAACAGCGGGAGCTTCACGATCTGCGCCGGAACGGGCAGCCGCGACAGCCTCCTCCAACATCTGCTGATACAGCTCAATACCGACTTCCTTGATATGACCGGATTGCTCTTCCCCCAGCAGGTTTCCAGCCCCTCGAATATCAAGGTCATGACTAGCCAACTGAAATCCCGCCCCCAAGCTATCCAATGTTTCAAAAACTTCCAGCCGCTTCTGGGATTGCTCCGTCAGTTTCACAGAAGGGTCGTAAGTGAGATAGGCATAGGCACGGACCTTTGATCGCCCCACACGCCCCCGAATTTGATAAAGTTGGGAGAGCCCGAACATATCAGCGCGGTGGATGATAATCGTGTTTGCGGCTGGAATATCGAGTCCAGATTCAATGATGTTTGTCGCCAGCAAAACGCCATACTGCCCTTCATAGAAAGCGGTCATACGCTCTTCCAATTCAGTCGGTGTCATTTGTCCGTGCGCCGAGATAACCTTGACCTCAGGAACCAAGTCTTTCAACTGTTGCTCTAAC
>JAEUKO010000057.1:0-12586 GCA_016794285.1 Alphaproteobacteria bacterium | reverse complement strand
GGAGGCCATAACTCCGCCTCAGCGTAAGCGGGTTGGGATTATCCTTCAAGATAAGGGTGTGGCCCGTGAAGGGGCGGAAATTTTTAACAAATCCGGAGCTCTGATCGGTGTTCTCTCAAGTGGCGGGTTTTCGCCAACTCTCAAGCAATCAATCGGGCAAGGATATGTGCCTCTGGCGTTTGCTTTTGAAGGGGCTGAAGTTTTTATCAAGGTGCGCGAGAATATGATTGCTGCCAAAGTCGTCCAGATGCCATTTATAAAACCAAGAACCAAAACAGGAAAATCAGCATGAGCGAGATTAAATTTACCAAAGATCATGAATGGGTCAAAATCGAAAACGGCACGATTGCCGTTTTGGGAATCACGGATTATGCCCAGCACGCGCTGGGGGATATTGTTTATATCGAGCTTCCAAAACTTGGCGCAACCTACGGAAAAGGCTCTCATTTTGCCGTAGTTGAATCGGTCAAAACTGCGGCCGAAGTTTATACGCCAGTCAGTGGCGAGATCGTTGCGGTCAACACGGCTTTGGAGAAAGACTTTGATCTTTTGAAATCGGAAACCGATGGGTGGATTGCCAAAATAAAAATGAACAATCCGGCTGAGATTGAAGCGTTGATGGACGATGCGGCCTATCAAGCCTATTTGAAAACGGTGGAGTAACCCGATGCGCTATTTGCCTCTAACCGAGAAAAACAGATCGCAAATGCTTGAATCTATAGGAGTTTCTTCGGTTGAAGAGATCTATAAGGATGTGCCTCTTTCTGCGAGGGAAGGGGCAGGGGTTGGGTTTGATCTCCCCGATCATCAAGGCGAGTTGGAAGTCGAACGGGCCTTGGGGCGTTTGGCCGCGCAGAATCGAAGTGCCGGTGAGGGGCCTTTTTTTCTGGGGGCAGGGGTTTACAACCACCATATCCCCGCCAGTGTGGACTATATTATTCAACGGTCCGAATTCCTAACTTCCTATACGCCGTATCAGCCAGAAATTGCGCAAGGTACGCTACAGGTCATTTTCGAATTTCAAACCTTGATTGCACGTCTCACCGGACAGGACGTGGCCAATGCCTCTATGTATGACGGGGCAACCTCGCTGGCCGAAGCCGTTTTGATGAGTCTTCGTTTGACGGGGCGTCGCGGGATTGTCGTGGCAACCCCTCTCAATCCCCAATATTGTGAAGTGGTTGAAAGCTATACCAAAGGACACGGGGACATTGGTTCAGTGATTGACGAGAATACGGCGTGCGTGATTGTTCAATCGCCAGACTTTTGGGGGAATCCTCACGATTATGCCGCTTTTCGGGCCCGTTGTGATGCCGTGGGGGCCAAGTTAATCGTGGTCATTACCGAGATTGTTTCGCTGGGGCTTTTACCTGCGCCGATTGAAGCGGATATTGTATGTGGCGAAGCTCAATCTATCGGAATGCCCATGTCATTTGGGGGTCCGCATTTAGGGTTCTTCGCGGGGCGTGAAGAAAACTTGCGCCAAATGCCCGGGCGGCTTTGTGGTGAAACGGTGGATGCTGAGGGGCGGCGCAGTTTTGTCCTGACCCTTGTCGCACGGGAACAACATATTCGGCGCGAGAAAGCGACTTCGAATATCTGTACCAACCAAGGATTATGCGCTCTTGCCTTTACGGTTCATTTAAGTTTGCTGGGAGAGTCCGGCTTTCAAAATTTGGCGCGGATCAATCACGAACGCGCTTGTGATCTAGCCGAAGCCCTCGCAAAAGTTTCAGGGGTGACGGTTGAAAACGAAAATTTCTTCAACGAATTTGTTATTCGTCTTCCTGCGCCCGCTGTGCAAGTGGCTCAGAACCTCCTGAAGAAAAATATCATCGCAGGCCTCCCTCTTGAGGGAGAAAAAATGCTGGTTGCCGCAACGGAAATGACAACCCGCGAGGATATTGCCGCTTTTGCGGCCGCCCTTGGCGAGCTGGGGTTGTAATCGTCCATTTCATCTTGTCAGATTGATGATGGGAAGTATTTATTTCTATCTCCAAAGTAAAAATTACTACATACGAGTATGAAATACAGTATTGGTTCTATGTTCAAAGGAGAGGGGAGAGAAGATTGTCTTTCCTTAAATAAGAGGTAAGTATGTGGGGAGAGTAAAAAGGTTAATATCCCTTAAATTTATTCGTAAAAAATAGTGTTTACTGATAAAAAACAGATGGTTAGGTAGAGTATGGGTGACGGCCATTTAAGGGTTCGTTGTTTTTTCTAGACAAGACTGTGATTTCTTGCTATCTCTCCCCCCGCTATGCACAACGAAAAGAAAAAATACAGCGTTCGCTTGGCCTTGGTCTTCGGGTGTCTGTTAGGTGGTGTGGTGTTTCAAGCTGCGAGTGCGGGCTCGGTGACTAGCGGAATGGCTTCCCTTGTCTCTGCGAGTTCCTCCCTGATCCAAGGTGAATTGGATACGGGCGCAGGTGAAGATGATACATCCTTGTCCCAAGTGTCTAAGCCTTTACCCGACGATGTCGCGGTTGAGAGCTCTGGTTCGCCCGCTTATCGAAAAGTGCTTGCCGTTATCAAAGCCGAACTCCGGCAGGGCCGTCCAACGGCCGCCCTTCGCCTTCTGGAAAAAGATCAATTGGCTGCGAGTTTGAAACCCGCCGAGTTTGATCGTCTGCGTGCTCAGATCGCCCGTTCCTATCTGACTGAAGGAAAAATTGATAAAGCGGTTGGTTTGGCGGAAAAGGCTATTGCCCGTTCAGGAAAACTCGTTCCGCTGGCGGGGTGGGTCGTTGGTCAAGTTGCTTGGCGGGAACAGAATTTTGATCGGGCTTTTGATATGTTCTCCCTCGTGGGACGTTCTCCGGTTGCTTCGGACTGGTTTCAATCGGCGGGCGCCTTTTGGGCGGCCCGCTCTGCTGTTCGTATTGGTCGGTCTGATGAGGCAAAGAAATGGCTTGAAAAAGCCGCAGAGCATAGCCGGACCTTTTATGGTTTAATTGCCCTGCGTGCCCTTGATCGCGATTTTGCCTTTAATTGGGAGCCTCCCGTTGTTAATCGAGCTGAAAAGCACAAACTTGATGCGGCCGCTTCGGTGCAGGATGCTTTGAAATTGGCTCAAGGCGGGAAGGTCTCTGCGGCTATCCATAAGTTGGATGAATCGGGATGGATGGCAGAGCGCGTCAAGCGCGAGCGGCTTCTGGCTTATCTTATGGACAAGAAAACGCCGTCTCTGGTTTTGTATTTGGCACGGAAAACTAAAAATGCCGAGGGGAAATTCTTTGATGCGGCCTTGTACCCGCTCAGCCCGTGGCAGCCCAAAACCGGATATGAAGTCGATCAAGCTTTGGTTTTGGCTTTGGTTCGCCAAGAATCCCGCTTTAATCCCCATGCTGTCAGTTCAACCGGTGCAAAGGGGTTAATGCAGCTTTTGCCTTCCACAGCACGAGATATGTCTTCATCTGAGGAAGAGAGCTTGAGCAACCCCGATGTCAATTTGGCCGTGGGTCAGAAATACGTCCGGCATTTGCTAAAAGATCCTGCGGTTGGGAATGATCTCTTCAAAATGGCGGCAGCCTACAACGCGGGGCCCGGGAATCTTGCCCGCTGGCAAAGAAATGCCTCTGAGAGCGCAAAAGATCCTTTGCTGTTCCTTGAGAGCATTCCTGCTGCCGAGACCAGAGCCTTTGTTGAGAGGGTTATGGTTAATTACTGGATTTACAGCATCAGAATGGGCAAAGACATCCCCTCTCTTGAAGCGGTTGCCTCTCGTGATGAAACCGTGGTGGCCAGCTCGGGTCGCGCCCATGCTGGTTTGATTGAGATTGCCTCTTCCCGCTAGACCATCAAAAATAGCTCTGTAGTGGTTCCACGGTCAGATCATGGGATTTCAGCGAGCGAATTGCCTGAACCCCTGCTTTGGCTGAGGTCATCAACGTGTAATAGGGGATTTTGTGCATGAGAGCCAAACGCCGGATGGAAAAGGCATCAGAGACCGTCTGCGCTCCCTTGGTCGTGTTGATGATGAGATCAATCTGACCGTTAATCACCGCATCGGCAATGTGAGGCTGTCCTTCCATCACCTTGTTAATACGTTGGGCCGGAACACCTGCTTTCGTCAAGTGGGCGCACGTTCCCCCTGTGGCAACCAATTGGAACCCCATTTGAATGAGATCGCGGGCAAGGGGAATCAAGGCTTCTTTGTCATCATCCTTGACCGAAAGAAAAACCGTTCCACCAGAAGGCAGCCGTGTTCCTGCCCCAAGCTGGGACTTGGCAAAGGCATGGCCGATCTCGCGGTCGAGCCCCATAACTTCTCCGGTTGACTTCATTTCCGGCCCCAAGAGAGGATCAACCCCCGAAAATCTTGAGAAGGGGAAGACCGGAGCTTTCACCGCGATGTGGTCAGGAGTCATGCCGCGTAGTATGGGGGTAAAATCTTTCAGTTTTTCACCCGCCATAATTCGAGCAGCGATTTTAGCTACGGGCGTTCCGGTGGCTTTGGCGACAAAGGGGACCGTTCGGGACGCCCTCGGGTTGACTTCGAGAATGAATATTTCCATCTCGCCGGTATCAGAGTTTTTCTTGATTGCGAATTGGACGTTCATCAACCCCTTGATTTTAAGAGCCCGTGCCAACTGCTCGGACTGCTTTTCAATCTCGCGGACCGTCTTATAGGGCAGGGAATGAGGCGGTAAAACGCAGGCACTATCACCCGAATGAATGCCTGCTTCTTCGATATGTTCCATGATTCCTGCGATATAGACATCGGTCGTATCGGAGAGAACATCGACGTCCACTTCCACTGCATCTTTGAGATAGCGGTCAAGTAGGACCGGAGATTCCCCAGAAACCTTGACGGCGGCCCCAATATATTTTTTGAGGTCTTCCATGGAATGGACAATTTCCATCCCCTGTCCCCCCAGAACATAAGAGGGGCGAATGACAATCGGGAAGCCAAGCTCTTCCGCTTTTTCAAGAGCATCTTTGACTGATTTGGCCAGAGCGTTCGCTGGTTGTTTGAGTTTAAGTTGTTTGAGAAGTTTCTGAAACCGCTCGCGGTCTTCGGCAATGTCAATTGAATCCGGATCGGTTCCGAGAATCGGGATGCCGGCCTCTTGTAGAGACTTCGTCAGCATGAGCGGCGTTTGACCACCAAGCTGGACGATGGCTCCCATCACTTGGCCATTGCGGCTTTCGGCCTTGATAAGTTCAATCACATCTTCGGCGGTCAGAGGTTCAAAATAGAGGCGGTCCGAAGAATCGTAGTCTGTGGAAACTGTTTCGGGGTTACAGTTGACCATGATGGTTTCATAGCCTGCTTCTTTGAGTGCGTAAGAAGCATGGACACAGCAATAGTCAAATTCAATTCCCTGACCAATCCGGTTAGGTCCACCGCCAAGAATAATAACTTTTTTGCGGTCGGTTGGGGCCATTTCGCATTCAGCTGGATTGACTCCGTCCCCTTCGTAACAGCCATACATATAGGGAGTAGTAGAGGGGATTTCGGCTGCGCAGGAATCTACCCGTTTGTAAACTGGATGGACGTTGTGTTTCGTGCGGGCACGGCGGACCGAGCTTTCGGAAACTTTTACCAGCTTGGCAAGGCGTGCATCTGAGAACCCCATTTTCTTGAGGTGGAGCCAATCTTCGGCCTTAACAGGAAGGCCATGTTGTTTAATCTCAGATTCTGTTGCGACGATATGGGAGATGCGTTCCAAAAACCAAGGATCATACTTTGTAATACTGTGAATATCTTCAAGGCTCATTCCATGACGGATCGCCTGTGCAATATACAAAAGACGCTGAGGGGTGGGTTTAGACAAAGCCGCTCGAATTTGGTCGGGTTCGGGATTTTCTTCTGTTCCAATGGCAACATCATCAAACCCAGAAAGCCCTTTTTCCAGAGACCGCAAAGCTTTTTGCATGGATTCTTCAAAGTTGCGGCCAATGGCCATGACTTCGCCTACGGATTTCATCGCGGTTGAAAGGCGATTATCGGAGCCACGGAATTTTTCAAAGGCAAAACGGGGAATTTTGGTGACAACATAGTCAATAGTCGGTTCGAACGAGGCCGGAATCCTCCCCCCCGTAATATCGTTTGCCAATTCATCAAGCGTATACCCGATAGAAAGCTTGGCCGCGATTTTGGCAATCGGGAATCCGGTTGCTTTGGAAGCCAAAGCGGAAGAGCGGGAAACGCGCGGATTCATTTCAATGACAACCATGCGCCCGTCTTTCGGGTTGACCCCGAACTGAACATTCGACCCCCCCGTTTCAACCCCGATACCGCGCAAAACAGCAAGGGAAGCATTGCGCATGATCTGGTATTCTTTATCGGTGAGCGTCAAGGCTGGCGCAACGGTAATCGAGTCTCCGGTGTGAACCCCCATCGGGTCAATGTTTTCAATCGAACAAATGATGATGCAGTTATCCGCTCTGTCGCGAACCACTTCCATTTCGTATTCTTTCCAACCAAGAACAGATTCTTCGACCAAGACTTCGTGAATGGGTGAAGCATCAAGACCTTCGCGGACAATGCGTTCGTATTCATCGCGGTTATAGGCAATGCCGCCACCCGTTCCGCCGAGAGTGAAGGAAGGACGGATAATGACGGGAAGACCAATCTTGGGGAGAGCCTCCAAAGCTTCGGAAACGGTTTTGATGACCTCACTCTTAGGGCTTTCCAAACCGATAGAGTCCATAATGTCACGGAATTTCTGACGATCTTCGGCCTTTTCAATTGCCTCTTCATTCGCGCCAATCAGCTCCACGCCAAGGCGCTTCAGTGTGCCGTTTTTGGAAAGAGCCAAAGCCGTATTAAGAGCTGTCTGGCCGCCCATAGTGGGCAGCAAGGCATCGGGTCTTTCTTTCTCAATAATCTTTGCAACAACTTCGGGAGTAATCGGTTCGATATAGGTCGCATCGGCCAGATTGGGATCGGTCATGATAGTGGCCGGATTCGAATTGACCAGAACGACGCGGTAACCTTCTTCTTTCAGGGCCTTGCAAGCCTGCGTTCCCGAATAATCAAACTCGCACGCCTGACCGATCACAATTGGTCCTGCGCCAATGATGAGAATGGATTTAATATCGTCTCTTTTCGGCATGGTTATTTCCTTCTCTTATGCGACCTTTTGGTTTTCTTTGTGTTCTTCGCGTGAACGGCTGGAAAGATAATAGAAGAGGTTCACGCAAAGGGCGCGAAAGGAATCTCCAAGACCGCAAAGAAAGTTATAAATCATTGGCTTCTTCCCCATTTGCAAACCTGTGTATTCCGTTTTTGACTAAGACATCTCCAAAGTTTAATAGAATCCCGAGTGGAAAGTGAGTTAACTTGAGGTATGTCAAAACTTGCGCCCTGTGGACGGGGAGAACTTTCTCAACGGATTTTATTTCTATGATAATTTTGTCCTCTACGACCAAGTCTGCACGAAATCCGCTTTCGAATGTCATTTCTTCGTATTTAATGGGAAGAATTACTTCCTTTTTAAGGGAATAGCCTCTCTTTGTTAATTCGTAGCTGAGGCAATTTTGATAGACACTTTCAAGCAGTCCCGGGCCAAGGTTCTTATGAACCTTGATTGCGCAGTCAACTATATCTTCAGAAGGCTTTCTCACTCTTATGCGACCTTTTGGTTTTCTTTGTGTTCTTCGCGTGAACGGTCAATCATCTGGACAAACCTCTCAAACAGGTAATGGCTGTCTTCCGGTCCCGGGGAGGATTCTGGGTGGTATTGAACCGAAAACGCGGGTTTGTCTTTTGCCCGCAAGCCTTCGTTACTTCCGTCAAACAAGCTGATATGGGTGGCTTCAACATTCTCAGGCAGAGTTTCGGGCAACACATGAAATCCGTGATTCTGTGAGGTGATTTCAACCTTGCCTGTTTGTAAGTCCTTGACTGGATGATTGCCGCCTCGGTGGCCAAGAGCCATTTTGGTGGTCTTGCCGCCAAGGGCAATGGCTAGCATCTGGTGCCCCAAACAAATTCCGAAAAGAGGAACTTTCCGTTCTAGAATTTTCTGAATAGTGGGGACAGCATAGAGGCCTGTTGCAGCAGGATCCCCCGGGCCGTTCGAGAGAAAGACGCCATCGGGGTTCATCGCCAAAATAGTTTCGGCACTTGTTTCTGCGGGAACGACAGTTACACGACAGCCAGAGGCAGCAAGGCAGCGCAGGATATTTCGTTTCGCGCCAAAATCCATCGCAACAACATGGTAACGTGGTGAGGTTTGCTGGCCGTAACCTTTTCCAAGTTGCCACAGACTTTCGTTCCACTCATAGGGAGATTTACAGGTAACTTCTTTGGCAAGATCCAGCCCGTCAAGTCCTGACCATTCTTGCGCCTGTTTCAAAAGAGAGGGAATATCAAACAGGCCTTGAGACGAATAGGCAATGACTCCGATAGGAGCTCCCTTATCCCGAATACGGCGCGTGAGAGCACGAGTATCAATTCCTGAAATGCCAACAAGATTATGCTGTTTTAGCCACGCATTCAAAGATTCGCTAGACCGCCAGTTCGAGGGGGAGGTGATGTCTTCACGGACAACCAATCCCCGCGCTGCTGGATGTACAGATTCAATGTCCTCGCTATTGGTTCCGGTGTTTCCGATATGGGGAAAGGTAAAGGTGATAATTTGACCCGCGTAACTGGGATCGCTCAATATTTCCTGATACCCCGTCATGGAGGTGTTAAAACAAACCTCGCCTATTGCTGAGGTTTCTGCCCCAAAGCCACGACCCCAAAGCAGCGTTCCGTCAGAAAAAACGATGACTCCGGTTGCATTTTTGGGCTGTTTGGGGGAAAAAGAGGGGGAAGCAGCAAACATCTTCTAGTACTCCGTTCGTTCAGGCACTAGAAGAGGATTCTATAGACACGACTTCGAAAAAAAACAACAGGAAAATGAAAAAATACCGAAAAAATGAGGTTGGGCGGTAAAACATGACAAGAATTGAATTTCCAAGGCACCCTTGGCGTTTTCTGCTCTATTTTTACCACACGCTAACCGTGTGGCAGAAAACCTCTATCTTTCTTGCCGTTGCCACAACGGGATTTGAGGCAATGGCCTCTATGGTCATGCTGTATACTTTCAAATTTCTGGTTGATGCCCTTGCTCTTGCAGATCCTCAAAATATCTGGGTGAACTTAAAAACCCCGTTTTGGACTGTGGTAGGACTTTGTTTTCTTACAACCACCATTCTGCGGATACGGGGAATTGTTAATGCATATTCTACACCCTATATATTGAATGCCTTGCGGGAGGTATTGGTTAAAAACCTGACCCGCCATTCCCATGAATACTTTCATAACCGATTTTCTGGGGATATGGTCAACAAGGTCAATAATATGTGCAAGGCCTATGTGGACATTTTCTGGGACAGGTTGGCCCACGGCTTTGTTCCGGCCTTTTTTTCTATTACGTCTTCTTGTGTGCTTCTGGGGTTTGTTGATCCTTACCTCTCTCTCATCCTTTTAGGCGTGGTGGGAGCTTTGTTTTGTGCATCCTATTTTCTAGGGCCAAAATTGAGCGAGGCTTCGGCCAATTTAGCAGACAGGGAATCAGATATTTCCGGACAATTGGTTGACACCATTACCAATATTTCGAGCGTCAAGAACCATGCTGGTATGTTCCATGAAATAGATTTGCTAAAGAAAATTCAGTACCCCTACATCCTTGCCTATCGCCGGAAATCTTGGAACGAAATAATTTTCTGGGGGGTCTTTGACTTGATTGTGTCAAGCTTGGTCATTGGCCTTATCTGGTATCTGATTGAGAATTGGGCCAGTGGTAAATATTCCACCGGTGATGTAACGGTCTGTATGTTGATCGCTTGGGATGCGTGGTGGCGTTTGGCTGGGCTTTCGTGGTCCCTTACTCAACTATCCGGAGATTTGGGACGGATGCAAAGCGCACTGAATGACTTTGTCCAGCCCGTCGGGGTTGAAGACAAAGAAGGAGCTCGCAAATTTTCCCCTGAATCAGGAGAGATTGAGTTTAAGAATATCTCTTTTGTTTATGATTCAGGGCATCAGGTTTTCTCTGATTTCAATTTGACCATTCCGAAGGCACAAAAAATCGGGCTGGTGGGACTTTCCGGAGCGGGAAAGACAACCCTGTGCCAACTTCTTCTGCGTAACTATAACCTAAAAAGCGGAGAAATTATCATTGGCGGGCAGAATATCGCAGAGGTTACACAAGACAGCCTCCGCCAGAAGATTGCCGTTATCCCTCAAGACCCCTCTTTGTTCCATCGCTCTTTGCGGGAGAATATTCTTTATGGGCGGCCAGAGGCAAGCGAAGAAGAAGTGATCGCCGCTGCCAAGGCCGCGCAGGCGCATGACTTCATTTTGGCAACGCAAAGCGGTTATGACACGATGGTAGGAGAGCGCGGCGTCAAACTTTCGGGCGGCCAACGCCAACGTATTGCCATTGCGCGGGCCATTTTGAAAGACGCGCCGTTTTTGATTCTAGATGAAGCCACGTCTTCGCTTGATTCCGATACGGAACGGCTTATTCAATCTGCCCTTGTCGCCGCGATGGAAGGGCGAACGACAATTGTTATAGCTCACCGCCTTTCTACCCTTGCCCGTATGGACCGCCTTGTAGTTCTCAGGGAAGGGGTTATTATAGAAGACGGAACGCTGGATCAGCTGGTAGCCAGAGGTGGACATTTCGCCTATCTCTGGAATTTGCAAGCAGGTGGCTTTTTGCCAAAGAAAATAGAAGGATAAGGAGATATAAGATGTCAGAAATTCGCACAGCTCTCAGCAATGCCATGAAAGATGCTATGAAGGCGCATGAAGAATTAAAGCTGCAAACTGTCCGCATGGTCATGGCCAAAATCAAGGAACAAGATATCGAAGCCCGCGCCAAAGGAAATATGGACGGGATTGCCGAAGGTGATATCCTTTCCCTCATGCAGGGGATGATTAAGCAGCGTCAAGAATCGGCCAAAATGTACCGCGAAGGCAATCGCCTCGAACTTGCCGTCAAGGAAGATGAAGAAATTAAAATTATTGAGGCCTTCCTACCTACCCAAATGTCAGACGAGGAAGTCGCTGGAGTGGTGGCTACACTTATTTCCTCGGTCGGGGCTGCTGGAATCAAGGACATGGGCAAGGTCATGGCTGAACTTAAAGCCAAATACGCCGGCCAACTCGACATGGCCAAGGCCGGAGCCGTGGTCAAACAAAAACTGGCAGGGTAACCTGTCCTTTGCGATTCTTGATAAGTTATTAACTTTTAGGGGACTAAAATCTCCCCCAAGATTTCTTTAATTTTTCAAAGGGAAGAGCATTATGGGTTTGTTGGTCTTTTTGGGTCTTGTGGCCTTAGTTGCGTTTTACGCTGTGTCGGTTTACAATCGCCTCGTTAGCAAAAGGAATCTGTCGGAAGAGGGGTTTAGCGGAGTTGATGTTCAGCTCAAACGCCGATACGACCTTATTCCTAATCTGGTGGAAACGGTCAAGGGTTATGCCAAGCACGAAGCGGGGACGATTGAAAAAGTTACCGAATGGCGGGCGCGGGCACAAGGGGCAACTAATCCAGATGAACGGTTCAAAGCCGAGGCCGGACTCTCGCAGGCTCTGGCCAACGTCTTTGCTGTTTCAGAAAATTATCCTGATTTGAAAGCCAACACCAATTTCGTTGATTTGCAAAATAAACTGGCGGAGGTTGAAGACCAACTCCAGCTTTCACGCCGCTATTACAACGGGACGGTTCGAGATTTGAATACCCTGATTGAAATGTTTCCTAGCAACATCATTGCCAGAGCTTTTCACTTTGAAAAGAAACCGTTTTTCGAAATTGAAAATGCGGCGGAGCGCGAAGCTCAAAAGGTTAGTTTTTAATCATGGGCAAATGGGGAGGGATTCTTTTTGCCCTGATTCTTATGATGACCTCTCTGGCTCAGGCCAGCGAGGTCATTCATAGCTTTGATGTTGAGGCACGGGTGCTTCCCAGTGGAGAAGTAAAAATCCGTGAAGACATTACCGTTACAGCAGAAAACAACCAGATTCGTCACGGAATTTACCGCGATTTCCCAACCGATTATACGGACCGCATGGGGAATCTTGTGCGGGTTATTTTTAGTCTGGACGGGATCTTTCGTGACGGAAGCTCCGAACCGTACCACATCAATTCTCTTGATAATGGTTTGAGAATTTATATAGGGGATGCGGACACCTACGTTTCTGAGGGAAAACATCGTTATACGCTTGTCTATAGTGTACAGCGCGTTATGGGGTTTTTTGATACTTATGATGAATTTTACTGGAATGTCACCGGAAACGGTTGGGTGTTTCCTATTCAAAAATCCTCTATCCGTATTGAGTTCCCAATGGGTGCGGTGGTTGGGAAGTATGCCGGTTATACTGGGGCTTTCGGAGCCAGTGGTAGGGCGTATAGGGCAGGGGTAGAAGATAATATTTTTGTTGCGGAAACAAATGCTCCTCTGGGGGTTGGTGAAGGGTTCACCGTTGCGGCCTCTATCCCCAAAGGATTTGTTCATGCCCCGACGGAGGTGCAAAAACTAGCTCTGTTTTTGAAGGATAACCGCGTTTGGGTCATTTTCTTTGCTTCAAGTGTTTTTCTTTTCGTCTTTCTTTTTGTCGCATGGTGGAAAAAGGGAC
>JAEUKO010000056.1:0-12849 GCA_016794285.1 Alphaproteobacteria bacterium | reverse complement strand
CTTTTGCCTCACTCTTGCGCTGGATCCCCGATCTGCGGTCAGCAAAGCTTCCCTTGTCGGGGATGACAATTGTATAGGTAATTATAGGATTAGTTATACAAAGAAAAAAACACAGCTTAAAAAATAATAGACCTGTTGCAAAAGTCCTAGGCCTCGTCATTCCCTGAATTTTTTGATAGAAAAATTCTAAGGGAATCCATGAATATCAGTATGTTCTGGATCGCCCTAGAATTTGTCTTACGCCAAATTCGGGCGATGACGGACGTTTGCAACAGGTATAATATGAATAATCCCTTGGGCTTTTCGATCTCGCTTAAATATGTTCCAATGCGGAAATGTTGAATTACATCCTCCGCCGTTTGATGCTCATGGTTCCGACAATTCTCGGAATTCTTTTTGTTAGCTTTGTTATCATCCAATTTGTCCCCGGGGGGCCGGTTGAGCGCATGATTGCGCAGCTTCAAGGCCACGGAACCGAAGCCACGTCCCGCTTTTCAGGCGGGGGAGGTGGTGAAATCTCTCCCCAAGCCACGGCAACCGGACAACAAACCGCCTATCGCGGGGCGCAAGGACTTGACCCAGAGTTTATCAAGGAACTTGAAAAAATGTACGGGTTCGACAAACCGGCTCCTGAACGCTTTGCCAATATGATTGGGAACTATCTCCGCTTTGATCTAGGGACCAGTTACTACCGCGACATAAAAGTGACCGACCTAATCCTTGAGAAAATGCCCGTTTCGATTTCTCTTGGCCTGTGGTCCACGATTTTGATTTACTTTATTTCCATTCCTCTTGGCATTCGCAAAGCGGTGAAGGATGGTCAAAGTTTTGACATTTGGACCAGTGCCGCAATTTTTGTGGGGTACGCCATACCCTCTTTTCTCTTTGCCATTTTGCTGATTATCCTTTTTGCGGGGGGGCGATATTTTGACCTGTTCCCCTTGCGCGGGATTGTCTCGGATAACTGGGGGGATCTGCCGTGGTGGCAACAAGGGATAGATTATCTCTGGCACATGGTTCTGCCGACTTTGGCCCTTGTGATCTCTGGATTTGCCGGATTGACCATGCTGACCAAGAACTCTTTTCTGGATGAAATTGGCAAACAATATGTTCTGACGGCGCGGGCCAAGGGCTTGCCTGAACGGCGCGTTCTCTATGGTCATATTTTTCGCAATGCCATGCTGATTGTCATTGCCGGATTTCCAGCAGCCTTCATGCATATTTTCTTTACTGGCTCCTTGCTGATCGAAGTCATCTTCTCTCTCGATGGGCTGGGACTTTTGGGGTATGAATCCATTATCAATCGGGACTACCCCGTTGTGCTGGGGACTCTTTATATCTACGCCTTGATTGGTTTGGGCATGACGTTGATCCGCGACCTTGTCTATGTAATGGTTGATCCGCGCATTGATTTTGGAGGGCGTCCCAATGGTTGAATTTTCTCCCATTACCTTGCGCCGCTGGTCGCAGTTTAAGGCCAATAAGCGGGGCTTCTGGTCTTTGTGGATCTTCTTGGGCCTGTTTTTTTGTGCCCTCTTTGCCAATTTTCTGGCGAATGACAAACCTTTGCTGGTCTCTTACCAAGGACAATTTTATATTCCGGTTGTTGCCAGCTATCCTGAAACGAGCTTTGGTGGAGACTTCGAAACCGAAGCCGATTACCGCGATCCCTATATCATCGAAAAAATTTCGCAAGCGGGATGGATCGTCTGGCCACCCGTGCGCTATTCTTTCGATACCATCAACTATGACCTTCCCGCGCCGGCTCCTTCGGCTCCGACTCATGACAACTGGCTGGGAACCGACGACCAAGGCCGCGATGTTGTGGCGAGGGTTTTATACGGATTCCGGCTTTCTGTTCTGTTTGGTCTGGCCCTTACTCTGGTTTCCTCTTTGGTTGGCGTGGCTGCCGGAGCCTTGCAAGGTTACTACGGAGGATGGACTGACTTGATTGCCCAAAGGGTGATTGAAATTTGGTCGAGTATGCCCAGCCTTTATATCCTCATTATCTTTTCCGCTTTATTTGCCCCGGGATTCTGGACGCTGCTTTTTATTCTTCTTCTCTTTTCGTGGACTCATTTGGTGGATGTTGTCCGCGCCGAATTTTTGCGGGCACGGAATCTCGACTATGTTCGGGCGGCGCGCGCCCTTGGCGTTTCGAATTTAACCATCATGCGCCGCCATATCTTGCCCAATGCGGTTGTGGCAACGCTGACCATGCTGCCCTTTGTCTTGACTGGCTCGATTACAGCCCTCACCAGCCTTGATTTCTTGGGGCTTGGCCTTCCCCCGGGATCACCATCGCTTGGGGAATTGCTGGCTCAAGGCAAGAACAATATGCAAGCTCCGTGGCTAGGGATTACGGCCTTTTTGTCCTTGGCCTTTATGCTCATTCTTTTGACATTCATTGGCGAAGCCGTCCGTGACGCCTTCGATCCGCGCAAAACCAAACTATAACAAACAAGGAGTTTCCATGACCGACCCGCGCCATAATCTTCTTGCCTCAGTTTGCGAAGAAGTGAAAACCTGCCGCCACCAATTGCACCAGAATCCGGCAACGGCTTATGAGGAATTTTTTGCCTCGGACCTGATTGCCCGCAAATTGAGTGAATGGGGAATCCCGTTTGAACGCGGCTGGGCAGAGACGGGAATCGTTGCCACGATTGAAGGCCATGCGACCACCAGTGGGAAACGCATTGGCCTGCGCGCCGATTTCGATGCTCTCGACATCCAAGAAGAGTCGGGGCAGGAATGGGCGTCACAGATTGCCGGAAAAATGCACGCGTGCGGACATGATGGGCATACCTCCATTCTGCTCGGTGTCGCTCGTTTTCTCCAAGAAACCAAAGCCTTTAACGGAACGGTTCACCTGTTTTTCCAACCCGCCGAGGAACGGGAAGGCGGGGCTCTGCGCATGATTGAGCAAGGGCTTTTCAAAAAATATCCGGTTGAGAGTGTGTACGCGCTGCATAACTGGCCTTATATGAAGCGTGGAAAAATTGGCTTGCGGGCGGGGCCGATGATGGCGTCTTCGGACATTTTCACGCTCACCGTGACGGGGCATGGGGGCCATGCGGCCATGCCTCATAAATGCGTTGACCCCATCTGGATCGCCAGCCAGATTGTCATTGCGCTGCAAGGCATTGCCAGCCGGAACACGGATCCGCTCGAAAGTGCTGTGGTCAGTATCACCAATTTTCACGGGGGGAGCGGTGCGTCAAACATCATTCCCGAAACCGTTTCTTTGCTAGGGACGGCGCGGGCGTTTCAACCGGCGGTTCGCGACCAAATCGAACGCCGTATTGAAGAAATCGCACGCGGGGTTGCCGCCGCCAATGGTGGCCAGATCGAATATAACTATGTGCGCTCTTACGACCCGACCATCAACTCTGCGGCTGAGGCTTCGTTTTGCACCGAAATTGCACAAAGCCTTTTCGGGGCAGAAAATGTTGATACCAATACCAGCCCGACGATGGGGGCCGAAGATTTCGGGGCCATGCTCAAAGAAAAACCAGGCTGTTATGTTTTCTTTGGCCAAGGCGAGGATCAGAGCGAAAGCCCTCATAACTTTGGGCTTCATCATCCGCGCTACGATTTTAACGATGCCATTTTGCCCGATGCTATTCGTTATTTTGTATCCCTATCCGAGAAAAAACTGACGGCATAGAGCCCCTGTCCTCCTGCCCCCTTCTTGTCATCCCAGCGAAAGCTGGAATGACGGGGCTCCCCGCCTGCGCGGAGATGACAGAATCTGGTTTTTACTTAAAGCAAACCCATACTGCTTCTGAAAAAACAACTTCGCATTATGCATATAAACATTCAAAATATGTCAACTTATTATCCCCCCGTCATCCCGCGAAGGCGCGGATTCGGCGAAAAATAGGGTTTTTGAAAAATTTTTGATTATTTTTCGTTTTTCGCGCCCAAGTTTTGAAAATCCTCCGTTTAACAGGTGGTAATAATGAAAGGAACCACCTATGGCCGACATTACGCAAATTTCTGGATCTGGATCTTTGAACATCAGCACGGGAACCAAGATCACCAAAGCCGACACCGGTGCTTCCTCCACTGGAAACACAGCGGAAGATAAAGCAAAGCAACTGAAAACCCAGTTCATGAGCATTCTGCTCACCCAGATGCAACACCAGAACCCGCTGGACCCGATGGATACGAAAGAATTCACGGCCCAGTTGGCTCAGTTTTCCTCGCTCGAACAACAGCTTTCGACCAATACCAAACTGGATAGCCTGCTCAGCGCGATTCAAGTGTCCTCAACCGCCAGCTCGTTCGGCTATATCGGCCAGACGGTTGAACTGGCAACCCCGATGACCACGCTTGAATCCGGTAAGGCCGACTGGAAATACGCTGTCAATTCGGATGCCGCGACTATGAAAGTCAAGGTAATGAATAAACAGGGAACCGTTTTGTACGAAAAGGAACTCAAAAACGTTGGCAAAGGAACCTACTCTTTGAACATTTCCGCCAGCGACCTTGGCTCTTCAGTCAAGGATGGCGATATTTTGAGCCTTAAACTAGAAGCCAAAAACGCAGACGGAGAAGCCGTTACCACCGAAGCAACGACCACCGTCAAAGTGGACGGCATTGAAACCAGCAGCACAGGAGTTTCTTTGCGCGCTGGCAGCCTCCTCTTCGAAGCCGGAGATATTCGCAAAGTCATTGTGATCCCAACAACCCAAGCCGCCTAATACGCCATTTAAGTTCACCCAAAGGAGAAAACAACCATGAGTTTGAATTCCGCCCTGAACGCCGCCGTCTCTGGTCTTCGCGCCCAAGCCGCTGCGGTTGCCGCTGTTTCTGAAAACATTGCCAATGCCAGTACCACCGCCTACAAAACGCGGGGGATTTCCTTTCAGTCTCTGGTGACGGGTTCAGCTTCCAGAAATGGCTCCTCTTCTGGTGGGGTTATTTTTGATACCTACCAGAACATCAACCAACAAGGTTTGGTCCAAGCCACGGACTCCGGAACGGATATTGCCGTTAACGGCGCGGGGTTCTTTGTCGTGACCGATGATGTCACCAACCAGCCTTCTGGGTACACCTATACCCGCAACGGGAACTTCAAGACCGATGCCAGTGGGTACCTTATCAACAATGAAGGGTCTTACTTGCTAGGACAGGTTACAGATGACGCAGGGGTTGTTGTTTCAACCAGCACCAACGACCTGAACTCTTTGGTTGCAATTGACGTTAACACTATCTCGGGAACGGCGCAGGCCACTCAGAACGTCCGTTTTGATTTGAACCTTCCGGCTAATGCTGCGGTTGCCGATACATTTAACAACTCGATTGAGATTTTTGATGCGCTGGGGGTTAGCCATACGATTGGCATTGTATGGACGAAAGCCGCAGCCAACTCATGGACAGCAACATTTGCCACACCGGTTCAAACCAGTACGGGCCTCCCCTCGGCAACGATTGATACCGACAGTGGGACAGCAGGTCTTCAAAACAGCATAGCTATTACCTTCAACGGAGATGGCTCGATTGCTTCTTTCTTGCCTGCGGTGACCTCCTTTGACTTGGCAGCTTTCACCACAGGGGCCTCAAACAGCACCGTAACCCTCGACATGGGGACAGTGGGGAATACTGATGGTTTGACCCAGTTCTCCTCGAATACCACGATCCCGGGCCTTGAGATTTACCTGATTGACCAAGATGGGGTCCGTTTTGGACAACTCAGCAGCTTGTCGATTGATGATACAGGTTTGGTAACCGCCTTCTTCGAGAACGGGGTTCGTCTTCCGGTGTTCCAGATTCCGGTAGCCACCTTCCCAAACCCGCTGGGCTTGACCCACGTCAACGGAACCATCTATGATGAAAACGAAAATGCGGGGAACTATAACTTGCGTCTTCCTGGACAAGGGAACGCTGGTAAGATTGTTTCCAGTGCCTTGGAACAGTCCACAACCGATACGTCCGAGGAGTTCAACAAAATGATTATCGCCCAGCAGGCCTATTCTTCTGCCGCGAAAGTCGTGAGTACGGCAGACCAGATGTTCCAAGAGCTCATCAATGCTGTTCGTTAAGTGATATAAGGAATTAAGGTAAGATGGCTCATTTGAATCTCTTTATGAAGGCGTTGGAAGAAAACAGTGATATGGCCTTTCTGGTTGAACAGATCAGTGCTGGCAAGCTCACTGTTCCAAGCCCGCAGGATATTCAAACCCATCTTGCCTCTTTGCCTGAGGATGAGAGAAATAAGGTCCAGACCTTGCTTGTCAATACGATTGAATCTCTGACCGGTTATACGAACCAGTTAGAGATAGACAGGGAAGAAACAAGAAAGCAAATGGACCGTAACCTTGATAGCCGCAAAGCCTGCCAGTCCTATGAGACCCGTCAGGGCGATAGCGGGAAAAGTAAAAAGTAAAAGTAGAAACCAACCATACCAAATATGGAGACTATAATGCTGTCACCTTCTGGAACAAGCAAGCCTGACGCTCGCCCATCTTCTAGCCCATTAGAGGATCGTCTAGATGAGTTTCTCTCTCTCTCACGCGATCTTTTGAGTATCGTTGAGCATGAGAATGCCATTCTTCTCGAAGAGGGGGCCTTGAGTTTCGAAGCTTATATTCTGCGCAAGGTTGGTTTGATGAACCGCTTTGAGAGCGAGGCACGAAACTTGCTTGGTGCTCTTTCGAAGGAACAGGAGTCTTCGTCCATGCAAAGCATATTGATTGAGGAAATCAGCCGGATCCGCAATGCCTTGACCATTAACTCCAGCTTTCAGATGAGAACCATGATGAAACATCGGCAGGAAAAATTTGCCGAGCATGGCGAAATTAAATCTTTGGTATCGGGAGAAGGCAAATGCCACTAACCAACGCGCTTAATATGACTGTTTTGGGAATGATGACCACGGATACCAAGGTCTCCGTTTCCGCGCAGAATATTACCAACGCCGATAAAGTCGGATATTCGCGCAAAACTTTGGATACGCGCTATATCACAACCAATGCAGGGGCCGCACCGATCTCGGGCATGATTGTTGGCTCAATTGACAGGTTTTTGAGCGCCTCTCTGGTTGGGGATATAGGTCTTTCAACCTATAGAACGACCATTGCCGATTCCCTTGATTACTACTCTGGCCAGCTCGGAAGCACCGAGGGGGCAACGACTATGAGTAGCTACCTCAACGATATGTACTCTGCGCTCCAGTATCTGGCGACCAATCCAGAAACCAACGCCAACCGCTCCGAGGTTATTTCTGTTGCCACCAATCTGGCCAACGAGATGCGCAACCTCTCCGGTGATGTGCAGAACTTGCGGACGCAGGCTGAGCAAAAAATAAACGAGACTGTTACAACTATCAACGCTTTGCTAGACAAGCTTGATGAGCTGAATACCAAAGTAAGCAACGGCCAAACCACTGATGGAAGTATTGCTGAATACGAAGATCAAAGAATGCAGGCTCTGCGCGACCTTGGAGCCGAGATTGATATTCAATACTTCTTTACCAGCAATAACCGCGTTCAGGTTTATTTGGAATCCGGTATGCCTCTTTTGACCTCTATTCCACACCATATAGATTACACAACGACCTCTTTTATCAACGGGACGATTCTTTATCCTGCGGGGTTTGATACGTTGGACCTTGATGGAATAGATATTACCACTGACCTTCGCTCAGGCCGCTTGGCTGCGCTCATAAATTTGCGGGATGGTGTGTATGTTCAAGAACAAGAAAAACTGGATGAATTTGCCAATGTTCTGAAAGATCAGGTTAATACCGTTTTGAATACAGGGGCTTCGATTCCGCCCCGCAACCCTATGGAGGGAACGCTTCAAGGCTTGACCCCTGCCACAGCTTTTGCCGCAACAGGGAGTGTGCGGGTGGCTGTGACCGATGAAAACGGGATTGTGCAAAGCCTCGCCGACATTAACCTTGTTCCTATGGCAACCATTAACGATGTCTTGGTTGCGCTCAACGGGGTGGCGGGGATTACAGCCACACTCAATGCTGATGGTGAGCTTTCCATTTCCGTTCTTCCCGCCACTTCTGGGGTTACGTTTAACGAGATGACCAGTGATGTGACGGCCACATCTCAAGGGTTTTCGATGTATTTTGGTCTCAATGATATGTTCACGGGAACGGGGGCCGAAACCATCAACATCAACAGCTACTTGCAAAACGGCAACGACTACCTGCCGGTTGGCATTCTCTCGGCCAGCGCGACTTTGGCGGTGGGTGATCGCGGTGTGGCGCGGGGGGATGGAAGTGTAGCGGATGCGCTCTCCGATCAACTAAGCGTCAATGTTGCCTTCGCGGCGGCAGGTAATTTCGGAGCGCAAGCCAACACTCTCAAACGCTATGTCGAAGCCATCATGGCCGATGCAGCGACTCAAGCTAAAATTTCTCAAACTGAAGCAGACACAGCTTTCTTGACCTACAACCAGACTAAAACAGTCCTTGATAGTAAAACAGGGGTCAATATTGATGAAGAAACTGCAAAAATGGTTGTGCTTGAAAACCACTATGCGGCTTCGGCAAAAATGATTCAAACCATTCAGAAGATGATGCAAGATCTCTTGGATGCTATTCTTTAGAAACAGGAGTTCGCTATGGTGAACCGCATTGCTACTTTTGCTTTTACGAACAACTTGATTGCGGATAACTTGCGTCTGCAGGTCAAATACGGAGATGTGAACACTCAAATCAGCTCTGGCCTCAAAACCACGAATTACAAGGGAATTGCCCGCGATTCCCAGCGTCTCTTGAATATTGAAACATCTCAATCTCGGCTGCAGGCCTATTCGAATAACGGTGTAACCGTCAAAGCTGTTGTTGATACGATGTATGAATCTCTGGGACGGATGGACGCTTTGTTGAACACGATGATCGCAGGGGCGACGACAGCTCTTGGAGGAGACATCCTCTCCCCCACTGTGACGCAGGCCCAAGCCCAAGTTGGTATGAATGAAATGGCGGCCTTGTTAAATTTGAAAATGGCAGGCCGCTATGTTTACGCCGGATCGGATATTGACACTCAACCTGTTGACCTCACAGACCCTCTCTGGACTCCTCAAGTTCCTCCTTCGGTTGTCAACAGCTCTTACTATCAAGGCAACACAACGATCAACTCGGTACAAATGTCCGAAACACTCACGGTCAACTATGGCATACTGGCCAACAATCCTGCTTTTGAAAGAGGGCTTAGGGCCTATAACTTGATTGTCAACAACTCGGCCAACAAAACCGCCATTGCCGAAGCTCTCGGCTTGCTCCAACAATCGGTCAGAGGGATTGCCGATATTCGCGGGGCTCTTTCGGCCAATTCGAAAACCATCGAAGACCAGACCCAGCAAAATGATGAAGATATTGTCAACTTGAAAACACTGATTACCAACATCAAACATACGGATATTGCCTCGGCCTCGGTTGAGCTGCAAGAAGTCCAGACCCAGCTGGAAGCCGCCTATTCCGCCTCGGTTCGCGTCATTCGGCTGTCTTTGCACAATTACTTGTAGGGACGATAGCGATGCGCTAAGCTTGGCCTTTCAGGTTAAGCATAGAGTGTTGGCATGACGGTTATCCCTCTCAAGAATAAAATTCTCGGCTATGATCGGGCTGTGCCTCGATATACCAGTTATCCGGCAGCGACCATTTTTCAAAGTGATTTTCCGGCGGATACCTATGCCGAATGGCTTGCCGCTCTGGCAAAAGGGAGCCGCCTTTCGCTATATGTCCATATTCCTTTTTGCCCAAAGCTTTGTCACTATTGCGGATGCTTTACCCATATCACGGAACGCTACGCGCCGGTGGAAGATTACGTTCATCTTCTGCGCCGTGAGATTGTGGCGATGGGCCGCCGCTTGGACCATCAACAAATTGTGACCCATCTTCACTTTGGCGGTGGATCTCCGACGATGCTGCGAGAAGAAGATTTTCAGCTTCTGATGACAAGCTTCAAAGAGTCCTTCACCTTTGCCGAAGATGCCGAAATTGCGGTGGAGGTGGACCCGCGTCACATGACTCCATCTCTCGCCAAAACCTACGCCCAAACGGGGGTGAACCGGATCAGTCTGGGGGTTCAGGATTTTGACCCAAAAGTCATGGAAACCGTCAATCGGGTTCAACCTTTTGATGTGGTGTATAAGGCGGCGATGGCCTTGCGCGAAGCGGGGATTGATTCCATCAACCTTGACTTTATTTACGGGCTTCCCTACCAGACACTGCGCAGCTTAACGCGCTCTATGGATTATGCTTTGCTGCTCAAACCGGACCGCGTGGCTCTTTACGGCTATGCTCATGTTCCGTGGAAAAAGAAAAATATGCGCCTTATTCCGGAGGACGCTCTTCCCGATAATACTCTGCGCTATGATCTTTTTATGGAGGGCGCAAAAATTCTTGAGGAAGCAGGGTTTAAGGCCATCGGAATTGACCATTTTGCCCGCCCCCAAGATGGAATGGCGCAAGCCCAAAGCGAAGGTCATTTGGGCCGGAATTTTCAAGGCTATACCAACATCGCGCCGGATGCGTTGATTGGCTTTGGCGTCTCGGCGATATCCCAACTGCCGCAAGGCTACGCGCAAAACACCACCTCCTCTCATGACTATCAGGAAGCGGTTTTGCACAATGGCCAACTGCCAGTTGCCAAAGGCTATGTTTTCCAAGGGGAAGACAAAGCCCGCAAAGAAATCATTGATGGGCTGATGTGTAATCTTGCGGTCAATGTGCAAACAATCTGGGCGAAGCATGGACTGCCCCGCGAGGAACTGGAAACGCTTTGCCTCTCGCTCACGCCTTTTGTGCGCGATGGATTGGCGAGCCTAACGGCAGACGGGCTCCTCACCATCAAACCCGAAGCGAGACCATTGGTCCGAATTATTGCCGCAAGCTTTGATGAATATTTGCCGCCGCTTGAAACCCCGCACCGTCACTCTATGGCGGTATAGAAATCTTTTCCCCTGCCACCCCCCCCATTTGGACCCCCCCCCCCCGTCACCCCCGCATCCTTTCCCTCCCGTCACCCCCGCTTTAGGCGGGGGTCTGGCTTAAATACGCCGTATCTCCGCCTACGCGGGGAAGGAGGCGCGTACTATGAAAATTTGACAGGTGATCATCTCGCTTGTTAAGCATTTGGTATTCTGCTCTTTATCCCCCTTTTGGGATATTGACAAAATCTATATAGCCTGCTAGTCGGGAAATTATACGTAATATTTAGTTGATGACTGCCCTGCGGTTGCTGCTTTATTGGTGACCCTGCCAGCCATCCGTATTCAGGAGGAATAGAGTGCGCTATCGAACTATGAATATCCATCACGTTGAGCGACAAGACGCGTACTTTGCGACAATGATAAGGAAACTGAGAAGACTGCGTTTGCAGCCCGAAGCGACACCAGAAGACATGGAGCCCCTCCATCAAGAGGTGCTAGCGTTCCTCGCCCAAGCCTTGACGTCTGGCTCACGCTACATCGCCGATCATGCACGATTTGCGGTGGAAACTCTCGCTCACGAAGCTTTCCGGAGAGGCGGTGGCTCAAGACCTACGTGGATACTATCGGACTGGGGCCATCAATGGGAGGTACTCCGGGACATCGCCCAATACGCGCTTGAGAAAGGATTTTTTATCGGGGAAATAACACCTAGTCTTGTGGCTTTCGTGCACACAGATCCGACGTACAAAGCTTGTCTGCTTGCGTTTCTGAACGAGACGGGCGATCCGATTCCGCAAAAGGTGGAGGACATCCATAACCGTGTTGTTGAGGCTGGTGCAGAGCTAGCCAAGCCCGTGGAAGAATACCTCAAAGACCTGCGAGATCTGCGAATGATCTTACCATTTCCCCCGAGACCCTCCCAAGAAAATCTTCTTTACGGACTGACAAGATGGGGCGAAAATGTTACCCGGGTCCTGAGAGAAGAGGATGAAGAGAAATTCATTTGTATCTTGTCTGACAATGGCCTTTCCGTTTTAGACTTCTTTTCCTTGTTCAATTTACCTACCGAAACAGGACCTAACTATACCAATACCGAAGAGTTTGGGAGAAGACTGGCAGCCTTTAACCCGGGGAACCAAATGCTTTCCTTACCAAGTGTTGCCGAGAATTTGCTGTCCCTTTCCCGAACTGTGCGAATGATTGTCAGAGCACCAGATGGCGCGGACGCATACACGCTGTGTCCTGTAGGTGGGTTAATCCTCAAGGAGCTAATGGAAAACCCTGAGTATCACAATAAAAGGGGGTACCGTCTTTACGTCCTCGATCGTTTTAAGGAGGCTCTTCCCTGTTTCCAAGAAGCTGCACGGTTAGCCCCTGAAAACCTTGCGTATCAGAAGAATCTTGGGTATTGCCTTCTTCACCTCGATCGTTTTGAGGAGGCTCTCCCATATTTCAAAAGAGCCGCAGAATTAGACAAAGGACATCCTTGGCTTCTGCATCCTCTGGGGGATTGCTTTGCCGGGCTTGAGCAGACCGATAAGGCTCTTGAGCATTTTAGATTAGCTCTGGATTTGTCGCATGATTCAGGGGAGGAAATCCGTTTGATGATGCGTTCAGGGATCTTAGGAAAAATTTTCTTATTAACAGGCAACACTCTTGATGGCATCGAAACTCTCCAAGCAGCGTTTGATAGAGCAACTCAAGAAGGATTTCTGTTTGTCGCAAAAGACTGTTCTCGCTGGATAGAACGCGCTCACTTTTCTCCAGCCCCCCTCTAGAATCAGGGAGAATGCCAACAGGATAGTCTGAGGGCTGTGGGGGTTTTTGTACGTCCCTCGCACCGTCACTCTATGGCGGTGTAAAAACCTTTCCCCCCGTCATCCCGTTGGCGCGTCCACAGGACGCTGGCACAAACGGGATCCAGAATCTTGTGAGGCTTTTGCCTCACTC
>JAEUKO010000055.1:0-13503 GCA_016794285.1 Alphaproteobacteria bacterium | reverse complement strand
TTATCAAATCACGGGGGAATGTCTGGAAATTCAAAGGAGAAGCGCGGGTTGAAGGGGCTCTTTGTGCCGAAGCCGAATACAGCGCGATGATTTTAGATCCAGAACAAGCGTAACAGCTTGAAAAATAACGTGACTTGCTCCCTTTAATCTTTTGGCCCAGCCTGATGAACATGAGTACACAAATTCACCCAACCGCAATTGTTGATCCCAAAGCCCAGCTTGGCGTTGATGTGCAAATTGGGCCTTACAGCATTGTCGGGCCGAAAGTCGTTTTACAGGACCGCGTTGTTCTTAAATCCCATGTCGTGATTGAGGGCCGAACAACTGTAGGCGAGGATACAGTGATCTACCCATTTGCCTCTATCGGCAATCCTCCGCAAGATCTAAAGTTTCACGGTGAAGATTCCGAGTTGCGTATTGGCCGTCAGAATACGATCCGTGAATACTGTACGATGAATCCCGGGACCGAGGGCGGAGGCATGAAAACCACTGTCGGTGATGGAGGGTTATTTATGATGAGTACCCATGTGGCACATGATTGCGTTGTGGGGAACCATGTTATCATGGCGAACAATGCAACGCTTGGCGGTCATGTGGTGGTGGGAGATCATGCGTTAATCGGAGGCCTTGCCGCTATTCATCAGTTTGTTCGCATTGGGGCCTACGCTGTTGTCGGCGGAATGTCTGGTGTTGAAAGCGATGTGATTCCCTATGGACGGGTTAAAGGGGAGAGAGCTTTCCTCGCCGGTCTTAACCTGATTGGCCTTGAGCGAAATGGGTTTAATAAGGATCAAATCCGCACTTTGCAGAGAGCTTTTAACGAGCTGTTTGGTGACGAAGGAACAATGGACCAGAGAATAGAAATGGTTTCCAACGATTTCTCTACAGACGAAGCGGTCAAGCAGATTATTGAGTTTGCTCGTCTTAAAACACGGTTTCCCTTATGTACGCCTCAGAAAAAATCAGCCTAAAAAAAATAGGTTTGATTGCAGGACAGGGAAGACTCCCTGAAATGCTTCTCTCGAACTGGGAGATGGCGGGGATCTCCCCGTACATCGTAGCTCTTGAAGGAATAACAGACCCAGATTTATTTATGGCGCGGGAACACATTATCCTACCGATTGGTTGTGCTGGCGGTATGATTGAGTATCTAAAAAGATCTGGCGTCAAAGATATTGTCCTCGCCGGAGCTCTCAAAAAACCGGAATGGTCACAAATTCGTGCGGATCAGCGAGGAATGAAGGTCATTCTCAAAGTTGCTTTGCGTGCGTTGGGAGATGATGCTCTGCTCCGTGTGGTGAGAGAGGAATTGGAATCAGACGGGTTTATCCTTCATGGCGTGCAGGAATATATCCCAGACCTTCTTGCCCCCGCAGGTTTGTTTTCAGAAGCTTCTCCCTTGCAAGAGGACTGGGATAGTATTCGTTTAGGATTCCAAACAGCCAAAGACTGGGGACGCAAGGACAAGGGGCAGTCCGTGGTTGTTCAGCAAGGAATCGTTTTGGGGTGCGAAGGTAGTGAGGGAACAAAAACCTTAATGGAGCAGGCCGGAAAAATAAAAAGAGAGGGGCGGGGGCCGATTCTAGTCAAAGTATTGAAACCTGCACAGGATACGGCTCTTGATATGCCAACTATTGGGGTTAAAACGATTGAAACCGCTCATGAACAGGGATTTGTTGGTATTGTTATCGAGGCTGGACGCACTCTGGTTCTTGACCGAGAAGAAGTCACGGCGCGTGCAAATCATCACAAAATTTTCTTGTTGGGATTAAACGAAGAATGACAAAAGTATTTATAATAGCAGGAGAAGAATCTGGCGACCAGTTGGGCGCAGCCTTACTGTCTTCGTTGTACGCAGCAGACTCTACGCTTGAAGTGCGAGGAATTGGAGGGACAAAGATGCTCTCCGCTGGACTTCACGAGAGCCTTTTCAAAATGGAAGAGCTCTCCGTCATGGGGCTTTTTGAAATCGTACCAAAAATCTTTCACTTCATGGATTTGATTGCCAAAACAGTGATGGCGATTAAAGTTTTTGATCCCGATATTGTGGTGACAATTGATAGTCCGGAGTTTTCCTTTCGGGTGCAGGAACGTCTAAAAAAACTTGGTGTGCGGGCCAAGAAAATTCATTATGTGGCCCCCACCGTTTGGGCGTGGCGTCCAAAGCGGGCAAGGCATATTGCGCGTTTCCTGGATGGGATCATTTGCTTATTTCCGTTTGAGCCCCCCTATTTTGAACGAGAAGGACTTTCTGCAATTGTGGTTGGGCATCCAGTATTACAGGCGGGAGTTTTGCAAGGTGATGGTCAAAAATTTCGTAAAGATCACGATCTTCTTCCAGAGCGTCCAGTCTTGGGGCTGTTTTTCGGAAGCAGGAGGGCAGAAATTGAACGCCTTTCTCCAGTCATTTTGGAGGTAGCCAAAAAATTAGCAAGCGAGAACCCTAATCTTTTCTTTCTTGTTCCAACGATTGATCGGTGGGCCGAGCCTTTGTCGAAACTTATGAAAGAAGCGGGACTTAATTTCTGCCTTACGACAGATAGATCAGAGAAATGGGATGCGTTTCGGGCTTGCACTGCGGCTTTGGCTGTTTCGGGCACAGTGGCACTTGAAATTAGCCTTGCTGGTGTCCCTCATGCTATTGTGTACCAGATGAACAAGGCAACTTGGCAGATTGTACGGCGATTGGTGTGCAGTAAATTCGCTCATTTGGCAAATATCTTGTTGGGTCACCTAGTTGTCCCTGAATTTATTCAAAGTGATGCAGTTCCAGAAAAAATTACTCCCGTCATGCGGCGCGTTCTTTTTGATGCAGCAGAGCGAAAAGTTCAGACCGCTGCTTTTGCTCAAATCGAAACACTTCTTCAATCTCCCTCAAAGAGAAACGCTGCAGACGAAGCTGCAGCGTTCACTCTCACACCTATCAGAGAAACTTAGTTCTATTTTCGTTTATCAAGAGCAACAAAGTCACGAGGCGCTGCTCCATTGTAAAGCTGACGGGGACGACCAATGCGGTTGGCTGGTTCTTCCATCATTTCTTTCCACTGCGAAATCCAGCCTACGGTCCGCGCTACAGCAAAAAGAACCGTGAACATACTTACCGGAAATCCCATCGCCTTCAAGATAATGCCCGAGTAAAAATCAACGTTGGGATAGAGTTTGCGGTCAACAAAATATGGATCCGAAAGGGCAATGCGTTCCAGCTCCATCGCAATTTCAAGTGCAGGATCATTGATGCCCAGTTCAGCCAATACCTTGTCACAGGTTTCTTTCATGACTGTAGCGCGAGGATCAAAGTTTTTATAAACGCGGTGACCAAAACCCATTAAGCGATAGCGTTTTTCTTTTACACCTTGAATGAACTCGGGAATACGATCTTTGGTTCCAATTTCTGCCAGCATTTCAAGAACGGCCTGATTGGCTCCTCCATGCGCAGGTCCCCAGAGCGAGGCTATCCCCGCCGCGATACACGCAAACGGGTTGGCTTGCGATGAACCAGCAAGACGCACAGTCGATGTTGAGGCATTTTGTTCATGGTCGGCGTGCAGGACAAGAATTTTATCCATCGCATCGGCCAGAATAGGATTGATTTTATAAGGCTCAGCCGGAACCGCGAAGCACATATACAAAAAGTTTTCGGCAAAGTTCAAATCGTTGCGCGGGTACATGAACGGTTGACCAATCGAGTATTTATAAGCCATCGCGGCAAGCGTTGGAATCTTGGCAATCAAACGGTGCGCGGAAATTTCACGTTGGCGCGGGTCGGAAATGTCCAGCGAGTCATGATAGAACGCGGCAAGCCCGCCAATAACGCCGCACATGACAGCCATTGGGTGGGCATCACGCCGGAAGCCCCGATAGAAAAATTGCAGCTGTTCATGAACCATGGTGTGATAGGTCAGGTTCTTTTTGAATTCCAAGTATTGTTCTTTGTTTGGCAAGTCGCCATAGAGGAGCAGGTAAGCAACTTCGACAAAATTGCTTTTCTCGGCTAACTCTTTGATGTTGTACCCACGGTGAAGAAGAACGCCTTTGTCTCCATCAATGAACGTAATGCGTGATTTACAGCTAGCGGTTGAAGTGAAGCTAGGGTCGAGGGTAAAATGTCCGGTTTCTTCAAACAGCGGGCGAATATCAATGACGCTGGGGCCAACGGTTCCATCAAGGACGGGAAGCTTCCACGACTCTCCACTTTGGTCGTTGGTCAGTGTAAAAGTTTTTCCGGTTGGGGTCTCGCTATGATCGGACATTGTGTTTTCCTTATGAAAAATTGTATGTGAGTCGCATGAAACGGCGGGCAAAGGCCATTTAATCCGCAAACCGTTAAAATAGATTTAAGGAAGAGGACAAAGAAGGAATCTATACAGCTTTAAGCTGAATAGCATAAGCGAGGCGAGCGAGAGTTTCTTCTTTCCCTAATGCTTCTGCGGCGTGAGGAATAGAAGGAGAAACGCTGCGTCCGGTCAAGGCTGCCCGAAACGGCATCATGACTTTGCCCAGTTTGCCGCCGCAGTGGTAATCAGAAATAGAGCGGCACAGCTTTTCAATTTCTTCAGCCGTGAAAACATCGGATGTTTTCAAATTATCATGAAGAACTTGCAGAGCTTTTTTTCCGGATTCGTCAAGTTGAGCTTTTGCTTTCTCGTCAAAGTCGTAAGGAATGGATTTTACAAAAAATGCAGCCTCTTCAGCAAGTTGAACAAGATTCTTCGTTCTTGACTTTAACTCGTCCATACGGGAGAGAAGGCGGTTTTCTTCAAGCGCGGAAACTTTCCATCCTTGGGTTTCCAAAATTTCTTTGGTGAGCGCGGTCAATCTCCCATTGTCGGCAATTTTCATGTAATGGGCGTTTACAGAGTTTAATTTTTCAAAATCAAACCGCGCAGGGCTTTGGCCAATACCTTCAAAGCCGAACCATTCAATCGCCTGTTCTGTGGTAATGATTTCGTCATCGCCGTGAGCCCAACATAGGCGCAGTAAATAATTCCGCATGGCTTCGGGCAGGTAACCCATCGCCTTGTATTCTTCGACGCTCGTTGCGCCGTGACGTTTGGAAAGTTTGGCTCCGTCTGGACCTAAAATGAGGGGCAGGTGGGCATAGGCCGGCAGAGTCCACCCCATCGCTTGGTAAACCATATTCTGACGGAAGGTGTTGTTCAAATGATCGTCCCCGCGTATGACGTGTGTCACGCCCATGTCGTGGTCGTCAACCACCACGGCTAGCATATAGGTCGGAACCCCATCACTGCGCAGAATAATCATATCATCAAGTTGAGACGTGGGGATTCTGATTTCCCCTAACACATGGTCAAAAACCACCTGATCCCCATCATCTATCGGAGCCTTGATTCGGATAACGGGCGAGATTCCTTCAGGAGCTTCAGAAGGGGAGCGATTGCGCCACCTCCGGTCATAGAACTGGCTGTGTCCTTCGGTCACGGCTTGTTTCCGCATTTCGTCCAGTTCTTCGGGCGTGCAGTAACAATAATAGGCCTTGCCCATTTCAACCAATTGTTTGGCAACTTCTACATGACGTTCGCGGCGAGCGTATTGTGAAATCACCTCTCCATCCCAATCGAGGCCTAGCCAGTTCATGCCGTTAATAATGGCCTCTACCGCTTCTTCTGAATGGCGGGCACGGTCGGTATCTTCAATCCGAAAAGCCATTTTCCCCCTGTGCCTTTTGGCATAAAGCCAGTTGAACAAAGCGGTGCGGGCCGTTCCAATATGCATGAAACCGGTGGGGGAGGGAGGAAATCTGGTTACAATTGTCATACGGAATTGGTATTGGATTAAAACAAAACTGGCAAGGGGGTATTCGCGTGAATTTTGCTTGGGGCAAAATAAGTGAGACAATTGCGAATGAGCTTGGAGGGCAAAGGGAGGCTTTGCTCTTGTGGATTCCTGTGTTTTTGGGGTTGGGGTCCGCTCTTTATTTTGATCTTGCCGCCGAACCGTCTTTCACGGTAACGGGTGCTGGTCTGTCCGCATCGGTCAGTTTTTGGCTGGCCATGCTCTGGCGATTTCATCGCCGCGATGAGCCGGAGAAGTGGTTCTTGCCTTTTTTACTGGCTTCCATCCTTTTTTGGACGGTGCTTGGGGCATCGGCGGCGCAGTTGGGAACGTATTTGGTAAAGGCTCCGGTTCTGGTTCATGAAACCCGTCCGGTTTTGCTGGAAGGGGTTGTCATTCACCGCGAAGCCAAAGAAGATGCCAAGGGGTGGTTGTTTATTTTGGATGATGTGGTTATCGAAAAATGGCAGCCAGAGGAGACGCCCCGAAAAGTTAGGCTAACTTTTCGGACGAAGATTGAAGCAGATTTGGGGGAACGTGTTCGGGTTCTGGCCAAACTTCATCCCCCATCCTCTCCTGTTATGCCAGAGGCTTTTGATTTCCAAAGGTTCTTCTTCTTTCAAGGAATAGGTGCGTTGGGGTTTGCTTTGAGTGAGGCGGAAATTCTGGCGAGGCCAGAGGAAGAGAGACACTTTTTCCTAGAACGCTTGCGGATGAAAATTTCAGAAGAAATCAACCAAAAAGTTCCTCAAAGTGTGGCCGGAATTGTATCGGCTCTGATGACCGGAGAGCGAGCGGCTATTGCTGAGGAAGACTGGAAGGCTCTGCGATTGTCCGGTCTTGCGCATATTATTTCTATTTCGGGTCTTCATGTGGCGATGGTGGCGACGCCTTTTTTCTTTCTGGTGCGGCTGTTTCTTTCTACCATCCCTTATATTGCTTTGAGGTGGCCTATCAAAAAAATAGCGGCCTTCGTTGCTCTGATTGCCTGTCTTCTCTACGTTGCCTTGGTGGTCCCATCGGTTCCAACTTACCGCGCCATGTTGATGACGGGGATTGCGCTTCTTGCCATTATGTTGGACCGTTCGCCGTTTTCAATGCGCATGGTTGCCTTTGCCGCAGGGGTTGTCCTGTTGGTTTTTCCTGAAAGTATTTGGAGTGCGAGTTTCCAAATGTCCTTTGGGGCTGTGGTGGCTCTTGTCGCCCTTGCTGATTTCATGCGGCCTTATTGGCTGGCATGGAATAGGGACTCTGGTGTCCTGCGGCGAATTATCCTGTATGTGGTTGGGGCTCTTTCAACAACACTGGTTGCATCGTTTGCTACGGCTCCTTTTGCGGCCTATCACTTTCAGCAGGTGGCGGTTTATAGCGTGCTGGCCAATGGGTTGGCTATTCCGCTTTCAAGCCTTATCATCATGCCGATGCTCATTGTTTCGTTTCTGCTTATGCCCTTTGGGTACGCGGATTGGCCGCTGCAAATTATGGGGCACGGCGTTGAGTGGATGTTGGTCATTGCGCGGGGGGTTGCATCATTGCCCGGGGCAGCTCTTAACCTTCCGGCAATTCCGTTTTCCTCCCTTGTCCTTTTTTCGGTGGCGGCTCTGATCGCGTTTTTGTTTGAAGGACGCCTCCGCCGCTTGGCGGTTTTTCCTTTGGTTTTGGCTCTTCTTTTGGTCGGAGTTTCCTCTCTTCGGGATAGTCCCGACCTGATTGTATCAAGTGAAGCCAATCTCCTTCTGGTGCGCAGCGGTGATGATCTTGCCTTGTCTTCTGCGCGAACAGGAAAATTTGAAGCCGAGACATGGCTGCGGCGGTTGGGGTATGGGCCGGCTTTCAAACCGCTTTACTTTCCACGAGAAGGCCAGTTGAAGATTGGAAAAACCGCTGTGGTTGCCTGTGATGGCGAAGCGTGCCGTATCGAAACGGGCGGCAAAAAGATTGTCTTTGGAAAATCAGCCTATGCCTTGGCGGCAGATTGCGCATGGGCTGATCTGGTTATTACACCGATTTATTTTGCCGCCCCTTCTTGTTCGCCGGAGAAAGTCTATGACCTGCGAAGACTTAGAAAAACCGGAGCCTTTTCTTTGGTTCGTGGGCAAATCACGACAGTTGAAGAGACTAGGGGGCATCGCCCGTGGACGGAGAAGCCCACAAAACACACCCTAGTGGTAGGTTCGGATAAGGGAAGATAGCTCTCCCTGAATTTGGACGCGGTCAGGAGTCAGAACGCGAGGTTTATAAGCATCGTTCTCGGGTTCCAGAATAATTTTTCCTTCGCGGCGATAGAGTCTTTTGAGGGTGACTTCTTGCCCATCGACCAACGCAACAACAATGCGGCCATCGGGAGCCTGTGGTGTGCGGCGAATGATAACAACATCGTCATCATGAATTCCTGCGTTAATCATCGAATCTCCTTCAACGCGCAAGGCGTAATGCTCCCCTGATCCGAGCAAAGAGGCGGGGACTTCAAAGGTGTCCCCCTCATGTTGAATGGCTTCAATCGGGGTTCCCGCAGCGATCTTGCCGAGTAGGGGGAGCTGGGTTATTTCCCCAACCAGATCATTGATTTTGCTTTTTAGGGATTGCGGCGAAGCCTCTGGGCTTTTTTTCTCAACCCCTTCTGGCAATCTGACAACTTCAAGAGCGCGGGCGCGGTTAGGCAGGCGCAAAAGGTATCCACGCTCCACCAATCCGGTAATGAGCCGATGAATGCCGGATTTTGATTTGAGATCCAGCGCGTCCTTCATTTCTTCGAAAGACGGCGCAATGTCCCCGTGAGACATTCGATCGTGGATAAAGACAAGAAGATCACGCTGCTTTTTGGTTAACATGGCTGGTCCCGTTTAATTCAGGTTTTGTTCTTCTTTTGTATTAAATGATTCCAGCCTAAAACGCAACAAATGTTTGCAGAAAAATTATTCCGCTTCTGTGCCAGTTTGGCCGTAAGCTCGTTTCAGCAGAGATTCGTTAATCTTGACTTTGTATTTGTTCTGCAGAGATTCCATATAAGTGACCAAATTGTCTTGCTTGAGATCTGCAAGCAGTCCCTCTTTCGTATCAGAAAGGGCTTTGTCTTCAGTTGACGCTTGGCCGAGTTTGATGGATGTGACTCGACCAATGGTGATTCCATCTGCGGATACCGCAAACGCATACTCTTCTGCATTGGTAGATAAAAAGCGGCGATACGCATCTTCTGAAAGCGTTTTGGGAGGTTCCTTGCTGCGGCTGATTTTTGTGGTGACGGGTCCTTTTTGTGTGCCTGCCGATATTTTATCAAGTTTGATTTTTCCAGCATTGAGGTCTTCAACGAAGGTTTGAACTTGAGCCAGATTGGCTTTGGCGCGTTCTTCACGGGTCCAGCGTTCGATAATTTCGGAGCGGACGTCCTTAAAGTCTTTGATCTTTTCGGGAGTAACGTTATCCGTGCGCAGCGTGTAGAGACGACCATCTTGTAAATCGTTTAGCCCGCTGGTTTCTCCTTGAGGAGTGATAAAGGCGGAATTGATAATGGCTTCTTCGTTACTGGCAAGAGGTTTGAGAGAGGGAACGTTCTTGCTGTCTTTGCGAAAAGATGGAACGGAGATCAAAGTCAGCTTGTATTCCTTGGCAAGAGATTCTAGAGCTTCTCCGCCCGCGAGACGGTCCTCAATCTGGCTGGTTAGAGCGTAAACTTGGTCAGATGATTTGTTTTGCATCAGGTCTTTGCGAATTTGCTCGGAGACTTTTTCGAGGGGCTGGGTACTCTCTGGAGTAATTTCTTTTACCAAAAGAACGTGCCACCCGAGGGGGGTTTGAATAGGACCTACCACATCGCCGGATTTGGCAGCAAAAACAGGCTCGGCAATTTCTTTCATCAGGCCGTCTTTTTGGAAAGAGCTTTTCCCACTATAGGCCTTTGTGTTTCCGGTTGCGGATTTGACGGCGGATTCGAGATCACTCCCTGCCTTTGCTTTCTCAACAACGGTTTTGGCTTGACTCTCGCTACTCAAAACGGCTTGGTCAAGAATACGCTGCTCGGGGAGTTTGTAACTTTCGATAGCCTCCTCATAGGTGGCTTTAATTTCAGCATCGGAGACTTCTACACCGTCCAACAATCCTTTCGGGTCAAGAAGAGCGATCGTAGCCGAGCGTGTTTCGGGAATAATGTATTGGCTACTGATTGTTTCATAGTAAGTTTTGAGAGACTCATCGTCTGGCGTTTTAGGGGCTGGCAGGCTAGCGTTTGTGAGGAACACCGTTTCGACGGTGCGTTCTTCATTCTTAAATTTTTGAATATCCTGTGCCAGTTGGGAGGGAATGTAAGACGATTGGATGAGTGTTGTTTTCAGCAGGGATGTAGAAATCTCACTGCGCAGTTTTGCCACCAATCCAGCTTCACTCATTCCTTGCATTTGTAGAAAACGGGCCAAGGCTTCTTTGGGAGTTTCTCCTTGTCCAGTAAACGGGGTAATCAAGTTCTGGATTTTTTTTGCAACAAATTTATCGTCAACGGCAAGGCCTAGGCGAGACGATTCGCGAACAAAGAGGCGGTTCAAAATCTCGCTTTGTAGAAAACTGCTTAAAAGTCCTTGCTCATACGCTTGGGCAGGGTTCATATTCTGTGCTCGTAAGACGCGCCGGACACTCTGGTCAAATTCGGCAATTTTGAGGGGTTCGCCGTCAATAACCGCAAGGTCTGTGTTCGTAATTCCGCCGCGAAACATTCCGTTCCAGTCGGTCAGAACCAAACCAACGCCGCCCATAACAAGCAAGCCTAAAAACATGGCAGAAAAAATACCTTTTCGCATATGCCGAAGAATCATTGTCAAAACCCCTACTTGAGTAAATTCGTCAGGCACTATAAACAGGACTAATTACAAAGCCAAGCCTTGAGAAAAATTTGAGAAATGGAAGCCACCATGAAGAAACTGATTGCTGGAAACTGGAAGATGAACGGAACTCTGCGTGAGGCCTTGAGCCTGACGGAGGCTCTTTCCATGCAAGAAAACGCGGATTTGGCCGAGCAGGTAGATTTTTGCGTCTGTCCTCCCTTTGTTCATATCGGCGCGGTAGGGGTAAGTCTTTCCCCACTGGTTGGGCTAGGCGGGCAAGATTGCTCTGAAACTGGAAACGGAGCCTACACAGGGGATATTTCGGCGGCGATGCTCAAGGACATTGGATGCCGTTATGTGATTCTTGGCCATTCGGAACGTCGTCAATATCACGGAGAAACAGATGATTTGATTGCGCGGAAAGCGAAAAAAGCCCATGAAGCAGGGCTTGTAACGATCATTTGTGTTGGAGAAACCGAGGCTCAGCGTGACTTAGGTAAGGCTGAGGCCGTCGTAATCGAGCAGGTCAATGGGTCTATACCCCCGTCCTCAAATTATGAAAATATTGTAATTGCCTATGAGCCGGTTTGGGCTATTGGGACTGGAAAAACCCCAACAGCAGAGGATGTTGCGGTAATTCACGCAGTTATTCGAAAAACATTGCAGGAAAAACTGGACAATTCCGATGCAATCCGTATCTTGTACGGCGGTTCGGTTAAACCTGAAAATGCAGCGACCCTCCTTTGTCTTCCGAATGTGGATGGAGCTTTGGTTGGTGGCGCGAGTTTGAAGGCCGATCAGTTTTTGGCGATTGCGAAGAATACTCTCTAAAAAAGAGGCATTGCCAATCTTACTATAACGGACAGGAATTTTTATGGAACACGTTGTTCTGGTTATTCATTTGATTGTGACACTCGTTTTGATTGTCTTGATTATGCTGCAAAGATCTGAAGGTGGAGGGCTTGGCCTCGGAACGGGGGGAGGCTTGGGGAACGTAGCCTCGGCTCAGTCCACCGCAAATGTATTGACCAAGATAACAACTTTTGTAGCGATTGGTTTCTTTGCAACCAGCCTGATTTTGGCGGTTATTGCAGCGCGAGGCAATGCGCCCAAAAGTATCCTAGATTCTGTTGCTGAAACAAAAACCCCTGTTGCGGTTACGGCTCCGGCTGTGCCTCAGGGAGACGAGCCTAAAAAGACGGAAGATGCGGTAAAGGCTAAGACTGAAGATCCGAAGCCTACGACTCAGAAAGAAGCTGTTCCCGAGACACCCAAACCTTCCCCAACAAAACCCAAATCGGAGCCAAAGGTTCCTCTGGCAGATTGACATGACACGATATGTTTTTATTACTGGCGGCGTGGTCTCCTCTTTAGGAAAAGGCCTCGCCTCCGCAGCCTTGGGCGCATTGTTGCAATCGCGTGGCTATACTGTGCGATTGTGTAAGATGGACCCATATCTCAATATTGATCCCGGGACTATGAGTCCGTTCCAGCATGGGGAAGTTTATGTAACGGACGATGGGGCGGAAACCGACCTTGATCTTGGACATTACGAAAGATTTACGGGGCGTCCCGCTACGCAAACCGATAATACGACCACGGGACGCATTTACATGAGCGTTCTGCAACGGGAGCGGCGGGGAGAGTATTTGGGGGCTACCATCCAAGTTATTCCCCATATTACAGATGAAATTAAATCCTTCATCTCGGAGAAAGAGGGGAGTGCCGATTTTGTTTTAGTCGAAACGGGCGGAACTGTTGGTGATATTGAGGCCACTCCCTATCTGGAGGCTATTCGTCAATTCAGCAACGAAATCGGGCATGATAAGGCTATTTTTATTCATGTCACGTGGCTTCCTTATATTCCAGCAGCAGGCGAACTCAAAACCAAGCCAACTCAGCACTCGGTCAAGGAATTGATGAGTGCGGGAATTCGTCCGAATATCCTTCTTTGTCGTGCCGACCGTCCGATTGAAGAGGAAGAGCTTCGCAAAATTGGTCTGTTCTGTAACATTCCGGCCAAGCGGGTTATTCCGGCCCTTGATGTTAAATCTATTTATGAGGTCCCGTTGACCTATCATCGGGAAGGACTGGATACGCAGGTGCTGAATTGCTTTGGTCTGCCGTCGGACAAAGGGCCCGACCTTAGCAAATGGGTCGAGATCATAGATCGCGTTAGGCATCCAGAAAGTAGCGTCAAAATCGCGGTTGTTGGCAAGTACACCAATCTGACCGATAGCTATAAATCCTTGAACGAAGCCCTCATCCACGGGGGGATTGCCAATCGGGTCAAGGTTGATCTCAAATTTATCGAGTCCGAAATTTTTGAGGAAGAGGGACATATTCACGAGTTGGAGGATGTCCACGCTATTCTGGTTCCTGGCGGCTTTGGTCAACGTGGAACCGAAGGGAAAATTAAAGCTGTTCAATTCGCAAGAGAGCGCAAGATTCCCTATTTTGGCATTTGTTTCGGAATGCAAATGGCGGTTATCGAAAGTACTCGTAACTTGTTGGGGCTTAAGGAAGCCAATTCAACGGAGTTTGGGCCTTGTTCCGAACCTGTCGTGGGATTGATGACCGAATGGGTCAAAGGTAACGAACTCGTTGATCGCAGTGCAAATAAGGACATGGGGGGAACTATGCGCCTAGGGGCTTATAAAGCCGCGCTCAAAAAAGGGTCCCGTGTTGCTGAAATTTACGGTACGCCTGAAATCAGCGAACGCCACCGTCACCGCTATGAAGTCAACATGGACTATAAAGACAGGTTAGAGGGCAAAGGGTTGCTGTTTAGCGGGTTGTCCCCCGATGGTCAGCTTCCTGAAATTGTTGAAATTCCAGATCATCCGTGGTTTGTCGGCGTACAATTTCACCCCGAACTGAAATCCAAACCCTTTGCGCC
>JAEUKO010000054.1:0-13898 GCA_016794285.1 Alphaproteobacteria bacterium | reverse complement strand
CCTGAATTTCATCTTGTTCGTACTCGTCTTGAACCTCACCAATAATCGCGGCGACAACATCACCAATGGTAACCAGCCCGTCAATTCCTCCATATTCGTCAACCACGAACAGAAGGTGTTGGCGCGTTTCCCTCATCATAACCAAAGCTTGCATGACAGGAAGCGAAGGGGAAACAACAGGGGCTTCGCGGATAAGATCTTCAACAACCAAGGTCTTTCCTTGCGCCAAGATAGCAAGAACATCCTTGATGTGAACAATCCCGACAATATCATCGAGCGATTCACGATAGAGGGGAACGCGGCTGTGGTGTTTTTCGACAAGCACTGCTACAAACTGGTCTGGTGGCGTGGCAACATCCAGAGCAACAATATCGGCACGCGGAACCATAATATTGGCGACGGTCGTATGACGCAGGTCAAGAACATTGCTGAGCAAGGTTCGTTCCTGACTTGCTGCCGTTTCTTCATCTTCTGGTTGCTGCTGGGCGGAGAGAACGTCAATATACTCCTCCAAAGCCCCTCGCAGAGATTCTTCCTCGTCTTCGCTTTCGGGCTTGCGGTTCAACAGGCTTTTAAGCCAGTGAGCAACCCCTGAAAAATCGCGCAGTTTACGCGCCTGTTCGTGATGATGTTCGGTATCAGACATAAAGGGGTTTTAGCATAAGCAAAAGTCAGGTGTAAGGGTTTTTAATACCTAGTTTCCCGAGAATTTTTGTCTCCAGAGCTTCCATAATCTCGGCTTCCTCATTCTTAATATGGTCATAGCCAAGAAGGTGGAGAAAGCCGTGAATAAGCATATGGGAAAAATGATCTTTGAGAGGCTTGCCCTGCTCTATTGATTCGCGCTTGATCGTTTCAAAGGCAATCACAATATCCCCAATGGGAACCGCTTCCCCCACACAGGGGAGGGCAGACATGGAGTTCCAAAGGGGAAAAGAGAGTACGTTGGTCGGTTTGTTTTTGCCGCGATGGTCCCGATTGAGAATACGGATTGCCGCATCGTTTGTAAGGGTAACGGTCACTTCTGGCCAAACCTTGGCAGGCCGCTTGGGAACAAGATTCCATGCAAAAGCAAGAAGATCAGGGACAGTCTTTCTTGCCGAAAGACGCGCCTTTGCCCATTCGGGGGAGTCAAAAAGGACATCAACAACAACAGTACTAGCAGCAGGCATGGCAGAGGCTACTTGCTGTCATCGTAAGCTTGAAGGATTTTTCCAACCAATTTATGGCGGACAACATCCGCATTTTGAAATTCGATGAAGGAAATTTCTTCCACGTCTTGCAAAATATGGACAGCTTCACGCAGGCCTGAAATTTGTCCATCCAGAAGGTCGGTTTGACTGGGGTCGCCCGTGACCACCATGCGGCTACCTTCTCCCATCCGGCTTAGAAACATTTTCATTTGAGCAGAGGTCGTATTCTGCGCCTCATCCAGCAGGACATAGGCATGAGAGAGGGTTCTCCCGCGCATAAAGGCAAGAGGGGCAATTTCAATTTCGCCGCGCTCCAACATCTTTTCAACCCGCTCGGCTCCCAGAAAGTCATACAGCGCATCGTAGATTGGGCGCAAATAGGGGTCTATCTTTTCCCGCATATCCCCGGGGAGAAACCCTAGTTTTTCACCAGCTTCAACCGCAGGGCGACAGAAAATCAGACGTTCAATCATCTGTTTTTCGTACATCTCGACACCAACAGCGACAGCCAGATAGGTTTTCCCTGTTCCTGCAGGGCCAATGCCGAAAACCATTTCCTTTTTGCGCAAAGCCTCAACATACTTGGCTTGGTTGCGTGTGCGCGGCATCAAGCTCCGGCGTTTTATCTGTATAGCGGCTTGGTCTTGAACCGCTTCATCATTTGCATTTGATCCAGCAGGGCTTGATTTTTCAGTCGTCACAGAGGACTCCTTTCGTCCAAAATGAATGGCGGCATCGACATCGGCAATTGAAATATCATAATTTTTCTGGGCACGGCCCCAAAGTCGGTGGAGAACCGTTTCCGCCAGAGCTACGGCAGCTTCATCTCCAGACAGATTGAGCGTATTTCCGCGATCTAGAATGCGAATCCCAAGGGTTTTTTCGAGGTAATTGATATTGGCGTTGTGCTCCCCGTAAAGCAGAGGCAGCGCAGACAGATTGTCAAACTGAAGGGTGGGGATGTCGATTCTCCTGAAAAACAATATTGTCCTTATATCTTACCATGAAACAGGAAAAAGGATAACAGGGAATTAAAGTTGGAAAATACGTCTTGACAGAGAGCGGTAGCGGCTATACTTCTGTCAAATACAAGTTTGTTGCACACAGATTAAGGAGGTAAATTAATGGAATCTCTTGTCGTTTCTGCTTCACAGCCAAAAGAAGCACTGGAAGGGCTGCCTCTTCTAGTTAATCGTGATGTTATTGCTGGTCGGGTTCCTTACTCCTTCGCCGCCCACTACTTGCTGGGTGTAGATGGCCAAGGCCGTCGGTTGCTGGAGTTCCTTGAGAGCCGCGCCGGAGTTGTGATGTCAAAACCCGATAAGTATCAGGCATGGCTCAAATCCGAATTCATGAAACTCCAAGATCCGAATGCCCCAGAAGAAATTTTGGCCCGCGCTCGCAAAGATTTTGGTGTTGAAAGCAATCAAGACTTGGCAAACCTATGCACAGTTGGGTGCGGGACGAATGTCTTGTTTCGCCTCTCTGACGGTGTTTTTTACGCTTCGGTTGAAAGAACGGCTCCGAAACAAACAGATGCGGGAGCTGTCAACCCGGGGGCTTACTCTCGTGCGGCTGGAAGCTCAACAGGCGACCTTACCACGACTGCTCTGCGCGAGCTTAATGAAGAGCTATTTATTGTCATTCGTTTGGCAGGAAAGCCTACGGCTCTTCATATCATTCCAGAACTGTATCAGGGTGTAGGCCCTCAACAAAAGCAAGCTATTTTAGAAACGCGTCGTGATAGATTTTCAGGTATTTTGGAAGCAAACGGCCACCAAATTTCTTTGACCAATCACTTTGAAATGTGTACGCCTTGTTTGAGCGTGCCCTCTCTTACCGAGGCGATTGTTGAGCGGACTCCCTTTGGTGATAACGTGTTGGAAGACCGTGTGTTTGGTCACTCACCAGATCAAATGGATGTTAATGTCGTTGATGCTATCACGGTTGTTGATCTGCCTTTTGTCTCTAGTTCCGATGTTATCTGTCTTCTTGATGGCGAAAAGAACCAAAAAGGTGACCTTTTAATGAGGAAATGGGTACTGCGTCCTCTGGACGAAATGCATCGCCAACTTACAAGCGGTGAGATCACCATGTCTCCTGTTCCCGGGAGAGTTGTTCGCGCCAAGGATGATGTTTTAGCGGCCTTGCACCAAAAATTAGAAATTTAGTAGCCGATGAAGGCACAGAAGTAAATGAGTCAGCTGATCATGTGACTCATTTACTTTGATTTCCTTTGTATTTTTTGAGATGTTTTCTGATGAGTTTATAATTTGCCATTAGGCAGCCGCTGACGATCAAAAATGCCGATAAGACAATCATTGAATTATCTGGCAAAATGCCAAAAAATGTTAAGCTTAACGTTGAAAATAGTGGTACGAAATAAGCAAAAGAAGAGAGAAGCTCGACATTCTCGCCCTTCATTGCATAATCCCAGAATAGATAGGTCGAACGACTAATCCCCATCAACACAACAAAAATCCATTCAGTTTTAGGCCAAACAGTTTCCTCAAACAAAATGTGCAATACCAGACAAATGAGACTGATTGTTAAGAATACTGGTAAATTAGCTGATTGTCTGAAGTCTACGAATTTGGTAGCAGCGGAATAACTAGCCCAGACCAATGCTGCTACAATTGCAATAACATGACCAGTTTGTACGCCATTCTCAAAAATATTTTCGCCGCCAGTGCGCCCGTAAAATAAAATAACGCAACCGATAAATCCCAGCAACAATCCTGTAAGCTGATACCATGCTGGTCTGATATTGTGAGTGATTGAGACAAAAATAGTCAACAATATCGGCCAAAGATAGTTGAGCGTATTCGCCTCAAATGGGTGAATGTTTTTGAATGCATAAATTAGGAAAACCGTATAAATTCCAATACCATAAAGCAAAAGCGCATAACTTTTTAGCTTGATGTGAAAACATTTGCTAAGGTCACCGCGAGACTTATACCAAACGGCAAGCGCTATAGCCGCTATAAGAAATACCAGAGCCGAGAGTTGGAATGGCGGAATTGGCCCTGTATAAGCCAATATGACTGCCGAGACAGACCAAACAATGAGAGTTCCAATGCCGTAAACTGTTCTATCCATGTGTTTATTTTATTCACTTTTTATTTTTAGCGATAGTCAGTGACACAATATATATTTACAAATGCTGATCAAAAACCTCTTTATAGAATCGACCCGACGCTACCCTCTGATGTGATAATGTATATTATGGATAATAAAAGAATTAAATCCCAAGGTAGCTTGTACTTATCATGATAAATTCAGAAATTGAGAAATTGGTGGATGAGTGGAAAAGTAGCAAACTTCCATCCATGGGAACAAATCGGCGACGTATGTTAACAGAGATGGCAATACGCTTAGGTATTTCTGCCGATAGCATTGCAGTCGTTCTGGTCACTGGTAAAAAACAAGGGCAACCAACCCACACGAAAAATATTTACTTGTGGGGTGCATATTCAGAAGATCGCCTTGAATTTCTAAAGGCACATCCTCTCCGCCGCTGGAACCAGACAGTTAAAGCCAATACCTTTGCGGTTGATAACGATGATCAGACGTCAGATCTTTTGAGTATACTTAAATCCAAGTACTCACTGATGGTTGTTATTAGGCCAAATTCTTATGAGGTGCTTGTCGGTGATGCACCTGAAGAATGGACTGATATGCCTCTATACCAGCTTTTAGATAAGCCACAATGGGTACACTTGGGGGATGTTTGCGAAGAATATAAGCACAGAGATCCAAATTATCTTCCTAATAGGATGGCAATTCATTCTGATGTAGACAGTGATTTTCGGAGCATTTTCAATCTAGGGGTCGGTGTGAATATTGAGGATGTTATGGATGTAGAATTTCCGACTAGGCATCCCCTGCTCGTTGCAAGGTTTTCTGTTGCGGTCGGTAGACCTCGCTATTTTGTTTATGACGTCAGTGGTCAGAACGATAGCCAAGTGCTATACTCGGGTGACAAAGAACTCCGGGTATTGTTAGCTAGGTTAAAAATGACCCAACTTCAGTTGAGGTGTCCTATTATTGATTCTTAATATCGGTCGTTCAAATATAGTTTTTTATGCTCACCAAGAAACTTCTGTTCTGGTCAGTTGAACGCGGCCAATGCGTTTGCCATCAAGTTCCAAGATGACAATTTCCCAATCTTTCCATTTCAATCGTTCGTTTAGAACCGGAATACGGGCGAATTCGTGCAAGATAAATCCGGCAAAAGTTGCAAATTTTCCTTCAGGCTCATAATCCAGTCCGGTTTTGTTGCAGACCTCGTAAATAGAGGCTTTGCCATCAATGATAAAGCTGCCGTCTTCTTGCTTTTCAATTTCCATCTCGACTTCGACATCGTCGCTCTCTGGAAATTCTCCGGCAATGGCTTCCAGCAAGTCATGGTGTGTGACAACCCCCATGACCACGCCAAATTCATCAAGCACGACAACCATATCTGCCCGTGCATTTTTGATGGTTTCAAGAGCCTTCAGGATGCTGGTGTTTTCGTGAATAAACAGCGGCTCTTTCATAATTTTTGAAATGGCAGGCATCCGGTTTTCACGGATCAGGAACGGAAGAAAATCCTCACGGTTTATAACCCCTAAAGCGGAGTCAATGTCATCCTTGCCAACCAAAAGCTGAGAACGGGACGTTTCAACAATCTGGTTGCGGATTCCTTCATCATTCTCGCCAATATCCAGCCATTCAATGTCTGTTCGAGGTGTCATGATGGTGCTGATAGGGCGTTCAGTCAGGTTCAAAACCCCCTTCAGCAAGTCTTTTTCAAAGGGACTGAGCAAATCTTCATGGGAGGCTTGTTGTAGCAAAACCCCTAATTCATGACTGTCTTGAGCTGCATCATCCACATCTCGGGCCCCGAGAACACGCAGAACGGCATCGGCTGTCCGTTGGCGCATATCCGAAGGTTCGGAGACCCGCTTTTTGAGCTTAATCTGGGCAAATTGGTTGAAAAACTCAACGGTAACAGAAAAGCCAATCGCGGCGTAAAGATAGCCCTTGGGAATATGGATGCCAAAACCTTCTGCCATCAAGCTAAAGCCAACCATCAGCAAAAAGCCAAGACACAGCATAACAATGGTTGGGTGTTGGTTAACAAAGCGAATTAACGGCGCACTGACTGCAATCATCAAGAAAATAGCAGAGGCAACCGCAATCCACATGACAGGAAGATGTTCGGTCATACCCACAGCGGTAATGACGGCGTCCAGAGAGAAAACCGCATCCAGCACAACAATTTGGGCAACCACCATCCAGAAATTGGCTTTGAGAGAGGCCTTGCCTTCCGAATGATTTTTCCCTTCCAGTCGTCCGTGAATTTCTCCCGTTGCCTTATAAAGTAGGAAGATACCTCCGAAGAGCATGAGAAGTTCACGGCCTGAGAAAGTGCTTCCGAATAATTCAACGATAGGCTCATTCAAAGTCGCAAGATGCGAAACGAAGGCAAGAAGAACAAAGCGAATGCCAAGGGCCAATAACAGGCCGACTTTGCACGCTAGATTGCGTTGTTGGGGGGGGAGTCTCTGGGCCAAAATGGCAATAAAAACCAGATTGTCCAGACCAAGAACCAACTCCAACAGGATCAAGGCAAACAAGCCAACCCAAACTGTTGGATCAAATAACCATTCCATTTTTTATAATTATCTTTTCCCAAGTTGTAAAAGTGCCCCGATTGTAGCCAACAGAAGAAGGCTTATAAAGCGGAATCTCTGAATAATAGGCTGGAATCCCCATAGGAATAAAAGCGATACCCTGTTTTAATGGCATGGGCATAGGCTTCTTTCATTGTTTTGAGGCCCGCAAAGGCCGAAACCAGCATAAAAAGCGTTGATTTGGGCAGATGAAAATTGGTCATGAGAATGTCCACAGCCCTGAATTTATACCCGGGCGTGATAAAAATGCGGGTTTCTCCCTGAAAAGGTTGAACAATCCCTTCGGGAGTGGAAGCTGATTCCAAAAGTCGCAAAACCGTTGTCCCGACTGCGATAACGCGTCCCCCTTGCCTCCGTGTTTCGTTGATGAGGTCGGCCACCAGCGGAGAAATCTCTCCCCATTCGGCGTGCATTTTGTGGTCGTTTGTGTCTTCCGCCTTAACAGGCAAAAAAGTTCCTGCACCAACATGGAGGGTCAGTGTGGCAGAACGAACCCCTCTTTTTGATAGAGCCAACAATAAATTTTCCGTGAAATGCAAAGATGCGGTTGGCGCAGCCACTGCCCCATCACGAGAAGCAAAAATTGTTTGATAGTCGGAGGAATCTTTCTCATCCACATCGCGTTTGGATGCGATATAAGGGGGCAGGGGCATTGTTCCAACGTCCTCAAGCTTTCTTTCAAGCTCCCCTGCCTTAACATCAAACCGCAGGAGGATTTCTCCCCCCTCCCCTTTTTCGGCAATCGTTGCGCTGAGAAGACCTTCTCCAAATTCGATCAAATCTCCGGTTTTTAGCCTTTTGGCTTTCTTCGCAAAAGCTCGCCATTCAATCGGGGACTCCCGTTTATGAAGATTGCACTCAAATTGAGCCTCGCCCCGCCGCCCTATCAGATAAGCCGGAATGACTTTGGTATCGTTAAAGACAATCAAATCTTTGGAAGTTAAAAACTCTGGTAAGTCGCAAACTTGAGAATCTGCAAAGTTTCCATCTTTTACAATCAGCATCTTTGCGGAATCTTTTGGCTCTGCCGGACGAAGAGCAATCGCGCTCTCAGGCAGATCAAAATCAAACAGGTCAACCTTCATCGTTTAGAACCGTTCCATTGGCACGGATTTTGAGCCCATCAAACGACATACGATAACCCGCAGGCAAAGAATTATTCATCTTTTGATAGTCGGCATTGTGTTTCATGTGACTGAGATAAACTTTTTCTGCCCCTATTTTTGCGTTGAGTTCTTGAAGCTTCTTCCAGTTGCAGTGAACGAAAGCTGTTTCAAAAAAGTAGTCCGCACAGTCGGCAATCCAAACTTTAACACCCCTTAGAACATTTATGGCGGCATCATCCAGATTAGACATATCGGTCGAATAGGCAACGTCGCCAATCCGCAACCCCAATGATTGCCCTTGCCCATGTTTTTGCAAAAAGGGAATTAATTCGATTCCGGCAATAAATTGAGGTTTTGCTAAATTAGTAGGCGCAATGGTTCGGGGCGTAACTGTGGGAGGATAGGTCGGAGAGGTCTGGATAAAAGCGTGAGGAAAACGGCGTTGTATTTCAACAAGAGTTTCAGATACAGAGAAGACAGGTATTTGTTTTTTCGCTCTTTCAAAAAAAACCCGCAAATCATCAAACCCATTGATATGATCCGAATGTTCATGGGTGTAAAAAACCCCGTCAATGAGTTTGATCCCCTCTCGCACTGTTTGGAGTCTAAAATCCGGCCCCGTATCAACAATCAAGGTACTGGCCCCATCAGAAATCAAAAGGCTGGAACGTGTCCGCGTATTCTTTGGTTCGGTCTCATCACATTCCCCCCAATCCCCACCGGCGCGAGGTGTTCCGTAAGAGTCTGAGCACCCAAGAACTGTCAGGATTATATCTTCCATGAATTCCTCCTATATGAGGTGAGCTTTGTTAAATAGGGCAAAAAAGTTCTGTGTTGTGATGGCGGCCATATCCTCGATAGAACGTTCGTGAATGTCAGCCAATACTTTTCCGGTCAAGGGGACATAGGCTGGTGTATTCATTTCGCCGCGATGAGGTTCTGGGGCAAGAAACGGAGAGTCTGTTTCTACCAAAAGCCGATCTAGAGGAACTTTTTTGGCAATTTCCCTTAGGTCTTCGGATTTTTTGAAAGTTAAAATTCCAGAGAAAGAAATATGAAACCCAAGCTCTAACGCCGCTTCGGCAAGGGCAGGGCCGGAACTGAAACAATGCATTACGCCCCGCATCCCCTTCCCTTCGGTTTCTTCGCGGATAATTTGAGCAATGTCCGCATCCGCATCACGCGCATGAACAATCATAGGAAGATCTGTTGCAAGGCAAGCCTGAATATGTCGCCGAAAACAGATGGCCTGATCTTCAGGGGAGGAGAGCTTGTAGAAATAATCAAGTCCCGTTTCTCCAATCGCTACAACTTTTTCGTCCGAGGTTGCCAAGGAAACAAGTTCTGACAGGGAAACGGTTTTTTCGTCATCTCGTCCCGCTTCGTGGGGATGAGTTCCAACCGAACACCAAACATTATGCAGCGGCTTAACGAGAGCAAGAAGACTTGGAAACTCTTCTCTGATCTGGCAATTTACCGAGAGCATTCCCTCAACTCCGCAAAGGGAGGATTGCAGCAAAACAGCGTCCAAACCATTTTCAGGAGTAAACCGTTTGTGGTCCAGATGGCAATGGCTATCAATCCACATGATCGGGTTCCCCTATTCAGCGGCAACAGCCGTCTCGATAAGACGCGGAAAAACCCCTTGCGGCTGGTCAATCACCGTTCCAGAGGCAATGGCACCCTTGGCGCAAAGCTGTTCAAATCCACGTTTATCCAACGGAATACAAAGCTGATCCAGCAACTTCGCCGAAGCTGTAGGCATGACGGGTTGAATGATGAGGGAGAGGCAGCGAATAACTTCGGTCAGGACGTAAAGCACCGTTCCCATCCGAGAAAGATCTGTTTTCTTGAGAGCCCACGGAGCTTCCGTATCAATATAGACATTGGCGGCATCGACCACTGACCAGATGGTCTCAAGGGCTTTGTGAAAACGTTGCAGATCAAGTTCTTTTCTGACCGTTTTCAGCATCTCGTCCTGAGCCTTTGCAAGAAGAGCTTTATCTTTTTCGCTCAAAGCGGATAGAGCGGGAATTTTTCCCTCACAGTTCTTATAGATGAACGACAATGTCCGCTGCGCTAGATTGCCAAGCCCATTCGAAAGGTCACTGTTGATCCGTGCCACGGCATTGGCGTGAGAAAAATCGCCGTCTCCCCCGAAAGGAACCTCGCGCATCACAAAAAAGCGGGAGGCATCCACCCCGTATTTTTCAACCAGATCATAGGGGGAGATAACGTTCCCCAAGGATTTAGACATTTTCTCGCCTTCAATGGTCCACCAACCGTGGGCAAAGACGCGCCTTGGCGGTTCCAGCCCCGCAGCCATGAGGAAAGCGGGCCAATAAACGGCATGGAAGCGCAAAATATCTTTGCCCACCATGTGAATATCTGCTGGCCAGAATTTTTTGAAGTCAGGCGATTGAGTGTCAGGATAGCCTAGGGCCGTAATGTAGTTGGTCAGAGCGTCAATCCATACATACATGACGTGCTTATCATTGCCCGGAACCGGAACGCCCCAATCAAATGTTGTCCGGCTAACCGAGAGGTCGTTCAGTCCACCACGGACAAAGCTTTTGACCTCGTTAAACCGTGTTTCAGGTAAAACAAAGTCAGGATGGGAGTCATAAAACGCTAGTAATTTATCTTGCCAGGCGGACAGGCGAAAGAAATAACTTTCTTCTTCCATCCATTCAACTTCAGCCCCTGAGGGTGCAAATTTTTTGCCGTTGGGACCGTCCCGCAATTCGTCTTCAGCGTAATAGGCTTCATCGCGAACGGCGTACCATCCTGCATATTTATCAAGGTAAATTTCGCCCTTTTCAATCAAGGTATTCCAGAGGTGCTGGCAAGATTTTTTATGTCGTTCTTCGGTTGTGCGAATAAAATCATCATTGGAATAGTTCATGACCGAACACAGGTCACGGAAATTTTGAGAAACTTTATCGGTAAAGTCTTGTGGTGACATTCCTGCTTTGGCCGCAGATTGATGGACTTTTAATCCATGTTCATCTGTTCCGGTCAAAAATTTGACATCATATCCATCTAGCCGTTTGAAGCGCGCCAGAACGTCACAAGCAATTGTTGTGTAAGTATGGCCTAAATGGGGAACATCGTTCACATAGTAAATGGGCGTGGTGATATAATAATTTTTGGTATTTGTCATGGCAGCTCAACAACTCTAACGGGTCTCAAAAGCCATATACGCGCCCATAACCAGAAAACGTTTATCCAGATTTCCGGTCCGAACCATCTCGAAATGGCCCTCTAAGCTGTCGCAGATTTTCAAGGAATCCGCAAGTGTCAACTGGGCAAGAAGCCCTTGGATTCCCTCTAAATAGAGGTTTTTCGGCCATGTTTGCCCAAGCGCAACGTGTTTGGCAAGCCATGAGCCCGCCCAAGACATGGTTTCTTCGAAGATTTTCTGCGAGTCTTCGTTGCCCTTCCCGCCAATTTCGCCTGCAAACGCCTGAATAGTGGGCCAATCCAGTTGGCTGCCTGTTGTTAAAAGGGCCAGTGTTTTTTTAATCTGGGAAAGATGATCTTTGTGAGAAGCATATTCGAGAGCTTTGCCCAAGCTCCCCCGCGCCATCCATACGACGATTTCTTGCAAGGCAGGTTCAAGTCTATATTTCTCAAGTACCGAAAGAATTTGCGCTTCCGAAAGCGGCGAAAAATTGAAAACAACGCAGCGGGAGAAAATAGTTGGTAAAAGAGCCCCTGACCGATGGGTCACCAAAATCAGCAAAGCCCTTTCCGGAGGCTCCTCCAGAATTTTCAAGAGGCTGTTCTGGCTGCTGCGCGTCATGGTGTCGGCATCGTCAATAACGACAATTCGCCACCCTTTTTCAACAGAAGGTGTCATGCGCATAAAAGGGGCAATGCGGCGAATATCTTCAACACTCACACTTCCCTTTAAGCGGCCTGTTTTGTCATCCGACATACGCTCAACTGTCAGAAGGTCCGGGTGTCCTCCACTGGCTACCTGCGAAAAGACCGGATGGCTTGGCTCAACGGACAAATCTTTGGCTTGTGCAGGCTCTGGAAGGGGGGAGGCCTCGCCAAACAAACTCGGTCCGGTATCTTCTCTCTTTGCTTGGGAGAGCAGAAACCGCGCCAAGCGAAACGCCATTGTTGATTTTCCTACGCCACTCGGCCCCGCAAAAACCAAACCATGGGGCATTCGGCCTGTTGAAAACATATGTAGCAACTGGTCTGAAATAACATCATGCCCCAGCATTTCGGTTTGCGCCCGCGCCGATTTAACGGCTGGTATTTCCTTCGTTTCAGAGACATCAACCAGATCGTCTAAATCTTCTTCTTCATCAAACAAAGATGTGGAATCTGGGTCATCTGCAAACAGCATCACGCCCTCAAACTTTCAGGAAGCACGCTTAGAATATCTGCAAAAACCTCTTCGGAAGATTTAAGGGCATCGAGAACATGGCATCGCTGCGGATGGGTTCTGCTAATTTCTAAAAATCCTTGGCGAATGCGTTCATGGAAGCCTCGATCAAGTTTCTCGAAGCGATCTTCCGTAGCCTCTTTGGCTGCGACGGAAATGCCTTGTGCCTTTGTTTTTTGGGCAAAAGAACGCTCAAGCCCAACATCTACAGGCACGTCAAAAATCAAGGTCATATCCGGCTCGAAATCACCGAGTACTAATTTTTTAACGCGCTCAATCAGATCAGGATCAAAGCCATGTCCACATCCCTGATAAACCCGCGTTGAATCGGTGAAACGGTCACAAATGATAATTTTTCCTGCCTTTAAGGCTGGCTGGATAAGCTTTTCAACGTGCATGAGGCGCGCTGTAAAAAAGAGAAGACACTCTGCAAGCGGGGTCCAATCTCCCCCATCACGCTGAACCAAAAGATCTCTTATTTTTTCGGATTCTGGGGTTCCCCCGGGCTCGCGGGTTAATATAACCTCGTGGCCTCTTGAAACGAGATAGTCTTTGATCAACCTCGATTGTGTGGTTTTTCCAGCCCCCTCCCCTCCCTCAAGAGTCAGAAAAAATCCTCGGTTTTGGGATGTAGAGAGCATCATTGATATTTAGGAACTCCCACCAACAGGATCATGAATTTTTCAGCAACGCGAGAGAAGAAACTGCTTTGGGGAACATCCTGCGCCGCCAGCAAAGGAACACTCAAAGATTGTCCAGAGGCAAGAGTCACATTCACCTTTCCAACTTCCTGTCCGGCAGAAATCGGGGCAACGAGCGGGGCCGCATAAACCACCTGTAGATTGAAAGCATCTTTAGCAAAGGCCGGAACCGTGGTTCGTACATCTTGTCCGGCCACCATTTCTACTTCACGCGCTGCGCCAAGCACGACTGGAGCTTTGGCCAAAGGCACTCCTTTCTTGACAACATCCAAATTCTTGAAGGACACCAAAGCCCATTCGACCAATTTGGAAGCTTCATCGGCCCGTTCTTGCATAGAAGCTGTTCCGTTGAGGACCATAATAACCCGCCGTCCTTCACGAACCGCAGAGCCAATCAAGCCATACCCACCATCATCGGTATGGCCTGTTTTTACGCCATCCGCTCCCATGTTTTTGTAAAGCAACGGGTTGCGGTTGCCTTGTTTGATGTTGTTGTAGGTAAATTCTTTCTCGGAGTAATATTTGTATTCATCGGGGTAGTTGGTAATCAAGTATTTTGCCATCGCTGCTAAATCCCGCACCGTTGAGTAATGCTCAGGATCTGGCCATCCGCTTGAATTCATGAAATGGCTTCCGCTCATGCCGATTTCCTTGGCCTTGGCATTCAGAAGCTCGGTAAAATTTTCTTCGCTTCCGGCAACACCTTCCGCTAGAACCACGCACGCATCATTACCTGACTGGATAATCATCCCACGGATCAGATCTTCCACTTTGACTTGTGAATTAAGCGCAACAAACATTTTTGAGCCTTCGGACCG
>JAEUKO010000053.1:0-14207 GCA_016794285.1 Alphaproteobacteria bacterium | reverse complement strand
CACTCCCCCCTACACACTCATCCCTACTATAACTGATCTCCATGTCATTGACCTGACCGTTAAAGCAGCTAAGAGCAAGGACACTGTCTGGTTTCCAGATGGCCTTTTCGTTGTTCATCACTTCCCGTTGGGCTTCCATCCATGCTCGTTGTTGCATTTTGGACATGAAGGCCGAATCGCAACCGGACGCCGCAGCGGGCAGCGGCGCGTATGGGAGGACGGCGGAAAGAACCACAACGGCTCCCAATGTTGATTGGCGAACCATCCCCAGACAATATTTCAATGAAATCAGTGCCATAACCCCTCACAAAACTTGTTTTACACCCTACCGCCTGCCTCAGCGGCTAAATCATGCCACGAGCCCACTCGACTAGTTCATTTTACAGCAAGTTAGGGCGGTTTGGCAAAACAAAGATGAAGCTAGCCTTGAAAATAGGTCAAAAACCTATTCCCCATCCAGATCAATGTCTAATATTGCCATATTGAAGTCATAGGAAACCTCCCCATCTTCGTTATCTTTGTAGATAACGCCAAGAAATTCCCCGTTTAGGAGAACTTCAAGGGAGTCCGCTGTTTTGCGGTCACGCAAAGCCAAGCCAGGTTGGCCAAATTTCTGCTGAAGGTAGGTTTGAAGCTTGGTAATTTCTGCACGTTCAAAATTCATGGGTTTTCTCCTCGTTTGGTTTTTCTACCTTTTCTTGGGGCGGCAGTCCAGCGACAACAAGGGGGTAAGTCCGCTCGCAAAGAGTTTTTCGCGTGTCTTCTGGTCGGGCTGTTATAATCGGGTGAAAAATGAGGTCAATTTCGGCTTCACATTGGCCTAAAAAGTCCCATATATGCGGGCCAAATTCCATATCGGCGTACCATGCATAACGGTTGCGTTGTTCTAAGGATGGGGTGGTTTGGCCGTTCACGGATCTTAAGTGCAACGTAAAGGGTTGTAGGGGAATAGGAGGCGTTGAAGACGGGAGGCATAGGGAAAAAAGGCTTGATTTGAACGGCAAAACTTCCGTTCCGGCCGAAGATGTTCCTTCAGGAAACAGAATAATGCTTTTTCCCTCTTTGAGCGTCGTGTCAAGAGTTCCGTGTGCCGTGGCCGCTTGGGTGGAGGATCGGCTGATAAAGGCAGTTTGTTGAACTTTGGAAAGAAAGCCAATCACAGGCCAGCTTTCTATGTCGTTTTTGGCAACAAAGGACGCTTTGAGCAAAGAGCCAATCACAGGAATATCAAGATAGGATAGGTGATTGCTCATAAAAATAACTTGTCGGTCTTTTTCTGGGGTTCCTTTGACGTGGACCTTAAGGCCGATGATTTTGCAAACGCCTTTGTGCCACAGACAAGGGACAGTATAGGCGGCATGGCTGCGGCAAAGTCTAAGAACTATGAGTTGTGTCGCAACAAGTGGCAGTGTCCATACGGTCAGAAGAAACAGTTTCCAAGAAGCTCTCAAATGATGTTTCATTTTTATACTTGCGTCCTGTCCTCGGATTGAACAGGGCGGATAATGGATTTTTGAATTTCCCGCTCGTAGTGCCGGACATATTTTGATGTCAGGTTTCGTGTTGGAAGAACGATACAAACATCAGTCGAGTTAAACTGGTAATCAATATAGGCTCCGTTCCCAACCATCGCCCCTAGGCGGAGGTAGCCTTTGAAGAGCGGGGGAAGGGAAGCAAAAATGCGCTTGGCATCCAAGCGGTCTTGGGGAAGGAGATTCATGTCAACCCGTGTTTCCCCCAGAGCGATGGGCATCATGTCTGGTGGTGCCAAATGGTAGTGGTATAGATAGGCTAGTTGCGGGGCAAGAGTTTCGGGGGATGTTCCGTGCAAGCAGGAACACCCAAACATCAAATCAATCTGATGAAGGACAAGGTAATCAGCAATACCTTGCCAGAGTAATTGCATCGTTGCTTTGGTCCGATAGGCAGGAAGCACACAAGAACGCCCAAGCTCAAGAAGAGTGTTCTTGCTCTTAAGAATCTGGTCTAAATCAAATTCATTAGCACTGTAAAAAGGCATATCTGGCTTCAGGCGATCATGGCGGATGAGCCGATAAGTTCCAACAATCTGACCTCCACCAGCAGGCAGGGAAGAGTCGATGACCATCAGGTGGTCGGCAACTTCATCATATTCGTCAAAGTCACGCTTTTCACGAACGGTGGCCTCACTGGGGGTGGCTCCGAACTCCCCATAGAAAATCTGATAGCGCAAGGCTTGAACAGCTCGAATTTCCGTTGAAGTTGAGGCAAAGCGTAGAGAAAGGGGATTTTCACTTTGGGGAAGTGTCATAGCGATCTGAGAACTGCTCACTTGGGGCCCTTTGCCAGCGGTTTTTATGGGGGCATCCTAAGGATTATGACTGATACGTCAAGTTTAACTTTAGGGAAAGAGCAGGTTCAATTCCAGAGAATTTGAATAGCTAATAAAGGCCTATAAATAATTCTTATTTGTCATCCCGTTGGCTCGTCCATTTGGACGTTGGCACAAACGGGATCCAGAATCTTGTGCAGCTTCGCTGCACTCATGCACCGGATCCCCGATCTACGGTCAGCACAGCTTCCCTTGTCGGGGATGACCGTTGGTTAATAGTCTGGCGTTCCCGGCAGGAATTGAACCCCCGCGCAACTTTGGTTGCGCAATCTTAGAAAAGAAGCAGGTTCAATTCCAGAGAAGCTGATGTTAATAGTCTGGCGTTCCCGGCAGGAATTGAACCTGCGGCCCCAAGTTTAGGAAACTTGTGCTCTATCCTACTGAGCTACGGGAACAAGGAACGCGGCAGTCCGAATCTACCGGATATAGATATGGACTTCGTTGCCTTCAATGTCGTCACTTCCTGAGTAGGAAATATCCACGCGGTCCATGGGGAGCCCCATTTGGGTCAGGGTCCGAAGAACGCGTTCGGCATTGCGGCGTGACTTGGTGCTTTCAATTGAGACTTGTGCAGCATTCCCCTTTGTCGGGTGAACTGCCACGAGTTCAAAGCGAGAGTCCGGAAACTTCTCCATAGCCTCATTCATCGCCATGTAAACAGGCTGCTCGTAATCAACGCTTGATTTATCAAAGCGAATTTTTACCAAAGGACGAGGATTAGATGGAGAGGGGGCAATCGCTGGATCGCCAGCCTTAGCCGCTTGGACCGTTTCGGTCTGACGGGCCACGGATGTGAAAGGGCGGTTTGAAAGGCTTTTGCCCAGCAAATCACCTTGGGCAATCGCAAGGGACAGGGTCCGCAGATTGTTCCGCTCTGTGGTCAGATAGGCACTGGTGCGCGTAATGTCATCGTTGACATTGTTCTGAAGACGGTCAATCAAAATAATGGTGTTGTTGACGCTGTCTTCCAGTTGAGCCAATTGGACGTGATCCTCTTCAACAGCACCAGTCAGGCCATAGGCCGAGCGTGTTCCTTCAAGCAAGAAGGAAGCTACCGATGCTGAGTTGGCAATCTCAACAGCCAACTCGTTGATGTCGGCAACGTTGCCAGCCAGTTTTTCGAGGCTATCCTGCGCAGTGGCAAGGCGTTGCAAAAGACGAGGGTTGCCCGGGGTGCTTCCAGATTGCAGTTGGGTGTCAATCGTTGCGACACTGGCAAAATAATCAGCCGCAGTTGTCTGGTTTATTTTTTCCAATTCGACCATTCTGTCAGACAGTTTGGCAAGGTCAGCTTGCAGATTGCCAAGGTCATGGTGAATCTCGCCGATTTTGCGAGAGACCATCGTATTGGTTGTTTCGTAATAAGAATCAAGAAGATCTTTAGCCGTGATGGAAGCTGTTTGAGTTGGCTTCGTGTAAACCTGTCCCGCCAAAGCAGACGGCAAGGGCTGGTTGGTGATAATCAACGCTGGCGTTTTGTTAGCAGGCTGAGCCTGCGCCGGAGTGGCCACAAGGCTAGCAGAAGCCGGCAGAATCAAGCTGCAAAGTATTGTAGTGAAAACGTATTTTGTCATCGAACGGGGCTTTCCCTCTGAGTGTTCACTGGTAATTTCTGACGCATTAACGCACACGAACTAGGACAAAAAGCGAATCCAGTTTGGGCTTTTAACTTATGGAATTGTACAAAGAGAATGTCAAGCTCCTATTCCCTTCCTTTCCAGTGCTTTTTTTCAAAGACATAACGCGGACAAAAATTGCTTTTTTCTACTTGCAATCAGTATTCCAATCGCGTAGCTTCTGCCAGCTTTCTTGGACGAGCTTGGTTAAGCTTATTTCTGGTTACAGCAATGCGCCCGTAGCTCAATTGGATAGAGCACCTGACTACGGATCAGGAGGTTTGGAGTTCGAATCTCTACGGGCGCGCCATTTCCTTTGGAAATGGCAGCCCTGATTCTAAAAAGGAGTTCGAACAAAGTTCGAACGGGCGTGCCATCTTCACCTTAAAAAACGGAGTGTTTAGTTGCCTCAGGCTGGTTCCTGAGTCTTCTCTAAAACTTTGGCGTTTTCTTGCTTTAGGGAAACTTGACATGGTTTAGGAAAATCTATAGTTATGAATAAAACTTAACATGGATATATTGAGTACAAAAATGATGGATTCTTTGACTGCACCAATGATGGATTTGGCCCGAGATATTTACCAGAGCCTTGAGAGGCATTGGCGGGCCGATCCAGAAGGAATCTTGCGGCCAGCTTACAGTTCGCAAGAGAATGAGGCCTTCGCAAAAATCAGGGAAGAGGCTTCGTCTATTGGGATGGAATCTTTTCAAGATTTGGCGGGGAATGCCTATTTCATTTATCCGGGGAAGAATCGGTCATTCCCTGTCTTGATGACGGGGTCTCATCTGGATGCAGTTCCACAAGGTGGGAGATGGGACGGAACGGCAGGGGTTGTAGCAGGATTGGCTGCGATTAAACAATTGCATGACGATGGAATGCAACCTGAGCAGGATGTGGTACTTGTTGCATTGCGCTGCGAAGAAAGTGCATGGTTTAACGTGGCGTTACTTGGCTCTCGTTTCGCCTGTGGAGATGCTCCTGCTGACATGTTAGAGCGGAAGCGGAATGATACGAGCAAATCTTTGCGTGAGCATATGCGGGACCTAGGTCTCAATCCAGATCAACTTGCAAAGAAAGTGGCATCGAGAGAGCCTCTGATTTCTTTAGATCACGTTGCGGCGTTTTTGGAGACGCACATTCAACAAGCGGGCTCTCTAGCTAGGTTGAATGCTGATATTGGAATTGTAACAGGGATACGGGGAAATACACGCTGTCCTGACATGATTACTTTTCTAGGCGAAGCGGCCCATACAGGATCTACTCTCCAGAAAGATAGGCGGGATGCGGTTCTTGGTGGGGCTGAATATGCGGTAGATCTGGAAAGAGAATTCAAAGAGATAGCAAAGGGGGGGCAAGATATTGTCTGGTCGTTTCCTGAAGCGGGCGTTGTCAATGGATCTCCGACAACAGTTGCTGCGCGATATGACATTCGGCCCGAAGTGAGAAGTTTGGACCTTGGCGTATTGAACATGGCTAGGGATGCTTTTGCCTCTTGCGCAAGAAGAGTTGCCGAAGCAAGGAACTTAATTCTGGGCAAAAATATTGAAAATATTGTGGTCAGTGCTCCTGCTATACTCGATCAGGAAATACGAGGAAGAATTCGCCAGAGTGCTCGAAAATTTTCCGAGAACATTCATGACCTCCCTTCTGGGGCAACGCATGATGCTGTGACTTTTGCCAAGGCGGGGGTGCCAACAGGCATGATCTTCATTCCTCATGGAAATGATGGAATTAGCCACAACCCGAATGAAATAATTACGCTGCGTACAGGGGATGATCCGTTTTCGCTTACGGGACCTTTTAGTAGAGCGGCTCATGTGATGGTTGATTTTATAAGAAACTTTCCTCCCGCGCCGCCCAAAGCGGGGTTGCGTGGCCGTTTCGTGGATGAGTTGCAAAATAGAGGAGCCACTCCTTTTTAACTGTTCGAACAGACACCTTGGCTGTACTGACCTTGTTTATGCTGGTATTCTCATGAGAATCGGTAATATTCCTTGGCTACCAATTCTTAATTTTCTGTAAATAAGGGTTAATAAAATCCTTATCTTTTTCTGAGATACTGAATCTATGGCAAGGCGTCATTTCAAGAAGTTTTTGGCTTGTACAACGGCTATTGTTGGTTGTGCGTGCGGCCTTGCGGTTACACCCGTATGTGCGGCTCCGCAAAACGGGGTGACAACCTCCGGCTCTGCCCAGATTTCAAGCCAAGGAACCACCACAACGATCACACAATCATCTGATCGGGCGGTTATCCGCTGGGATCAGTACAATGTTGGATCACAAGAGACAGTTCTCTACCAGCAGCCGGGGGCTTCCTCCATTACTCTGAACCGCATTCAGGATATGAATCCTTCGCAAATTGATGGTCGCATCGAAGCAAACGGCCAGATTATTTTGATGAATCCGAACGGCATTATTTTTGGAGAAAACTCTACGGTTGATGTGTCCGGATTGATTGCAACAACAGGCAATCTAGACGATGACAGATTCATGGCGGGGGATACTGAGCTGAGAATAACGGGCTCTGATAACCTTGATGCAGCGGTTATTAACCGTGGGCGAATTACAGCCCGTGAGGCAGGCTTGGTGGGGCTTGTGGCTCCTCACGCAGAGAATAGTGGTGTGATTGAGGCACGGCTGGGACGTGTGACCTTGGCGGGGACAGATCACGTTATGTTGGATTTAGCCGGTGATGATTTGATCCATCTTGATGTCAGCGGGCAGAGCGGGGGGCTCGTTAAAAACTCCGGACAAATCACGGCGGATGGCGGAAAAATTGTTCTAACGGCGGAGCGGGCCAAGTCAACGCTAGAGAGCGCGATTGTAAACACGGGACGCTTGCAAGCCAACACAGTTTCTACAAAAAATGGCCGCATCTTTTTGAGCGTGCGAGGTAGAAATTCTTCAGGGAAAGCGTCTGTCGCTGTAATAGACCATACGGGGCAGGCGGTAGCAACCGGAGAGTCCGGCGGTGATATTGATTTTCTGGCGGAGACCATTCATCTGGCAGATGGATCTTTGATTGATGTGTCCGGCCGATTGGGCGGCGGGTCTGTCCATATCGGGGGAGATTATCAAGGCGGGGGAGATCTTCCTCACGCACGGGTTGTCTTGGTTGATGGTGGGGCTCTGCTTCGTGCCAGCGCAACCGAGAATGGAGATGGCGGACAGGTCATTCTCTGGTCAGATGAAATGACCTCTTTTCGAGGGGTGATTGAATCTGAAGGCGGGACCTTGGAGGGCGATGGTGGGCTGGTTGAAGTGTCGAGCAAGAACTTGCTTGATTTTGATGGACTGGTCAGCACCCTAGCTTTGGAAGGAGAGGATGGCCTGCTTCTTCTTGATCCAACCAATATCGAGATTTCGGCAGCGGCAAATGCCAGCGTAACAGGGGCAAGTCCTTACACACCAACAGCGGATGATGTTGTTTCGAATTTGAACGTGACCACTCTTCAAACGGCTCTGGCTGGTGGTAACGTGACGGTTCAAACGAGGGCAACGGGTTCTCAGAGTGGAGATATTACGGTCTCATCTCCTATCACTTGGGCATCAACCCGAACCCTCACTCTTTCCGCACACAATGACATCATTGTTAACCAGTCTATTACAGGGCGGAGCATAACGTTCACGGCAGGAAACGATGTTCAGTTGAATGCTAACCTTATTCCTAACGCCTCTGGAAACGGGACTTTGACATTCCAGACGCTGAACAATCCTTCTGTGATTGGCGTGGCAGGGGGAGCCGGAACACTCGACTTGTCAGCGGCGGATCTGGCAAGAATTACCGGAGTTTGGGCCGGAATTTCCATCGGTAACACAGGAAATACTGGAGGGATCAATATTGGAGGGGCTGTCTCATGGGCTTCGCCTTTGACCTTAACAACGGCAGGAAACACATCGATTACCGCTGCACAAACTCTGGCGGCGGGGAAGGGGCTGACTATCAACACGACCTCCCTTGATTTGGGAGCAAATTTGACGGGTTCGGCTTCTGCGGACATTGTCATTCAACCGAACAACACATCCACCAGTATAGGCTTAGGGACTGGTGCGGCGGGGACGTTACACCTTGATAATGCCGAGTTGGCTTTTATTCCAGCCACATGGCGCACTTTGTACTTTGGCAAAACAACCAACACGGCGGCGATGGATATTCGGGCGCGGACATGGCTGGGAACAACTTATTTCCGCAACGGTTCTGGTGTCATGGGTATAAATGGAGCGCAGGTAGCCTCTGCGGCAAAAAATCTGACCTTCCAATCAGGAAATTTGGATATTGCTTCAACCATTACCGGAACGGCATCAAGTACGCTTTTAATTACTCCTGATGTTGCGGCGACTACAATGGGAATTGGGTCCGGGCAGGCAGGCACTTTATCCTTAACGGATACTGAACTGGCCAACATTGCAGGGAGCTGGAATCTTCTTCAATTTGGCAGTACCTCCATGACCGGAGCCATGAATATCGGGACGTATTCCCCGACAAATTCATTCGCTTATTACACGCTTTCAGGACTCATGAGTATTAACGGAGCGCAAACAGCGGCGGCAGGAAAAAATCTAACTCTGACTACCAACAATTTGGCTGTTAATGCAGGGCTCACAGGGTCAACCGGAACACTGACTATTACACCCACAAACACAACAACAACGGTTGGTCTTGGCAACACGGCGGTTGGAACTCTCAATCTAACCAACGCTGAACTGGCCCAAATATCCGGTGCGTGGAATAGTCTTGTTCTCGGTCGTTCGGATAGCACGGTGGCGATGGATGTGCGGGCGTACAACTGGCTTGGACATACTCAACTGCTCAATCGTGGGACGATGAGTATTAATGGAGCCCAGTCTATGGCGGCAGGGAAAAATCTTTCCATTACAGCTTCTGCCTTAACTGTTGGGGGGGCTTTGACAGGAACCGGAAATCTAACTATTTCTCCGGCGACGACGGCTATTACAATGGGCCTTGGGGCTGGCGCAGCAGGGACTTTGAATCTGGATGCTACAGAACTATCTCTTATCGGAAATACATGGTCAAACGTGACCCTTGGCGGAAATAGCACTGTTGCGATGGATGTACGGGCGGCGAGCTGGACGAACGATACAACCCTGACATGGAACACGGGGGCAATGACTATTGCTGGGGCCCAGAGCGTAGCAGCCGGAAAAAATCTGACACTTTCTTCATCTAACTTAAATCTGAATGCGTCGGTCAGTGGGACAGGTTCATTGTTTTTTGTCCCCTATTCGGCTTCGGGGACAATGGGACTGGGGACAGGGGCCGTGGGGACTCTTAACCTTGACGACACTGAACTAACGCGGATTCAAGATGGCTGGAGCCAGATTGTTTTCGGGCGGAATAGTGCGTCTTCGCTGTTTTCCGGAGCAGTGGATGTGCGGGCCAAAACATGGTCGGATTCTGTTGAGCTAGCTAGCAATGCCGGAACTGGAGTAACGATCAATGGAGCCCAGAATATGGGGACGAACAACCTGACGATCAATGCCAACGCTCTGGCGGTTGGGGCCAATCTTACAGGGACGGGAGATCTAACTATCAAGCCTAGTACCGTGTCTACCACCATTGGTATCGGAAATGCCTCTGCCGGAACCTTGAACCTCACGAATGCAGAATTGGCATTTATTCAGTCAGGCTGGAACAAAGCGACCTTTGGACGCGTGGATGGGACTGGCGCGATGGATCTGCGAGCCTACACATGGAACTTGTGGGATACTTATTTCACGACGCTTTCGGGGGCGATCACCGTCAATGGGGCGCAAACTGTTACGAATAAACTCGTAAACTTTACAACGAATAATCTCAATGTTTTGGCCAACCTGACTCCGTCAGGGCCGACAGCTCGACTTGAAATCATGCCAGCCACTGTATCGGGGACGTTTGGAATCGGGGCATCCGCTGTAGGAACCTTGAACTTGACGGCTGCAGAATTGGCTTTTATTCAAGACGGGTTTTCGCAAATCACGTTTGGCCGACTGGATGGGACTGGCGCGGTGGATGTGCGGGTTAAAACATGGACCGATCCGGTGACATACCGGAGTTTGACCGGACAAATCACGGTAAACGGAGCCCAGACAATGGGGGCCAACAACCTGACTTTTGAAACAACAAATTTGAACCTAGCCGCTGCTTTGACGGGAACAGGAGATTTAACTATCAAGCCGTCCAACACCAGCACAACAGTGGGAGTTGGGACTGGATCAGTAGGGACGCTCAATTTAACAGGAGCTGAGATTGCCTTCATCACGAACGGATGGTCAAAGGTGTTCATTGGGCGGACCGATAATGCGGCAACCATGAATATTGCGGCTTCCAGTTTCGCTGATCCGGCTTACTTTTTAACAGCGGGAAATATCAGTTTGACTGGAACGCTCACATCGACACAGACAGGGGCCGGAACCAATTTAGTTTTGGTCAGTAACGGTGGGAATTTGGTTAATGCGGGCGGAGGGATCAATCCCGGGACGGGACGGTATTTGGCGTATCTAACCAATCCGGCTCTTGATACCTATGCTGGACTGACACGGCCAACAAAAAGATATAACAAAACTTATGCGGGATACGATCCGGCCGTGGTGACTGAAACAGGTAACGTCTATCTCTATTCAGTTGCACCGACCTTGACAGTAACCCTAGATAATAAATCAAGAGATTATGGTTCCGTTAACCCTGCTTTGACCTACACGACGTTGGGATTGATTGACGGAGATACGGCAGGGGCAGCTCTGTCTTCTTCCACAGCATCAACTGTGGCTACAGGACTTTCGAATGTTGGAACGTATGCCATTACAGGAAGTTTTGTTTCGGATATGGGATACCTGCTTACGGTTGTTGATGGCACACTGACCATTGATCCAGCGGCTTTAACTTTGCGCGTGGCGGATGCTACGCGAAAATCGCGGACAGCAAACCCTCCTTTTTCTTATACGTTGAGCGGACTCAAAAATGGAGATTTGGAGTCTGTCTTGACGGGGGTCAGCTTTTCAACTGCGGCAACCTTTGACTCACATCCTGGAAATTACGCCATTACTGCTTCAGGAGGAATAGCCACAAACTATCTGGTGGGAACTTATATTGACGGGAATTTAGAGGTTACTGCCGCCAACAATATTCCGAGCACACTGGAACAAAGACTGTCTTTCGGAGATTTAACGTCAGGTGTTTTTGATGCACAGACGTGGGATTTCGGACAGGAACAAGAGGCCATTAGGAGAGGGATTCCTACTAACGAAGAAAAGATAATTGCTTTTGTTCCTGATGATGAGCTTAAAAACCGGAAAGCCAAAGAGGGCGGCCCCCTTATCTCAATTACAGAAAGCTTAAGAGAACTATTCGGGTTGAGAGAAGATATGCCTTTATGATGGGGGCATAGGTTGTGATCTACTCATCAAGAGAGAGGCCTGCATTTCCTTGATCGGCTTCTGTCTTGTTCTCATAGTTAATATCAAGACAGACATTAAAATCCGTGACGTCTAGACTCTTTTTTGCCTGTTTGGGCATCATGATTTGGTTGTGGATGCAGTACTCAATCAATGCGCCACTTACAAAATCAGCGGTCAAGTTAAAGAATTTCTGCTCAAAGGTATTCTCATTAAAAAAAGTAATGGTGACAGCTTTTACGTTTTCCTCAATGTTATAGGTTCCATGCAGAGGAGTTTTGAACTGTTTCATGGTATGAAATTCATGCCCATAGGTTCCGGCAAAGCGAACGCGAATAACCTTCCCCTCTGGAAAAACCATATGAAATTTTTCTCCGTAGTCTTTGATGGCTTTTGTGGTCTCGCTATGAGAAAAAAGAAGCCGCCTAACTTCAGTTACCATATCATTCCCCCGCAGGTTAGCTTGTAACTCCCCAATACTACATAAATGAATAATTTTTTCAATATGGCCGGAATTCTGGCCTCTAGAAGGCAATTTGCCTTCGTTCTTCTAATTGTTTCTTAATCTTTCGTGGGTAGTCTTGGTTTGTGTCTTTAGAGGTTTCGATTCAAGGTTCCTTGTGTGGTTTGTCTGTTTTAATTTCGGTGTGGAATGATCTTAGCTTTTTACATTACAACTAGGATGGTTGACTCTGGTAGGAGAGAGAGAAAAGTTTCATGGAAGTGATTGATCTGACAGATCAGGAAGATGGCCACGGGCGGGCAGTAGCGAGCACCGCTAACCTTCCTGCTCGTCCGGACCAAATAAAGCCCAATAGGCGGTCAGCAGGAGATGTGGCTCGTCGTGGCGGTGCTGGTGTTGATACTCTCCACGGCGAGGATGGGTCTGGCACTGGTGGCGGACTTGACCCGAGAGGCCGCATGGGCGAGCGGATGGTTGAGCAGGGGATTCTGACGGCGGAGCAGCTAAAAGTTGCTCTGCAAGAAAAGAAAATCACTGGAAAAATGCTGGGAAAGGTTTTGGTTGATCTCGGGTTTATTGACGAGGCAACTCTGACCCAATTCATCGCAGAAGCCTCTGGTTATGAGGTTTTTGATCCTAAAAATACCGTTTTTGACGGGGATGCATTGGCGCTACTCTCGAAAGAGAGTGCCAAAAAGATGAGAGCGTTACCCGTGTCCTACCATGATGGGACCGCAGCCGTTGCCGTTGTTGATCCCTACGACATCGTGGCGATGGACAGCTTGCGCCGAGTGTTGCCCAAAGGAACCGTGATACGCTGTCTGGTGACAACACCGAGTGTGTTGGGAGACGCTATCGATGCGGCTTATGGCTACTCCAGCGTCATTGAAGATATTCTGAAGGAACTGGAGGATGAAAAGGCCGCCGGAGATGTCACCAAGATTGCAGAAGATCAAGCCTATGCTCACCCGATTGTTCGCTTGGTGAATGCCTTGATGTCGGAAGCTGTGAAAACGGGTGTTTCTGACTTGCACTTTGAGCCAGAGGAAAATTTTGTCCGGTTGCGCTATCGGTTGGATGGTGTTCTGTTTACCGCCCAGATTCTCCATAAAAAACTATGGAGTGGAATTTCTCAGCGGATAAAGATTCTGTCTAATATGAACATTGCGGATAAGCTCTCGGCTCAAGATGGGCGTTTTAACCTCAGCATCGGGGACCGAGAGGCGGATTTTCGTGTTTCGACACTTCCCACGGTTTTCGGAGAGAATATTGTTCTTCGTGTATTAGATAAAAGTGCTAGCATTAAGCCATTGGAAAAGCTTGGGTTTAGTCCTGAGAATCTAGAGCGAATCCGCAAGGCGCAGAGCCAGCCAGAAGGTATTATCATTGTAACGGGACCAACGGGGAGTGGGAAGAGTACGTCCTTGTACTCTATGATTAACGAGATCAACAAAGTTGAAGTGAATATTCAAACTCTTGAGGATCCTGTCGAGTATTCTCTGCCAATGATTCGCCAAACGGCGGTCCGTGATGGGGTTCTCGGCTTTGCAGAGGGGATCAGGGCCATGCTGCGACAAGACCCTGATATTATTTTTATTGGGGAAATTCGTGATGGAACGACTGGCGAAATGGCCCTGAAAGCGGCTATGACAGGTCACCAGGTCTATACCACTTTGCACACCAACGATTCTTTCGGGGCGATCCCACGGTTGGTTGATTTAGGGCTCAAGCCCGGGATGATTGCTGGAGCTATTATTGCGGTTTTTGCGCAGCGGTTGGTTCGTCGCCTTTGTCCACTTTGCAAGGAAGAGCATACCCCAAATCGAGAAGAATGCGAAATTCTGGGGGTAAGTCCCGCATCTCCACCAATGATTTATGCCGCTCGGCAGGGGGGGTGTTCCGCCTGTTCAGGCCAAGGGTACAAAGGCCGTGTGGCGGTTGCTGAAATTTTGTTGCTTGACGAAGACCTTGACGATGTGATCGCCCGCAGTGGAACAAAATCGGAGATGAAGGCCGTTGCCAAACAAAAGGGATTCAAAAGTATGAAAGATGATGGTATCCTCAAAATCCTAGAAGGCTTAACTAGCCTTGACGAGTTGAGGAAGGCGGTCAACGTTCACAAGGACTAGCCGACCTCTGCGGTTTGATTCTGAATATCTCTGGAGGCTAGCCATCGAACGCTATAAATACAAAGCCTATAACGCCAAGGGACGCCCCATTCGAGGGGTTATTTCTGCTGCGGGTGAGGTTGACCTCTATAACCAGCTGCAAACCGCTGGGATGGAGTTGGTTAGTTGTTCTCCGGTTAGCAAAAAAGCTGGGGGAATTGGGCTTTTCCGTCCGCGAATCAAAGTCCGCGACATG
>JAEUKO010000052.1:0-14487 GCA_016794285.1 Alphaproteobacteria bacterium | reverse complement strand
ATAACTGGGATTGTCTTGGAAGTTTCAAGCCCATAAACCGCCGCTTACAGGCTGTTTTTTTCTGAAAATCAGGGTATACTGCCCACAGTGCTTATCTTTGTCCCCTCCTTTCAGGACTTTTCACATGAATAAATTGATTTTTGCCCTGATGTGCCTTTTTCCGTTTTCCAGCTGGGCAGAATCCCTTGATGCACCAGAAATGAGGGCCAGTTTTCCTACCATGCTGACCCATCCAGCGGCGTGGCTAGCCATTATCATTTTCTTGCTTTGCTACGTTTTTGTTTTCATCGAAGAAAAAACCGAGCTGCGCAAATCAAAACCTGTCCTGATCGGAGCAGGCCTCATCTGGGCCCTTGTCGCGTGGGCTAACTTCGACCTTGGAATTGACCCTGAAGAGTTGCATAACGCCGTTGGCTCCACGATTGAAGAATACGGAAGCCTATTCCTTTTCCTACTTGCGGCAATGACCTATATCAGTGCGCTAGAAGAACGACAGGTTTTTGAATCGCTACGCTCTCGCCTTGTTCGCGCCGCCTATTCAGATCGCCAACTCTTCTGGATCACTGGTGCCATTGCCTTTGCTTTGTCGCCTTTGGCGGACAATATGACCACATCTTTGGTCATGGGATCCGTTATCTTGTCCCTCGCCGGAGACAATAAACGATTCCTGACTTTGGGTTTTATCAATGTTGTCAACGGTGCAAACGCAGGGGGAGCATTCAGTCCGTTCGGAGATATTACCACCTTGATGGTCTGGCAATCAGGCCACGTTCAATTTCTTGATTTCCTTCCTCTCTTTTTGCCCTCTCTGGCCTGTTTTCTGGTTCCCGCTTTTATCCTCTCTTTCTTCATTCCCAAAGAGAAGCCCGCCCCGATTATTCTTGATGTTCCGATGAAAATCGGCTCGAAAAGAATTATTGCTCTGGGGTTTTTGACTATTGGTTTGGCCATTTTGTTTGAACAGGTTTTCTCCTTGCCTGCCTTCTTGGGCATGATGCTTGGACTTGGAATGCTCCTCACCTTTGGCTATTTCCTCAAGAAGGAAGCCCGTCTACGCGAAGACGATTTTGACGTCTTTCGTTTAATGGATGACACCGAGTGGGACACGATGTTGTTCTTTTTCGGCATTATCTTTTGTATTAGTGGCCTCAGCTATCTCGGGTATCTTGAAGTTGCTTCAGGCTATTTATACGAAGGGTTTGGCCCGGGGCCAGTTAACATCCTCATTGGTATTTTTTCGGCGGGATTTGACAACATCCCATTGATGTTTGCCGTTTTGAGCATGAGACCCGAAATGGACCTATTTCACTGGCAGCTCTTAACTCTGACTTTAGGAGTAGGTGGAAGCTTGCTAGCCATTGGTTCCGCCGCCGGTGTGGCCTTAATGGGTATGTCTAAAGGGAAATATACCTTCTTGCAGCATCTGCGCTGGACCCCCGTTTTATTGCTGGGTTATGCGGCCGCCATCCTCGTTCACTATGCCGTTAACGGCTGAGAAAGGGTAAAATGAGTTGGGTTATTTGGGCTTTGCTCTCCAGTTTGTTTGCCGCCATTCTGGCTGAAAGCAATAAAAAATACCGTCTGGATGCCCAGATGCTCAATGCGTGGCGGTCCACTTTTGGAGCTCTTCTATTTTCAGCAGCTTTTCCTTTTATGATATGGCCCTCTATCTCTGAAAACATGGGGTTCTACCTTGTCGCAGCCCTGAGCGGTATCGTGTCTGGCGTAGGTATGGTCATGTTTTTCTGGCTAGCTGCGCGGCGAACTGGACGGGTCACCAGCATGGTTCTACCGCTTGCGGCCATTGGATCTTATGTTCTTTGGTGGCTGATGATGCCAGAAGAACGTCCCGTCCTGACGGAATCCCCCTTCAAAATCTTGTTGGCAATCATTTCAGCTTTGACCATTTGCCTCGCCCTTCAGAAAGTTCGGGAGAACGATGCCGGATGGGAAAGCTTTATGATTGTCCTCCCGCTCGGACTGGCCCTTGGTGCAGTTGATGCCTTGACCAAATGGGCTATGGGCGGGGCCTATAATATCTACGCCCTTGCCGTTGCCTTTTCTTTCTTGTCCATGGTGGTAACCGCCGGCGTGGCTTGGATAGCGGCCATCCCCGTTCCAGCAGGGGGTCGGCCTATGAAGTTTACCGATCTGCGTTTGCTATGGGGCGGGTTTTGGTGTGGTTTCTGGAGTGCCGCACGATTTCTTGCCGGAGTTTTTGCTCTCTCTGGTGCCCCAAACCCAACTTTGCCTGGAATTTTTCTGGCCCTAACCCCCATGTGGTTATATGGCCTCAACTACCTGCGGCGGGAACCTGACGAATCAGCCCCAATTCCAGGGTTTCTCATCATGCTGGGAGCTGTAGGGCTTTTGCTCTCAACGCTGTAACCATCAAGCCTTTTGGTCGATGGCATCCATCAAAGACTCGTGCATCCGTTGACTCATGCCGATAACCTTAGCGTTCGCCGTGTAGGATTGCTTGGCAAGGATCGTCTTTGTGAGTTCCTCATCCAGATTGACATTCGGAGCCCCAACCAGCCCTTCGGCATCCGCAAACGGAGAATCTGGCGAATAAATGGGGAAAAATGGCGGGTTTCTCTCTAACGATACCGTTTGCACCCCTCCTCCGGCCGTAGATTGGTCGATAGTGGTCAGTGCGTGATAGGGTTGATCCGGCGCAGACGGGTCCAAAGACCCCATCGTCGAGGCATTTGCTATATTGTTTGCTGCGACAGACATTTTCTTGCCCGCCGCCATCAAACCTGAAACAGATGCAGAAATCGTGTTTATCATTTTCTTAATATATCATAGGATAGATTAAGAAAGATTTTATGGATGTGCCTTATGACCAAATTTTCCCTCGTTTTCCTTCTGCTGTGTACCCTCTTGATGCCCTCGGCGGCACAGGCGGGGCCAAAATTCTTTAGTTTTTGGTGGTGGTCCAGCCACTGGGAGAACCAGGACTTTATTCCCTATTACGACAACGGAACAGAGCCGCATAACACGCAGTGGAGCGAGACCTCATGGAAACCCGAAGACTGGGTATCTATGGATACTGGGCGCGGAACTGATCTCATCTCGAAATGGGTAACAGTTGGCATTCTCCAAAAACAATATGTTCGCTGTGACGATGTGCCTGCCGTTGATGTTGGTCCAAATTTCTACCACTTGTCCGGACTTGATAAGCGGCGCGTGATGGAAACTCTTGATTACGTGTATCAAGTCACCGCCAAGCGGCCAGGAATGTTCTATGTGAACGATCCAGAAACCGGAAAAATTATTGGGTCCTATTCAAAAACTGGTCTGGTTTTGCAATAGCGTCCAAAGAACTTTCTCAAAGGTTTGCTATGAAAGTTATCACCTACTTCTCTGGGGCGCATTCTGGCGGAAACCCATCCTATGTGGACGCTGCCAAAGCTGTTGGAAACTATATCGGATCACGCAAATGCATCACAAAATTTGGAGGATCACGGCGCGGATTGATGGGAGCCTACTGCGCCTCCGTCAAAGAAGCCGCCATTAAAACAGGCAGTGGAGCGCAAATTTTTGGCTATGTTCCCAAAAAATTCATCAACATCAACGAACCTGAAAAACTAGGGATTGAATTCACAATCACCGAGACCTTGACTGAACGAAAACAAATGCTCCTCGAAGGAGCCGATGCCTTCATCGTCATGCCAGGGGGGATTGGGACACTGGATGAAATTTATGAAACCATTGAACAGGACTACGTTCCCGCCGACAACGATCCGACAAACTCCATTGAATACGCCATTCGTCCCATTTTTGTTTTGAATCTCAACAATTACTACGATGCAACAATTGAACAACTCGAACAGATGGAACGAGAAGGATTTTTGATCCCTCAAAAGATTGCAACTTTATATTTCTACAACACAACTGACGAGCTGATTTCTGCCCTTGATCGTTTCTTTGAGAGTTGAGAGAATAGAGCGGCGTAATATTTATCCAGATCTCTTGCGAAGACGAGAGACAAAGAAACCATCCATTCCCCCAAGAGCCCCAAGATGAGAGGGAAAGACACGAACATCGCCATTCGGAGCAACAATATCCCCGATTCCGCCCAGTTCCGCAGCGCGAACGGGAACGCGTTCAAGATTGCGGTTTTCGAAGAGAATCCGTTCGATCTGGCGTTCCCCTTCATCTTTTTGTAAGGAACACGTGCAGTAAATGAGGATTCCATCAGGGGCAAGCATAGAAATGGCGTTATCAAGCAGTCTTGCCTGTAAATCAACTAAGGATGTCATATCCGATGGAGATTTAAGCCAAGGAACATCAGGATTGCGACGAATAGTCCCCGTTGCAGAACAAGGCGCATCAAGCAGAACAAAAGGGACTTGTTCACGAGGCTTCCAAACAGCTGCATCTGCAATTTCAGTTCGCACTGCGCGATCAAGACGCAATCGGCGCATATTCTCTTGCAGGCGGGTAATGCGCAAAGCAGAACGGTCTACCGAGAGAACCTGCGCTCCTTGCGCTGCGAGTTGCGATGTTTTTCCGCCCGGGGCCGCGCATAAATCCACCACCACTTGCCCTTCAATATTTCCAAACAACCGTGCTGGAATAGCCGCCGAAGCATCTTGAACCCACCACATCCCATCTTCGAACCCGGGCAAATCCTGAACCATTTTTGCATTAGCCAAACGCAAAGTGCCAGTTGGTAAAATCTGCGCCTGTAAGAGTTCTGCCCAATGCGCTGCTTGTTCAGGGTGTTTGAGAGTGAGATCAAGTGGAGGCTCATTCAAATTAGCAAGAGAAATATCTATCGCATGCTTCAACCCGAAATCGGCAATCCAGATTTTGAGCAACCATTCGGGAGTTCCCAGCCTGGCAACATCTTGGCGCGTGGTCCAATTCTTACCTTCAGCCGCTACGCGGCGCAAGATAGCGTTGACAAACCCCTTCATCCGCGTGTGACCTTCGCTTTCAACCAGTTGAACCGACGTGTTCACAGCCGCATGATCGGGAACGTGCATAAAAATCAACTGGGCAACCCCCAGCCGCATAATATATTCAAGGATCGGAGGACTAAGGGGCTGGTCAGGACGGGACAAAGCACGGCGGATCAAATCGTCAATTTGACCAAGCCTACGAATGGTCGTGGTCACCATCATTTTAACAAAAGCGCGATCCCTCTGGTTCAGTTCGGCATAGTCCCGACTTTCCTCAAACACCTGATCTAGGTTGTGCTTTTTGATGAAAAGCTGCTGAAGCAGCCGCAAAGCTACTTTTCGAGCCTGTAACATCTCGCCAGCTGGCACAGAAGCGTCAAGGGAGTCAGAAGAAGGGGTCAAAAGTTCTTGAGTCATTACCTTGTTGTTTTACCGCAAATTTATTCGCCTGTAAATTGCTGGCATAGTAGGAAAAAATTGTATTATAGCTAAACGAGATAACCCGCATTGCTCTACTCGCGCTGCAAAGCCCATTTAATTTGAAGATCCTTGGCCTTCAAATCGCTTCTTATCACAATTTGCCATGTTTTTTGAGGCTTCGCTCCGCTTCCCAAATAAACACTATTCTCAAGCGAGATTGTCCCCCCTACGGCATAGAACTTCCATCCCGTTCCGCCTGGCAAACGCAAAGAAATTTCTTGCCCTTCCTTATTCAAGGACAAGAGAACGCGAGGATGAAGGTGGAACCGAACAGCAACAGCCCGTGCAGCTTCTTCAGAAATTTCTTCTCCAGATTTGACCGTCAAGGTTTCTTCCCCACGCAAGTCGTGCCCTTGGTCAGACAGATACAACCTCCGCCTATGCGTAATACCACAAGGAATTTGCCAAGAGGCATCCAGCAAGCAAGAATCCCGCGTTTCCGTACGAGAGCAAACACTCGGATCCTTTCCTCGCCCAAGAGAACCGTTGGACTCGAAATCGCATACAGACCGCCCATCAATGGTCAAACCGTTATGTGCCGCAGTATGGCGAAGAACCTGCTTCCATTCGGGAACTGTGGGATGCCCACCACAATTGGTAAAAACGCGCTCCTTCCCAAAGGCAAATTCAAAAGACAAGGGCGAAGCATGGCCAGTTTGGTCAGACGAAGATAGAAGAGGCATTCCACAATCAAATAAAAGCAAACCACGCCCCAAAGACACTCTTTCAAATCCCGCTTGAGACAAAGACCTTGGAGGTTTCCCGGGAACAGGGATTTGACTTTGAACAGCATCAAGACGGATAATATTTCCCTCTTGCCCACCGTGGAATAATGCCAATTTTTTGTCTGCATAGCGGAAAAACCGCAAGGCATTCCCCGAACGCAAAATGGCTTCCTTCATCACGCCCGGCACAGGCAAGTTCGAACGATTCAGGGCATACCGTAAATCGAGTAATATTTGGCAAAATTCGGCCAGCTGCTCAGGAGACCGTGAAATATGGCTTCCATCCTCAAGAAGCTGCTTGGGAATCTCGGGCAAGATGATTTGGAATCCCTGTAAAACCCAGGCATCCCGCCCGGGGAGAGAAAGCCCAGCATACACCAAACCCTTGGCCGCTCGCAAAAGGGGTATCCCCGTCAAGGCTCCAGGCAAGTTACGCGAAAGGTGGCGAGCTTGACGAACCAGCGAAGAAAAATATTTCTGTTGAAAGTCTTCATCAGCACTGCCACAGAAGAAATCAAACAACACAAGCCACATCGACAATCTCTCGCCAATAAGATCGGCACGCCATATATCAGGCTCCCAGCGATCATGGGAATCTATCCAGCTATCGACAAGATAACGGGCAAGCTTGCGCGGCGCATCACCGCCCAAGGCACGCAAATCTCGCAGCCACGAAAATCCATGCGCGTAATCGTGCCAGTGGACAACACCCCGCACATCTTCCCATAAATGTTGGTCGTAAGATAAGGTGGCCCCCGCATAAGAGAGAACCCCACGACACATAGAGCGGCCAATTTCCGCCTGACCTGGCCAAGGATCAACTAGCTTGACCACCAAGTAATTGGGCAAAGACCCAGAAGATAACAACCAGTTATAAAAGGGAGAACCACAAGCCGCGCTCGCAGCTTGGCGACGGACTCCTTCGAAAAACAGAAAAGGCTTTAAGGCAAGTTCGCTCAAGGTGAAGCCCCCTTACCACCCCGTAAAGAGGAAATAGCCGCAGCATAACTCTCTGGCCCATTCTTAAAGACCGCAGTTCCAGCAACTAGGACATTAACCCCCGCCTTCCGAAGAGTTTCTGCATTCTCAAGGGTCACCCCTCCATCGACTTCCAGATCAATCAAGCGACCTGTAGCTTCTATCAAACGCCGAGCCTCTTCAATTTTGTTCAACAAGGGAAGAAATGCCTGCCCGCCAAACCCGGGGTTGACCGTCATAATCAAAACCAAGTCAACCAGATCCATAACTTCGCGAATCATTTCAATAGGCGTTGCAGGATTGAGGGCCACGCCCGCCTTCTTGCCAAGAGCTTTAATCGTTTGTAGTGATCGGTGCAAATGGGGGCCAGCTTCAGGATGAATTGTTAAAATATCTGCCCCAGCATCGGCAAAATCCTTTAGGAAATGATCTACCGGAGAGATCATCAAATGCACATCAAACACTTTGGCAGTCAGTGGCCGAATTGCCTTAACCACACTCGGGCCGATGGTTAAATTGGGAACAAAATGTCCATCCATGACATCAACGTGAATATAGTCCGCTCCCGCACGATCAAGGGCGCAGATTTCCTCGCCAAGCCGCGAAAAATCAGCAGAAAGAATCGAAGGGGCGATCCGAATGGACTGAATGGACATAATAAATATAGTTGAAAAAGGAAAGGACGGTCTTCATCTAGTTATAAAATAAGGAGAATCAGCAACGCAAGCAAATTTGTGCCTTGCCAGAAATATTTATCTCCGCATTTTTATTAAAACTGCCCTCTTTACCCCAGATTGTGGGTCACAGGCACAGCGTAAAGGTCATAATCATCAGCATCTTCCACTTCGACTTCAACAATGTCTCCTTGGGAAAAACCTTGGGCATCGCGCAGCAACACCTTGCCGTCAATCTCTGGCGCGTCTCCCATAGATCGCGCATCCGCTCCGCCCTCGTCATCAACCTCATCAATAATGACCGAGAGTGTCTGACCAATTTTGGCTTGCAACCGCTCATCGCTCACCTGACGCTGAATTTCCATGAACCGTTCCCAGCGTTCCTGTTTTACCTCCTCCGGTACATGGTCCGGTAAGTCGTTTGAAACAGCCCCTGCCACGTTCTCGTACTTGAAACACCCAGCGCGGTCAATTTTGGCTTCTGTCATCCATTCCAACAGAGACTCGAAATCGTCTTCGGTTTCCCCGGGAAAGCCAACGATAAAACTGGAACGAATGGTCAGATCAGGACAGACTTCACGCCATTTTTTGATTCTCTCCAAAGTTTTTTCCTGAGCAGCAGGCCTCTTCATGGCCTTGAGAACAGAATGAGAAGCGTGCTGGAATGGAATATCAAGGTAAGGCAGAATTTTTCGCTGAGCCATCAACTCAATGACTTCGTCAACATGAGGATAAGGATACACATAGTGGAGACGAACCCATACACCAAGTTCTCCCAACGCCTCGCATAAATCCAGAAACTTGGTTTTACGCCGCTGACCCTTCCATGGATATTCGGCATACTTGGTATCAATGCCATAGGCACTGGTATCTTGAGAAATAACCAAAAGCTCTTTGACGCCCGCATTCACCAATTTTTCAGCTTCAAACATCACATGGTGAATAGGGCGAGAAACCAAATCTCCACGCAATTTCGGAATAATGCAAAACGAACAACGGTTATTGCAACCTTCGGAAATTTTGAGATAGGCGTAGTGACGAGGCGTTAGGCGAAGCCCCTGCTCTGGAACCAGATCCATAAATGGATCGTGCACAGGGGGGACAGCAGCATGGACAGCATCGACCACTTGTTCGTATTGATGAGGTCCAGTTACCGCAAGAATATTAGGAAATACTTTTTCAATTTGCTCAGGCTCAGCCCCCATACAACCCGTGACAATCACGCGGCCATTGTCCTTCATAGCCTGACCAATCGCTGCAAGAGATTCTTCTTTCGCGCTATCTAAAAATCCACAAGTGTTAACAATCACGACATCGGCATCTTGGTGGGTATCAGAAAAATGATACCCTTCGGAACGTAGCTGGGTCATAATTCGTTCGGAATCAACCAACGCCTTGGGACAACCAAGAGACACCACTCCGATTTTAGGAACCGCCAGTTTCTTTTCCGACATATCTAATCCAACCTCTCAAGTATGGGCGAGGTTATAGCGGAAAAGACATTTTTGTGCAAAATATTCCCGTCTAGAAAGAGCCCACAGCCGAGCGCATTGTACGAATAGTCCCGCAAACACGCTGAAACTCGCCCTCAACCTGCCGGATTTCTTCAAGAGAAGGTTTGTCTCCGGCTTCAATTTTGTCTTGAATCACCGCCGCCATATCCCCCAAAGGAAGAGCCCCAGCCGAACGCGCCGCCCCTTTGAGAGAATGGGAAATCTCTTTAAGCGTCTTCAGGTCTTCTCTCTTGAATGCATCCAGCAGTCCCTCCAGTAAGGGGCGCGTCATCCCTTCGAACAATCCCAACATTTCTAAGGCGTTGTCATCCAAAGCCCCCATCTGAGCAACCAAGGATGCCGTATCAATCGCCGGAGAAAGTTTCTTTACGATTTCCTTCTGAGAGTCAAGCAGACCCCAGCGAACAAGCAACCTCTTAAAGTGACCTAACGAAACCGGCTTCAAAAGACATTCATCAAACCCATGCCCTAAATACATTGTTCGCTCGGCCATCTGCACGTCAGCCGTCAGTACAATCACGGGCATATGCTCTCCCGTATTCATTTCACGAGTACGAATAGTTTTAACCAGTTCGTATCCATCCATTTCCGGCATATGCAGGTCTGTTAAAAGAATGCCGTATTGACCTGATGTAAGAGCTTCCAGTGCCTGCTCTCCGCTATGAACAAAGTCGGCCTCCCCTCCCAGAAGGCGCAATTGTCGCTCCAGCAAATCACAAACACTGGGCGTATCTTCCGCAATCAAAAGACGCGATGGACCATGTGTTGAACAGTGCGTTCTGCGCGAAGCAGATTCAAGAACCGCCCGCCCTAGGCCAAGACGGCTAGCGGGCTTCGCCAAATAGGGAACCCCTAAACTTTCAAGACTATGCTGTAATCCACTGTCATCGCGGGCCGTGTACATGACAAGCCCCATCTCGGGACGCCTCTCAAGGATAGATCGAATGACGTCAAGACCATTCCCATCCGGCAATCCGTGGTCAATAATACCAACATCAAACGGGCGGCGCGTTACCAGATCTATTGCTTCTCGCGCTGAACAACAACTATCCACCACAGCTCCCATTGAGCGCAAAGAACTGGAAATTTCTTTGGCGGCACGGGGGTGGTCCTCGACCGATAGCACACTGATCCCATTCAAGTCTGGTAATGTAAGATCACTTGATCCACCTATAACCGCGTGAGTTGGGATTTCAAACCAGAACGTTGAACCCTTCCCTATCTGGCTAACAACACCTATCTTTCCACCCATAAGCTCAACAAGTTTTTTGCAAATGGAAAGCCCAAGTCCAGTCCCTCCGAATTTACGTGCAGTTGAACTGTCGGCTTGGGTAAAGACCTGAAAGAGTTTCTTTTGCACGTCTTCTGACATTCCTATGCCAGTATCCACCACTTCAAACCGCAGCAAACAAGCTGTTTCTGAAACAGGTAAATGAGGAGTATCTTTGACCAGAACACGAATTGTCACAGAACCTTGTTCAGTGAATTTCAAAGCATTTCCAGTCAAATTCATCAAAATCTGACGAAGGCGTTTGGGGTCACCAATTATCACGGTAGGAACGTCAGAGGCAATATCCTCACGAAGACACAAGGACTTACCCAGCGTCTTAACTGACAACCCTTCCACGATACCTGTGACGAGAGTCCGAACGGGAACCTCAAACAAATCCAGATCCATTTTGTCAGCCTCAATCTTAGCAAGATCAAGCACATCATCTAAAATTTCCAACAGCCCCGTAGCCGAATTTTTTGCCGTGCGAACCATTTCAAGACTGGAGAGCGGTAACGGTTCAAACTCCATGAGTTCAAGCAACCCATAAACAGATTGCATCGGTGTTCGCATCTCGTGGCTCATAGTTGCTAGAAAATTTGACTTCATCTCACTCACAACGGCCGCTTCACCAACTGCCTCTTTAAGTTTTGTCTCGTTTTCATGATCGCCCGATATATCGTCCACAAAAAAGAGGCGCGCAGGTCGATGGTCCCACATTCCCCCCACACACCAGACTTTCACCCATTTGGTCTTGAGCGGAATCTGAACAGAAGAGTCAAACGATAGATTGGTGGCCGCAAGACTGTCCCACAAGTCAAACACGTCATGCGTTTCAGGAAACGGAACTTCCAGCCATTTCTTCATGATCTCGCTTGCGAAAAGAATTTTCTGGCTATCCTCATCGGTGACCAGAACCCCGAACGGCAAGTGGTCGTAAAAATCAGACGGCGAAAAAGGACGAATTTGGGTCATAAGGTAAAGGAACACTTGACTTTGAAGGGCAAAATTAGCACGCTCTGAGCTTATCGCAAAAAGTTAAACAGACCTTGAAGAGAATGGGGTAAAACATTATGGCATACAAAGTGGCGGTTGTTGGAGCTTCTGGAAATGTTGGGCGCGAAATGCTTAGCATTCTGGCCGAACGTAATTTTCCGGTTTCCGAGGTCCTTGCCATAGCTTCAGCAAAATCCGTTGGAAAAACAGCCCCGTTTGGGGAAGAAGATCTTCCGGTACAAGATCTTGAAAAAGTAGATTTTCGCGGAATAGACATTGTGCTTTCCTCCCCGGGAGCTAAGGTCTCGGCAGAGTTTGCCCCAAAAGCCGCCGCCGCCGGCGCAGTAATTATTGATAATACCAGTCATTTTCGCATGGATCCCGATGTGCCTTTGGTTGTCCCAGAAGTCAACCCACACGCCATCGCCGGGTATAAAAATAAAAATATTATTGCCAATCCGAATTGTTCAACGATTCAAATGGTTGTCGCTCTCAAACCTCTTCATGATATTGCAAAAATTAAACGCGTAGTAGTTTCAACCTATCAATCAGTTTCCGGTGCTGGAAAAGACGCTATGGACGAATTGTTCAATCAAACTCGCGGCGTTTATATGAACCAAACGCCCGATCCACAGAAATTTCCCAAACAAATTTCATTTAACGTCATTCCGCAAATTGACAGCTTCATGGACGACCGGATGACCAAAGAAGAATGGAAGATGGTAGCTGAGACGAAAAAGATTTTAGATCCTTCGATTAAAGTTTGCGCCAACTGTGTCCGCGTTCCGGTTTTTATTGGCCATGCGGAAATGGTGAATGTTGAGTTTGAGAACGATATATCAGCAGAGATGGCGCGCAAGATTCTTCAAAAAGCTAAAGGCGTAACCGTGATTGATCTGGAATCGGATATGGCTTATGTCACGCCAGTTGAAATTCAAGGAGAAGACAATGTCTTCATCAGCAGGATTCGTGAGGACAGCACGGTTGAAAATGGCCTGAATTTTTGGTGTGTGGCAGATAATCTGCGTAAAGGAGCAGCCCTGAACGCCGTTCAAATCGCCGAAATATTGATCCGCGACCATTTAAAGAAATAGGGATATTCGACCATATTCTGGTTGCGGCCTATGGGTCCGGAGCATATGAGGAACTTAGTCCCTCATATCGAGAGGGACGATCTCGCCTCATGGACCGATTTCCACGATCCCGAAAACTGGAGGTAAGAACGGAAGACGTTTTTTTCGGCGCAGAAGAAGAGCGGATCACTCCAGTTGCCGTTTGAGCAGAAGGAGAAGAAGGACGATCTTTTCCTCTACCCTCATACACAATCGAGCCCAGCTGAGAAAACAAAACCCCAGCGACCAAACAACAAAACCGCGCACCGATAAGATGATAATCCAAATCTTTTAGTTTCATCGGAATTAAGCCGTTTTCTTTTCGTCAGTGGTAGCCATTTTCGGCTTGGGCATATCCAGCTTAATATGGAGGTCCCGAAGCTGTTCTGGCGTTGCATCGCTCGGTGACCCCATCATCAAATCTTCATAGGCTCCGTTCATGACAAACGCATAAACTTCGCGCAAGTTTGGTTCGTTAGCAAGCAACATAACAATCCGGTCAATGCCAAAGGCACACCCACCGTGAGGAGGAGCCCCATAGCGGAAGGCACTCAGCATCCCACCAAATTTCTTTTCCAAGACTTCGCTGCCATATCCGGCAATGTCAAAAGCTTTTTCCATGATGTCCGCACGGTGGTTACGAATAGCTCCTGAGCAAACCTCGAACCCGTTGCACACACAGTCATACTGATAAGCAAGAACGGTCAGAGGATCTTGCGTGGTAAGAATTTCAAGCCCTCCCTGTGGCATTGAAAATGGATTGTGGGCAAAATCAACTTGTCCAGTTTTCTCGTTCATTTCATACATGGGGAAGTCAACAATCCAACAGAACTTATAAGCCCCTTGATCGCGGTTTCCCATGTCATCACAGATTTTGTCGCGGGCTTTTCCAGCCATTTTGGCTGCAGAGGCAGACTTGTCACAAACAAAGAAAACGGCATCGCCATTTTCTAATCCGGCAAGACTCCGCAAGAGAGTTTGAGCTTCTGGAGGCAAAAATTTAGCAATTGGCCCCTTGCCTTCTTCTCCTTCGAACAGAATATAACCAAGACCTGGGGCTCCCTCACCTTTCGCCCAATCATTGATCTTGTCGAAAAAGCTGCGTGGCCTATCTGAAACCTTCGGAGCCCGAATGGCCCGCACCACACCACCTTTTTCAATGATCCCCTTGAAGGCATTAAAGGTTACATCTTCTCTCTTGAAAACTTCGGTCACATCGCAAATCACCAGAGGGTTGCGCAAATCCGGTTTATCGGACCCATATTTAAGCATAGCCTCAGCCCACGTCAGACGAGGCCACGGAGCAGCGGTCACGCTATGATGAGTTCCTGTCCAACCCGCAAAATCTTCGAAGACTCCGCCAATTACTGATTCCATAGTTTGGAAGACATCGTCTTGGGTTACGAAAGAAAACTCACAATCGAGCTGGTAAAATTCGGCAAGACGATCAGCCCGTCCGTCCTCGTCACGAAAACAGGGGGCAATTTGGAAATACCGATCAAAGCCCGAAACCATCAGCAATTGTTTGAACTGCTGGGGGGCTTGAGGCAAAGCATAAAATTTCCCAGGGTGCAGCCGAGAGGGTACCAAGTAATCCCGCGCGCCTTCAGGAGAAGAGGCCGTAAGAATGGGAGTGTTGAATTCCTGAAATCCATGATCCCACATTCTACGACGCATGGAAGAAATGACATTGTTGCGCAAACGCACGCGAGAATGCATCCCCTCACGGCGCAGATCAAGGTATCTATACTTCAACCGAAGATCTTCACCAGCTTGGTCTTCATCAGCAACCTGAATTGGCAAAATATCTGCAGCGGACTGCATG
>JAEUKO010000051.1:0-15376 GCA_016794285.1 Alphaproteobacteria bacterium | reverse complement strand
TTGGCTGAGCCTGTTCCGATTGAAATGGTGGCGAATATTTCTGAGTTGACGACCACCAACAAACCCCCTGTTAAGGCTCCTCCTAAGGAAGAAAAAAAAGATCAACCTCCCAAGCCTGAGAAAAAAACGCCTCCTCCACAGGTGGAGCCTCCGGTTCCCGATCAGAATAAATTAAAAGAACCACCCAAGCCTGATAAGTCGGTGGATGAAATTTTGGACGAGTTGGCTCCCGAGAAAAAACCGGAAAAGAAAAAAGACGACAAAAAGCCGGAAAAGAAACCCGAGAAGAAGCCTGAACCCAAAAAGGAGCCTAAAAAGGATACGAAACCCGATTTTGACAATCTTCTGAAAAATTTAACACCAGATGAGGAATTGCCTCAGCCTGAAGTTCCGCCGAATGAGCAAACCAAAGAGGCGGATCCTTCTCCGGCCCCTAATGTTAGCCGTTTTTCCGATGTCTTGAGCATGAGCGAGCAAGATGCTCTGCGCCAACAACTGAGCGGATGCTGGAATATTATGGCAGGGGCCGCGAATTCGGAGGATTTGGCGGTTGAAGTGCAGGTGGTGGTGAACCCCGACCGAACGGTCCTATCCGCCAAAGTTGTTGACCAAAGCCGATATAACAGCGATACCTTCTTTCGGGCAGCGGCTGATAGCGCACTGAGAGCTGTGCGCAACCCGCGCTGTACCCCTTTGAATTTGCCACCAGATAAGTATGATCAGTGGCGAGATATGACCATCGTTTTTGACCCAAAGGATATGTTCTGATGAGATATTTTTCTTTCCTTGTTTTGGCCGTGTTTATGGTTCTGGCTCCGAGCGTGGCGCGGGCCGAATTGAAGATTGATGTAACTCGCGGGACATCAGATCCCATTCCGGTTGCGATTACCAATTTTGTTCCGAATGATGCTTCTGGTCAGGAATTTGCTACTTCTATTCCACAAGTGATTGCGAATGATCTGGTCAGCACCGGATTGTTCCGTTTGGTTGATCCCCGCGCCTTTATTCAAGACGCGCCTTCTTTGCAAACCCAAATTCGTTTCAATGAATGGAAGGCTATCAACACGCAGGCTCTCGTGAGTGGCGTAATTACCAAAGCGGCGGATGGCCGGACTCGGGTCGAGTTTCGTTTGTTTGATGTTTATGCTCAACAACAGTTGACGGGCATGGCCTATATGACCACGCCGCAAAACTGGCGGCGCATTGCTCACATTATCGCGGATGAGATTTATAAACGCCTGACCGGAGAGAACGGCTATTTTGACACGCGCATTGTCTATGTCGCAGAATCTGGTCCTGCGGTTAATCGCGTGAAACGGCTTGCAATCATGGATCAAGATGGAGCCAACCAACGTTACCTAACTGATGGAAAAAATATGGTTTTGACCCCACGTTTTTCACCAAGCACACAAACGATCACCTATTTCGCCTATGTGAATGGGAAGCCGCGTGTTTACATCTATGATCTTGAAACAGGGCGTCAAGAATTGGTGGGAGATTTCCCGGGCATGACCTTCTCTCCTCGGTTTTCACCAGACGGGTCCAAGGTTATCATGTCGATGTCTCAAAACGGGAACTCGGATATTTATTCGATGGATTTGCGCAGCCGTCGTCCTCAACGCTTAACGGATACGCCTTCGATTGATACGGCTCCTTGCTATGCACCAGATGGGTCCAAGATTGTTTTTGAATCTGACCGTGGCGGAACACAGCAGCTCTATGTAATGGATGCGAGCGGCGGCAATCAGCACCGGATTACCTTTGGCGATGGTCGTTATGCAGGGCCGGTCTGGTCTCCACGGGGTGATTTGATTGCTTTTACAAAAATGCTCAAAGGCCAATTCTATATTGGGGTGGTTCGTCCTGATGGGACTGGGGAACGATTGATTACCAATGCCTTCCACGTTGAAGGTCCAACATGGTCGCCCAATGGTCGCGTTCTGGCCTTCTTCAAGGAATCCCCGGGCAAGGCGAGTATTTACAGCATTGACCTGACTGGATTTAATGAACGCCAGCTTAAAACATCTGGAGATGCGTCCGATCCGGCGTGGTCTCCGATGAATCCCTAATAAGCTAAAAAGGCCCGATGAGGGCCTTTTTTTTAGCGGGCAATGTCGGAAAAGAAATCAATAACCTTGCTATACGCGATCCTTTTGAAAGGGACAATTAGATCAACGGTTTCTTTGAGCGGGACCCATTGCCAGCGATTGAATTCCGCAGGCGTATGGGCAGACAGATCAATGTCGCTGTCGTGGCCCGTGAAGCGCAGGGCAACCCATGTTTGTTCTTGCCCTCTGTACTGTCCGCCCCAATGTTTTTGGGCAAGTTCTGTGGGAACGTCATAACGGATCTTCTCTGGAGCAACGCGGATAAGGTCTGCCTTGTTTGTTCCAACCTCTTCTTCCATTTCCCGAAAGGCGGCTTCAAGAATTTCTTCGTTTTCATCAATGCCGCCTTGAGGCATTTGCCATGCATCTGGGGAGTCGTAGCGTTCTCCGACAAAAACTTTGCCGTCTCGATTAAATAAAGCAAGGCCCACACAGGGGCGATAGGGAAGAGAGTTCATTTTGTATCCGGTTTTGTTATTTGTTGGTAATTGCCGCAGACAACGGGGCGAGTTCAATCCCCTTGGCCTCTAACTCTTTTTTCCAGCCGGTCAGGTGGTCGAGGAGAGAGGGGTAGGGGTGAAAGAATGCGATGGTAGTCCTACGCTCAATGGCGTCTTTTTCAATTTGTTGTAAGCGGGCTTCAACTTTTTCTTTCTCAAGGCTTGTATCAATCCAGTGTGTGGCTTGAATAAAAGGAAGAGATTTTTGCGTGGCGTAAGATGAGGTAAGGCGATCTTGTGGGTCGGCTTGTACAACCCCCAATCCCCTTTCTGCCAATGACGCAAACACAGAATCCAGTCCAGCTTTATCGGTATCAAAACTCGGAGATCCAGCCAGCAATACGCCCGGGTAGCCTGTGGCTTTGCCCAAAGCTGAAAGCAGCCGTGCTTTGTTTGCATCTTCTCCGCTTCCTGCGAGCACAGTCAAGGGGCCGGAGTCATTATTAGGGTAGTCGCGGGTTTGTAGAGGGAGGCTAAGCCATACTTCACTTCCTCTTTCCCGCGCTCTCGTGACCCATGATTGGAGGTCCAGAGTGTAGGGACTGACAACATACGTAATCCCTTTCGGCAGGTTGTTAAGGGCAGAAAGCGATGATGTTGACGAGAGCCCAAAATCAACCATCACCAACGAAACAAGAGCCTTGGTTCCGGCGCGGGGCGCGAAGGAGGCTTGATAGGCCTTAAAGGGAGTGAGTCCATCTTCCTTGCGGATTTGAGGAAGCATCCCATAGCTGGTTGTTTCGGCAAGGCCCGCTACGGAATCTTCAACCGGCTCTTGAACATTCGCTTGTTCAGGGGTGTGGGGAGGTGTTTCTTCAAGAGGGGGAGCAGGAGTTTCTTCTTGCGTGTCTGGGCTGGATGTTGGGGATTCTTCTTGTGCCGCCACTGCTTTGGGCAGAGTGATTGTTCCCTCCGAAACAGGAGGCACAGGAAGGGGGGGCACAACAAAACTCATCCCCCCGATGGCTAGAGAGAAAGCAACAATCAACCCGCCAAGAGTGATTCCAAACACTTTCGGCGAAAGAGCTCCGCTGGAAGAAGTGGTGGGTAACTCAAGGTCGGCAGATTTCTTTCCAAACCCCAGCACGGGCTATTCTTTCTGTTTTTTAATCAGGATGAGGCCATGAAGAAGATCCCGCGCCCGTGCCAATTGGTAATCTTGCTCGGCAGCCTTGGCTTCTCTTTCTTGGCGTGTTTCGTTTTTGGAAGATTTATCGTCCTTTTCTTTAGGATCAGGTTTTTCTTCTTCTATTTTTGCAGGTTCAGGTTTTTTGGCATCTTCTCCGTCCGGATTGGAAATAGCCCCTTTCAGATCAGACTCATGAATCCGCTCGTCATCAATTTTTTCAACTTTTGCGGGTTCAACCAGAATGTCGGGTTCTATCCCTTTGGCTTGAATAGAGCGACCAGAGGGGGTGAAATACCGAGCTGTGGTCAGGCGCATAGCACCTTGTCCGGGTAGAGGAATAACCGTTTGTACAGAGCCCTTGCCGAACGATTTGGTCCCCATGAGAACGGCGCGGCGATGATCTTGGAGTGCGCCCGAGACAATTTCAGAAGCGGAGGCCGACCCGCCATTAATCAGGACAACAACCGGAAGTCCTTCGGCCAGATCGCCAGATGTTGCATTGTCGCGTTTAATATCGTCTTCGCTACGGCCACGGGTGGAAACAATTTCTCCACGGTCGAGGAACGCATCCGAAACGGCAATTGCTTGATCGAGCAATCCGCCCGGGTTATTGCGCAGGTCAAGGATGTAACCTGAAAGTTTGCTGCCGGCATCTTTTTTGATTGTTTCAAAGGCCTTTTTAAGCCCTTCTTCCGTGTTATCGCTGAAGGTTGTGATACGAATATAACCAATGTCTTCCCCTTCAAGACGAGAGCGGACCGATTGAATCCGGATAATATCGCGTTTCACCTTAATGAACATAGGGGCATCTTTCCCTTCGCGGCGAACCGCGAGTTCAATGGTTGTGCCAACTTTTCCACGCATGGTATCCACGGCTTCGCTTAGGCTCATTCCTTGGACAGGTTTGCGGTCAAGATGGGTAATCAAATCACCTGGTTTGATTCCAGCTTTGGCCGCAGGCGTGTCATCAATGGGCGATACAACTTTAACCACGCCGTCTTCCATCGTGACTTCGATTCCGAGTCCTCCAAATTCTCCTTTGGTTTGTACCCGCATTTCATCGAATTCCTTGGCGGTCATGAAGTCAGAGTGAGGGTCCAAATTGGTCAGCATCCCTTTGACAGCGTGTTCAATCAACTGCTGGTCTGTGACTGGATCGACATATTGGGCGCGAACACGCTCAAAGACCTCACCAAACAAATTTAACTGACGGTAAGTGTCTTCTGGCGTTTGTTTCACTTCCGCCGCTTTGGCTTTTTTAGCCTCTTCAGATTCCGGAGCTTTGGTTTCTTGCGCAAAGACAGGGGAAGACAAAATAGTCATGGTCAGGAAAAGGGAAAAAAGAAAGCGGGTCATATTGTAAAGCACTCCAGAATCGGTTGCGTGAAAGTTATGATAGTTTTAGTTAGTCTTGTTTTAAGAATTAAGTTATCCACCAAGATCGGCAAGTTTGCGGGCAGGGTTAATGGGTTGTCCTTCAAATCGCAGCTCGTAGTAGAGGCGAGGCTTTTCTCCATTTGCCGAAGAAGACAATCGTCCAATCGGTTCGCCCGCATCCACGCTTTGCCCTACGAATGTATCAATTTTCCCCAAACCTGCAATAAGGCTGTGATATTTGTTCTTATGTTCGAGCAGAATAATGCTTCCATAGGTCTTGAACGGACCGGCATAGCGGACAATGCCCCCCATTGGGGCAACGACAACGGCCCCGCCGCGAGACTCAAATTTAATCCCTTGGCAGGTGGCTCCGATTTCGTCCTTTTCTCCATAACGGGTTTTTATGATTCCGGAAATAGGCGGTTGGGCCGAGCCAAGAGCGGGCAAGCTAGCGGCCAAAGCCCGTTCGTCTACATCATCATCGGGGGTTACCTCTTTTTTGTTACGGGGGGGAAGTTTCATTTTTTTCCGCCGAGCTTCGCGGTTTTGCCGATCAATTTTTTCGATCAGTTCCCGAAAGTTTTGGGCTTCCTTTGAGATAGCTGCAACAGTTGCGGCTTGGGATTTTTCTTCTTGGCGTGTTTTGCTGTAGGTTTTCTGGCGAGAGTCGAGCAGGGCATCCATTTCTTTTTGGTCATCGCGGAGTTTTTCAGTCGTTTTACTGAGGTCTTCGCGGTTCTTGTTCAAATCGTCTTCAACCAGTTGGAGCGCGGCGAGTTGATTTTTCAGGTCTTTGGCTCTTTTTTCCAGCTCTGGCAAAATCGCGCCTAAAATAGTTGCTGCATTGGCTGTATCAAGTGGCGCTCCCGGGCGGGCAATCAACGTGTCAGGAGGCAAACGGCGGATTCTCTCTAGGGCCACAATCAGCGAGGCCAAAGATCCGCGGTCAGCAGTCAGTTTTGCCAGCATATCGCTTTTTTGTGTTTGTAGTTCGGCCAATTTGGCTTCCAGCTCTCCCAGTTTTTTCTGGTTCTTTTGAACGTTGCTGGTTGCGGAGATTAGCTCTTTCTTGAGACCATGAAGATCTTTTTCGAGTAGTTTGACTTTGTTTTGCAGGTCGCGTTGTCGGGCCTTTTCAGTTTCAACTTTTTCGGTCAGATCCTTGAGTTTTTCTTCTCGTTCGGCAGTGGGCGCAGAAGCTTTCTCCTTGTCCGCGGCTTGTGCCGAGAAAGAAAACGTGAAGAAAGAAAAGAGCAGACAAACAACAACGGAGCGAAAGGACGTCAAAATCATCCCTCCCGATGGTAAGGATGGCCAGAAAGAATTTGCTGGGCGCGATAAATTTGCTCAAGCAACATAACCCGTACCATAATGTGAGGCCAAGTCTGTTGACCAAAGCTGATCATAATGTCGGCTTTGTTGCGGACTTCTTCGGTAAATCCAGATGCTCCGCCGATCAGGAAGGTAATTTTATCAGTTCCTCCGTCCCGAAATTTTTTGAGGGTGTCTGCAAAATCGAGACTGCGGAGACCATCGCCCCTTTCGTCAAGAACGACGAGCAGAGACGTTGAATCGATCTTCTCAAGAATGAGTTTCTGTTCTTCAAGTTGCTGCTTAACTGGATCAGTTATTTTGCTTTCAACTTCGATAATCTGGGTTGGCCATAAGCGCAGGCGAGAGACATAGTCTTCGCACAGGTCAAACCACGGGCCTTTTTTGAGCTTTCCAACAACGACAACATCTATTTTGAACATAGCTTTATGTTCATAAACGATTCGGCTAACCCGCGAAACCGAATAGGATGCAGTTAGGCCAAGTTATTACGAGTTATCATCTACAGTTTAGCGGTCATGGGCATTTTTGCGGGGGCTGCTGCTGCCGCCGGAAGTTCCGAACGCCACATTTTTTCGATAGCATAAAACTCGCGGACTTCGGGGCGGAAGAGGTGAACAATAACATCGCCGCAATCCACAACAACCCAGTCGGCCTGAGGCAGACCTTCGGTTCTTAGCACAGTGTACGAACTATTTTCTTTGCTGAGCTTTTCACGGATCTTATCGGCGAGAGAGGCAACCTGACGGGAGGATGTTCCGGTTGCTATCACCATAAAATCGGCCAAAGACGTCTGGCCATTCAAGTCAATTGATTCGATATTTTCGGCTTTATTTTCGTCAAGAGCCTGAACAATCAGGTCTTTCAGATGGGAGGGAGTTTCTACCCCCTTAGGTTTTCGAGTTGCCAAAGATTAAACGCTCCTTTCAGTCTTGTTCAGCACATTCAGTGCTACAGTTCTAATTCTACCTTGATGCGAGAAATAACGCAAATCGTCACTTTGCGCTCGCAGCAAAGTCGAGGAAAGGGGGTTAAGCGGCTCTTCCAGAATCCAGTAAATCCGCCCTTTTTCTAGTTTTGGGTGTCCGCCGCAACGCAAAAATACATTCTGGAAATTAGAATGGTGATGAAGAGCTGTTTGACGAATTCCGCCGCCCTTGATGGGGCGACCAATAAAAGCAAAAGGAATTTCCTTGGGAAGGTCTTGCCAACGATACCAACGGTGAAATTCTCTGGCAATATCAAGCCCCGCGCACCAGACAAATTCCGTATGCGGAAAACGGAGTTTAAGGGCTTTGATGGTGTGAAAACTGCGCGTGGTCTTGAGAGCGGATTCAATATCTGAAATCACGATACGGGGGTTTTGGGAAAGGTCGCGGCAAGCTGCTACGCGATCTTCCAGTGAGGGGAGGCCTACCGAAGATTTAAGAGGGTTTCCAGAGGAGACTAGCCACCAGACAGCATCTAGCCCCAAATATTTGAGGGCAATTTCAGAAGCATGAATATGGCCTTTGTGGGGTGGGTTAAAGGTTCCCCCAAACAGACCAATACGCAGACCTGACCATCTATGGGGATCAAGAAGAGATGGGGGAGTCATCATAGGCTTATTTTTCAGCTCCATGATGAAAGCATAAACTTAATTGAGGTGTTCGGAAACCGTCCGAATACTGTCATCGGTCAATTTCGTGGCTGTAGCTGTGTCCATTTTCTCGGAGATGATTTGAGCTGTGGCAGAAATAGCCAGTTCCGCAGCATAGCGGCGAATATCATCCTTGGCGGTTTCTTCCATGCGCAGCAAACGGTCCTTCAGGAGTTCTTCACGGCGAGCAAGAGTTTCCGTGAAATCAGCCTCGGCTTGTTTTTGAAGATCAAGGGCTTGAGCTTGTGCCAGAGAAATAATCTTTTCAGCTTCTTTTGATGCATCTTTTTGGCGGGCTTGATAGTCAGCAAGTAAGGCTTCGGCCTCATGACGAAGATTTGATGCCGCCTCAATTTCATTGCGGATGAGAGAAATTTTTTGATCGAGTCCGTTCAAAATCGTTTGGCGGCCAAAGATAAAGGCTGCAACAACAAACACGATAAAAGAAAACAGAACCCAGATGGTTGGATCGTTTAGCAGCAATTCTTTCATCACGAAGGCTCCTTTTTAGCGCGCTTGGTTTGTCGCATCACGCCGCTTTGGCTTTGGCACGAATGGTTCGTACAACTGTTTCAGCTTGGGATGTATCCGCTCGGATTCCCGCAATTTTTTCAGCGGCTTCAGACGCAATCTCGGCGGCAATGCGGTTTATGTCGGACAGTACATTGTCCTTTGATTGTTCAATGCGGCTTTCCGCTGCGGCAATTTCAACTTCGGCACGCGCACGAAAATCAGCAAGACCGGCGGCCAGTTTTGCTTTTCCTGCATCGCCAGCATCTTTGACGGCTAGGGCTGCGCGGCTGGAAGCTTCTTTCAAAGACTGTTCGTACAGTGATTTGATCTGTGCAGATTCTGCAGAAAGTTTGGCGGCCTCGTCCAGATTTTTTTGAATGTGATCCTTGCGGTTTTGGACAGTCTGACCAATCGCAGGAAGAGCCTTGCGTGAGAAGAAGACGTACAAAATAGCAAAGAAAAGGACGAGCCAGAAAATTTGGCTCGGCCACGAGGTTGGGTCAAATTGAGGTAAGCCTCCATGATGAGCAGCTTCCGGTGCGGTAGCGTGAGCAGTTTCAGCCATTACAGGGGCTGCAGGCATGGAATCCGTCACCGGAGCCACAACAGCTTCTTGCGCCCAGACAAGGCTAGGCAACAAAGTGGCCGAAAAAACATAGGCAGCCGTGCGCAAGATATTCATCATGGCCTGACCTGCTCGCTTAGGCGAAGACGAGGAAGAACGCGATCAGGAGCGCGAAAATACCAAGAGCTTCAGTCACAGCAAATGTGAACATGAATTTTTTGTTCAGCAATTCGGCTGCGCCAGGGTTACGGCCAACGGCTTGGTTATAGGACGAAAAAATCATCCCAAGCCCAATCCCAATGCCGGTCAAAGGCAACAGGGCGATAGCACCAGCTAGATATTTTACAGCTTCGATTTCCATTTTGGATTCTATCCTTCTTTAGTGGTTAACGTAGTTTTTCTTGTATCGCTTGAACTGGTTGGGACATTACGGATTTGTCGTCCAATTGCAAGGCGAATCTCTTTTTGGCTTAGTGCTCAATCTCAACTGTGTCTTTCAAGTAAATACAGGTCAAAACGGCAAACACATAAGCTTGAATGAAGGCAATGAAAATTTCAAAGCCAATCATAACTATGTTAAAAGCTGCGGGCAGGAGGGTGGCAATCCATGCCACGCCCCCAACCGAAGCAAACATAATCGCAAATCCGGCGATCACTTTAATCAGAACGTGTCCCGCCACCATATTGGCAAAAAGACGAACAGAAAGAGTAATAGGACGGGAAATAAAAGAGACAACTTCAATCAGCACAACCAGCCAGATCAACCAGCCCGGGACTCCGTGGGGAACAAACAAGCTCAAAAAATGAAAACCATGACGGGCGATTCCCATGACCAGAACCGTGAGGAAAACCAGCATGGCAAGGGATGCTGTCACCGCTAGGTGTGATGTGTAGGTGAAGGAATAGGGGATCATCCCCATCATGTTGCCCATAATAACAAACATAAAGAGGGTAAAGACCAGCGGAAAATATTCCCGCCCTTTGCCGCCAATATTGTCGGTAATCAGGTTTTCAACGAATCCGTACAGGTCTTCTCCGATAAGTTGGAGGCGGGAGGGGACCAGAGATTTTTGGGAAGAGGCAAGGCCAAGCAAAAGCATACACGCGCCAGTCGCAATCATCATCCACAAAGAGGAATTGGTAAAAGACAGATCAATGCCACCAATATGAAAGGGGACAATCGGCTGTATCTGGAACTGATGCATTGGATCGGCCACGGCAAAACCTCTTTTTTCCTCAGGGTTTACTTGTCTGAATTTGTGGCTCTTTTAACCCTTTTTTTGGTTCCGCGCAACCGTTTTGAGTGGATGGGGTCGCCATCCTCTTGCGAGGCCCGATAAAGGTTCCAGAATCCTGCGCAAACACCCAGAAAAGCCAAGATAATGAAGAAAAACGGCGAGCTATCCAGAAAATGATCTATGCCAATGCCAATCCCGCCGCAGACAATGGGGGTTGCCACAACGTCAAAAACAGCTTGAACGCCCTGAGACATATTGCCGCGATCTGCCTTCTGATCCGCTGGGTACTTCTTTTTTTGCGTATCTTGGGCGAGTTGGATTCGCGAACGCAAATCATGAAGGGGATCTTCGTTCATCATGAGCCAGAAGCGGTCATTCTGCAGCTTCCAAGAAATCAAGCTTGCCTTGCAGATCAACTGAAACCAGTTGAGAGACTCCCCTCTCGGACATGGTTACGCCATATAGGCGGTTCATGCGTGCCATCGTCAAGCGGTGGTGGGTGATAACGAGGAATTTGGTTTTGCTGTGCTGAGAAATTTCTTCGAGCATCGTACAAACACGATCTACGTTTGCATCGTCAAGCGGCGCGTCAATTTCATCAAGAACACAAATCGGAGCGGGATTGGTCAAGAACATGGCAAAGATCAAAGCCGTGGAGGCCAGAGTTTTCTCACCCCCCGAAAGCAATGACAATGACTGCAAAGATTTTCCCGGGGGCTGAGCGAAGATTTCCAAAGAGGCTTCGAGAGGGTCGGTTGAATCAACAAACGCCAAATGGGCACTTCCCCCGCCGAAAAGACGGGTGAAGAGAACTTTGAAGTGACCATTCACTGTTTCAAAAGCCTGCAGGAGTCTTTCCCGAGCTTCTTTATTCAGTTTATGGATCCCTTGGCGAAGTTCTTCGATGGCTTGAGTTAAATCCGCGCTTTCTTGAATCAACTTGGTGAGTTGTTGATCGACTTCTTGATATTCAACTTCAGCCCGCAAATTGACTGGTCCCATGCCATCGCGTTCACGGACCAGACGATCTCTCTTGCCGCGCAGGCGATCAATCGGTTCATGGGTCAGTTTTTCTGTGGTCATTTCAGAACTCTGCCACAGTTCTTCGGGGGACATTGAAAACTGGTCATGGATGGATTGGCGAATAACTTCTATCGAGCCAGCTGCAGCTTCCATCATGGCTTGTGCGTGAGCTCTCGTTTCCCTAACTTCCATCAGTGCAGCTTCAGACTCACGCAAAGACTTGCTGGTTTGGTCCAGCTCTTGCTCGGCAATTGCCAGCTTGTCAGCGGCATCCTTGCGGGCATTGTCCATCGTGGCCAGTGTATCAAGAAGGTTGATCCGTTGCAGGTTGATTTCTTCAGGGCGACCTTGCAAAGATTCAAGACGTGCGGCTGTTTCTGTGTTGCGTTCTTCAAGTTGCCGCAGGCGTTCCTTGGCGCGAATGGTCCGGTTGGTCAGGCTAACCCGTTCATCGGCAATGGCGCGGAGCCGCGCTTGCCGACGAGTCCTGTCTTGTTGAAATACTTCCAGAGCGGTGGATGCATCACGCAAGGAAGATTGGGCATCGTGCAGGGCAATGCGTTCGGCTTCGACTTCGCTCATTTGCCGTTCCAGAGCGGCTTCGTCAAAAGATTGCAAAGAGGCGCGGTGCGTTTCAACAGCTTGTTGCAAGCGAACGGCATCGTCACTTTGCAGAGAAAGCCCTTCTTGAAGTTTAACCAGTTCTGACTCGTTCGCGCCTTTCTTTTCAAGGGCGCGTTGCAGGTCAATGCGGCGAGCATTCAGGCTGCGGTCGAGTGTTCGCACATCTTGTTCAAATTTTTGAACGGTCTCTCTTGCCTGCTGAATTCCGACTTGGGCAGACTCTTGTTCACTTTGTGCTGTGTCAAAAGCCTGTTGTTGAGAAGGGAGCAAAGCCTCAAGGTCATCAAGACGATTCTTGTTTTTCAGGCGGATTGCGTGACGATCAACGGCCTTGGCCCGAATAGTCAGACCATCCCACCGCCAATAGGCTCCCTCACGGGAAACGATTGATTGCCCGGGCTGGAGTTGCGTGGCCGCATTTTCTCCGTCCTCATCGGATTCAACAAACCCAATAAAACTCAGAGCGGTTTTAAGGGCCTCAGGCGCATGAATATGGGGCAGGAGAGGCAGCACAGAAGATGGAAAAGAAGGAGCAGCTTGCGAGATTGTTTTTCCAGACCAGACAATCGGGGCTTCCGCTTCGGTTGAAGCCATAAGCGTATCACCCAAGGCCTTGGCAAGAGCGGCTTCAAAGCCTTCATCGGCCTTAATGTCGTCAAGGACCGGACGGAATCCCTTTTGTGATTCTGAGCTGAGGACACTTTCAAGCGCGTGAATTTCAGCCTTGGTTTTTGAAACGTGTTCCCGCGCTGTTTGAAATTTATTACGGCAGTCTTCAAGGTGTTGTTGGGCATCTTCCAAGGCCTTGCGGGCGGCTTGTTCCTGATCTTTCTTGGCGGAGAGTTCCTCATCAAGGGAGTCAATTTCATGCGTCAAGGTTTCAGTTGAAATTAACTCACCCTGTTCTGCTTGTTTTTGGGCAATCTGGTTCTTGAGAGTTTGAATCCGTGCGAGAATCGAATTCAAACGACTTTCGTCTTGTCCCAACTGTCCGAGCAAAGTTGAGCGGCTGGCCCGTAGATTAGCGGCTTTTTCAAGGGTAGCTTGATAGACTTCGTTGCGGCGGGCAACGTCCTGACTTTTCAGGTCCCTATCGGCGGTGAGGCGGTCAAGCTCGGCGTCAGAATCCGAAAATTCTTGTAGCTCAGCTTCTTCGCTGCCCAAACGTTCAAGAGTCTTGGCGTTTTCGTCCGTCGTTTGTTGTTCGTGGGTGCGGTCGGATCGAATTTGCGAGAGGGATTTTTCCGCTTCCCCAATTTGACTGGTGATCCGCTGCTCTTCATCATCAAGACGCTGCAGAGCAAAGTTTTGAACCTGCCATGCGGCGGCAGTTTCAGCCTGTTTGTCACGCAGCGCGGGGATAATTTCTGCTTGGCCAATTTGAATGCGGTTGAGTTCTGCAACACGGGCCATGCGCTCGGCAACCAGAGTTTCGGACTCTTGAAATTGTTTTCTGGATGTTTCCTGAGTTTCTTGGGTCAGCATCCATTCGGCAAGAGCGAGGAGTGTTTCCAGTTCCCGAATATCATTGCTGATATTCCGATAGCGGCTGGCCTGACGGCTTTGACGCTTGAGGGAATCGAGCTGGGTTTCAAGTCCAGCAACCACATCTTGTAAGCGTGCAAGGTTGGCATCGGCGGCTTTGAGGCGGAGTTCGGCTTCGTGACGACGGACATACAGCCCTGATACCCCCGCAGATTCTTCAAGAATTTGCCGACGTTCAGAAGGTTTAGCATTGATAACAGCGGAAATGCGGCCTTGTGAGACAATGGCGAAGGAATTGGCACCAATCGCCATATCAGCAAACAACATTTGAACATCGCGGGCGCGAACCGGCTTGCTGTTGACGTAGTAATTGGAACCAACATCGCGGCCAATGCGCCGGACAACTTCGATTTCGTCAACTGTATTGAACAGGGCAGGGGCTTCGCGGGTTGCGTTGTCGAGAACAACCGAAACTTCGGCAGAATTACGTGCAGGGCGAGATGTTGTCCCGTTGAAAATGACATCGTCCATGTCATTTCCACGCAGCCGTTTGGCTGAACTCTCTCCCATGACCCAGCTCAAGGCTTCAACCAGATTCGACTTTCCGCAGCCATTGGGCCCGACAATTCCAGTCAAGCCCGGGCCAATATCCAGCTCGGTCTTGTCCACGAAAGATTTGAAACCATGAAGGCGAAGGCGGCTGAAGTTTGTCATGTCAGTCGTTTTTTCTCAAAAGTGAATACGGTAAACTTACTGGGGAGACGCTGCGCTAGGTGCAGGAGCTCCATTCAACAAACCGTTAAATGTTTCTGCAAAGAAACTCACGGGCTGATTACCAACAATGATTTTTGCGCCATCATTTAGAACGAAAGTCGGGGTGGACTGGATTTTGTACTTGTCCGTCGCGGCTTTCATGTCTCCGACAATTCTTTGCTTAAGTTCGGTATTGGCAAAGCAAGCTTCGGCTTGTTCATCGGAGAAACCAGCAAGTTTGGCATTTTGTTTGAGAATGTCTTTGAATTCCGGCTTATAGGCCCAGTTGTCCTGTTGGGCAAAAAGCAAGGACATAAAGCCCTCGTATTTATCCGCAGGCATACAGCGGATAAGCTGGGAAGCCACGATCGCAGGCTCATTCAGAGGGAATTCCTTGAAGATGAACTGGACTTTCCCTGTGTCGATAAACTCGGCTTTGATTTTTGCGAAATCCTCTTTGTGGAACGAAGCGCAGTGGCCACAGGTGAGGGAGCTATATTCTGTCACTTTAATCGGGGCGGTGTCGCTGCCAAGCGTGCGGGGAGTCATCATGGCCTCGACTTCAGGCGAGCCAATGACCGGAGGTTGAGCTGCTTCAGGGGCAACAAACTTCTCCTGCGCGGCTGGTATATCGAGAGTTTTGGTTTCAACCACGATGTTATTTTGTGGAACGCTTGGCTGTGGGGGGGCTTCTGTGGAGGGGGTTCCTTCCAAAGTTTGGGGAGCTTCGGCGATTGGGGCTTCTCCCGTTGGGGCAGACGATTTGCTCAAAGTGAAATACGCTGCCGCTGCAATGAGAAGGGCAAGAAGGACAAGGGCAATAAGCAACCCGCCAGATTTTTTTTCTTGAGACATTGTGATTTAGACCTTCCAAACGTGTTTATAGTTGACATAAACAGACGCGTCACCGCGCCAAAACTTCAAAATTTTAGGATCGGGGAAACAATGTCAGGAATTACCAAAAAGATCAAATAAAAGCCGCAGGTTAAGGATTTTTATCCACATTTGCCCGCCAAAACGCCAAACCCCCGCAGAGCGGGGGAGAGGAAAAAGGTTAAGAAGCCACTTTCGCTGACTATTTTTGTCCGCT
>JAEUKO010000050.1:0-15828 GCA_016794285.1 Alphaproteobacteria bacterium | reverse complement strand
CGAAGGCGTTTTCTATCGTGTTTCCTGTCTCATGCCCCAAAGTAATTTGATCTGCGGGGAGAGGGGACTCCGATTTCCAGTAGGGTTTCAAGTCAACCATGCGAACGTCTTTGTGCGCTCCGCTGATGAGCAAGTTGGCAGTCCGTCCTTGCCGAAGAAGGTCTAGGCCTTTTTCAACACGGTTGGTTCCTCCCGTTAGAACAATGGCCCCATCGGCTTTGCTGAGAAGGTCTGGTTCTTGCATAGAATAAACACTAAAGGCAAACACTGCATAGCCCGCTGCCCAGAACAGGAACGGGATCAAGATTGACAACAAAATTGTCAACACAAAGCGGCCTAAAAAATGTTTCATGACACGGGAGAGATTACGGCATTTCCTCTAGAACCTGCAAGGCTGTCCTGCGAGCTGCGACAAGACTAACCCCAAGAATTAGAGCTGGAACCAACAAGAGCTGGGCCCATTGCGCGGGAGAAATCGTTAAGGTGGGGACCGTTTCTGGGGCTTTCCACGCCAAGATTTGGAAGAAGGAAAGAATAATAGCTCCAACTCCTATCCCGAAAAGAGAGCCTTTCCCAGCGAGCCAGAGAATATATCCCATGAACTGATTGGTTATGTATTTATCTGTTGCGCCCATGACGTGGAGGAGTTCCAAATCTTTTTGGTGAATAGCCATTCGCGAACGGACAGCTCCCCCTACAACAATTGCGGTAACAACTATAATCATGGTCATAATAACCAAAGCTGCAAACTTAAGGCTCCGTGTCAGTTTGAGGAGGTCCCCGAGCCAAGCCTCATGCGAATCAATTTTGGCTTTGGGGGCTATTTCATGAACAAGGCGTCCAATGCGACCCAAGACATCGTTGCTGCGCTGAGTTATTTCCACCGTGATTAAAGTTGGCAAAGGCAAGTCATCAAGGGCGGTGGTTACATCTCCAAGCCACGGGCCGAGTAGTGCCTGCATATCTTCAGCCCCGAGCAGCTTAACCGATGAGACCCCTTCCAGTTTTTTGAGGCCGTCAACGATTTTGAGTCGTTGATCTTTGCTCGTCTCGCCTTGCTGAATTTCTATGCTCAGGTTGGTTTCAAGACCAGAGGTCCATTTGTTAGACATAGTATCAAGGGCAAAACTTGCCGCCGCTGAAAGCATCGACAAAAGGGTCATCAAGGCAATCAAGAGGACCAGAAACTCTGTCCCCATACGCATCTGTAAGGGAAGGTCAAAGCGTTTCTTTGCATTCGGCAGGTAAAAAATTTTCAAAGAATCCGCGTTCATTCTGCTGCTCCGTGTTTGAGCTGAGGAGAAAAGACGTGAAGCTGTCCTTTTTCTAAAATAAGTCGTGGGTGATTAAATTTTTCAAGAATTTGTAGTGAGTGCGTGGCAATAACAATCGTTGTTCCCATCCGGTTGAGCTGCTCGAACAGGTGCATCAGTTTCATCCCTATTTCTTCGTCCAGATTTCCCGTTGGCTCATCCGCCAAAAGAAGACGGGGGTGGGACACAACCGCCCGCGCAACCGCAATCCGCTGTTGTTGCCCTCCCGAAAGTGTGGCAGGCAGGCGATGCATACAATCTCCCAAATCAACCCAGTTGAGCAATTCTTCAACATGGGAGCGAATCTCGTTCTCGGGCCGTCCCGAAATACGCAGTGGCAAAGCCACGTTATCGAACGCCGAGAGGTGATTCAGTAGCCGGAAATCTTGAAAAACAACGCCGATTCTTTGGCGGAGGGCTGTTAGTTGGTAGCGGTCTTGTTCGTTAATGTTTTGGCCAAACATATGGATTAGTCCCCGCGTGGGGCGGCGTCCGAGGTATAACAGCGACATGAGCGAGGTTTTTCCTGCTCCGCTCGCACCACACAGGAAATGAAAGGACCCGGGCTCTAAAGCGAAGTTTATATCGCTCAAGACCTCCGGCCCGATTCCATAACGCAGACCTATATGTTCAAATCTTATCATGTTCTTACATTTTGCCTTATGGCCTGACTTGCCGAAAGCGCGTCATGGCCGTATAACAGTGATAGTATCCTTGAGACCCACACATCCTACTTTATGACGGTATGATTCTCACTTGTCCATCCTGTTCTGCCCGCTACCTGATTGCAAGCGATACCATAGGGGACGCTGGCAGGCCTGTTCGTTGTGCCAAGTGCAAAACCGAGTGGCATCAGCAATCTGAAAAAGATAGCCTTGATGATCTCATCAAAAGAGTGAAGTCAGAGACAGTAGACATTGATTTTGGTGAAACATCTGCGTGGAACTCTTCCCTGCGGACGGCTCCTCCTCCATCGGTTTCTCAAGGCCCTTCGAAACTCCGCATTTTTCTTGAAGGGTCTCTTGCCAAGGTTAAAGATTCGAAAGTTTATAAAAAACTTGCCAATTTAGACCCCACGATTGCCCAGAAAATCGCAGGGGGTATGGTTGCCCTTGCGTGTTTCATGGTTCTGCTCTTTGTGCTCGTGCTAGAGCCGATTCGCCAACCAATTGCCGAGCACCTGCCTGTCGTGGCTCCTGTTTACAATGCGGCCGGTTTTCCTGTTGAGTTGCTAGAAAAAGAAAAACTGGTTTTTGATAGGCTACGCGCAGCAGAAGGCGATGGGGGTAAAATTCGCATTTCTGGGACCTTGATTAACCTTCTTGCAACTGAGGCCCAACTGCGTCCTTTTCAGGTGAAATTTCTAGATGAGCAGGGACAAGTTCTTCTCGAGAAAGAAATTGAAATGACACAAAAAACTCTCAAAGGTGAAGACAGTGTGCAGATTTACTTTGATGTAGATGTCACGCCCGATGCTCAGAAAAAAGCCACGCACATCAAGCTCAGTCTCCCGCCTTTGACAGACGAAGAGGAAGCAAAAAAAGAGAATTAGCGGGAGTTGCCAGACGGATAGGTGCGCGGGAATGTCCCTGAACCCTCGCTTGGAGATTCGAGGTGTTTGGGTTTAACGCCGCAGCTGGTCAAACTCAGTGCAACACACAAAAGTACAGAAAAAAGAAAAAGAGCTGACGTTTTCATGGGTTCGTAATACCATGTTTCGTTTGTTAGGAAAAGATCATGAAAAAACTTGCCGCTATGGCTTTGCTTGTTATTTTGCTTACGCTGTTTCCCTCTTTTGGGGCGGTGGCTGAAACTTTCTCGGCCCAAGATCGGCGGATCGGCGCGTTTCAAGCAGAGTTCGTGGCTTCACAGAACATAAGACCAGACAATTTGTTTATGCCGGAAGGAACTTTGACCGACCTTTCCGAAAAGGAACTTAACCTCGATAAATTGCGAGGAAAAATTACAGTCATTAACTATTGGGCCTCATGGTGCGGGCCTTGTGTGACGGAGCTTCCAACCCTACAAAAGCTTCGGTCTTTGCGGCCTCGCCTCAACATCGTAACAGTTTCTATCGATACCAAAAAAGATGAGGCCGATCTGAAAACTTTTCTAGTGGAGCAGGGACTTCCTGATGACTTTCCGGCGTTTTTCGATAAAACCGAATCGATGAAAAAAGTTCTAAAGACAAAGGGATTGCCAACATCTTATGTCATTGGAAAAGATGGTCAGGTTCTTTACCAATTCATTGGCGATGCGGACTGGTCTTCCAAAACGGCTCTCGCCTTTTTTGATTTTCTCAATACTCTTCCCGTTTCTAAGAAACCTAAGAAACCTTAACTTTTTTATGCGATTGTCGTTGTTATGACGGACCCTACCGATTCTGACGAATTTGAGAGTTTTAGCCAAAACCAGCTTGATGCGCTGGTCAGTCTCCATGAGCGTTTCCTGGAAGGGAGGATTGGTGGGCGGCGGGCTGTTCTCAAACAAGTTGATCTAACCGGATTGGATCTCGCAAGGAAAGATCTCCGCCAATCTGACTTTTCCGGTTGCACCATGCGCGATATGAATCTTTCCAATTCCAATTTTCAGGAAGCCTGTTTGTATGCGTGTGATTTGAGTTTTTCAAATTTGAACAATACCAATTTTGTTCGTGCGGATTTGCGTGGGGCTCGAATTGAGAGTGCGCAATTGGTTGGAGCGGATCTTGAAAAAGCGGATCTGCGCGGCGGGGCTTTGGCTACCAACGGAAAATATCAGGCTCCCCAGTCGGTCAATTTTAGAGGGGCAGACCTTTCCGGCGCACGTCTTGTTGGAACTATGGCCAACCATGCTGATTTTTCTGATGCAATTCTTGCTCAAGTCAATATTCAGCAAGCGGATTTACGCGGAGCCAGACTGGTTGGCGCGGACCTTTCCGGAGCGGATTTGATGGGGGTTCAGCTCTCTGGAGCCAATCTGAACAATGCGATCTTAACGGGCGTCAATCTTGATGGAATTAAGGACAAGGGCTTTGATCTTTCTGGCGCGATTACCGATGGAAACATTGGGCGTTCTGTTAGCGAGATGGAAGTCCCGCTCTTCAAACTGATTGAACAACATCAAAAGTGGGTTGAATCAGCCGGAGTTTCTGGCAAACAGTTGGATTTGAGCGATTACGATATGCGGGAATTGGGCTCTCTCAAACGCGAAAGATTAACGGCCATAAAGGCTCGCCGTGCCAAATTCTTTGGTATGAATTTGTTTCAAGTTCAGATGCAAAGCTCACATTTGGAGTTTTCAGATTTTAGGAGATGCGATCTTGAAGAAGCTGATTTCCGTGGGTCCAATCTTTCTCATTCCAAGCTCTCTCATGCGCATTTGCAAAGAGCCAATTTTGCGCCACTGATGTTTTCCAGCGCAAGCGGCAACCGATTTTCACCGAGTGACCTAACCGGCGCAGAACTTCGCTATGCCGATTTACGCTCGGCCAATTTGAAAGGCGTTATTTTTCAAGAGGCCGATTTATCCTATGCAGATTTCACAGGGGCCGACCTGCGCGAAGCGGATTTCACAGGGGCCAGTCTTGAAGGAACAAAACTCGATGGAGCCAACACGACTGGCGCAGTCTTCGAAAAGGTTCCGGCAGGAAGGGCTTTTTCGTTGAAAGCCCTTCAAGAAGACGAAGATTTCTAAAGTTTTTTTGTCAACTCTGGTACAGCTTCAAACAAATCTGCCACCAACCCATAATCGGCAACTTGAAAGATCGGGGCTTCAGGGTCTTTGTTGATGGCGACAATGATTTTTGAATCTTTCATGCCGGCCAGATGTTGAATTGCTCCCGAAATACCAGCGGCAATATAAAGATCAGGAGCTACAATTTTTCCAGTTTGTCCCACTTGGGAATCATTTGCGGCATAGCCTGCATCGACTGCGGCCCGCGAGGCCCCAACCGCACCACCGAGCCGATCGGCCAAGGCTTCGAGTAGGGCAAAATTTTCGGCAGACCCCATACCGCGCCCTCCTGATACAACCACTCGTGCTGTGGTGAGTTCTGGCCGTTCTGATTTGCTCATTTCACTGGAAACAAACTGAACTTGAGAGGTTTCAGTGCCGCCCGCGACCAGTTCGATGGGAGCATTGTTACCAGAAGCAGCAGCAGGTTCAAAAGCCGTTCCCCGCACAGTCAAGAGCTTGATCGTATCGTTAGAGCGAACTGTTGCAATCGCATTCCCTGCATAAACTGGGCGGCGAAAGGTTGACGCATCAAGAATAGCCGTGACATCTGAAATTTGTGATACATCCAGCAATCCCGCAACTCGTGGTAGGACATTTTTTCCAAAAGCCGTTGCCGGAGCCAGAAGGTGGGAATAGGCGGGAGCCAAGCCTTGCAAAAGGTTCGCAAGGGTTTCAGCAAAAAAGTGCGAAAATCCCGCATGGTCGGCGTGTAAAACTTTTTTAACGCCAACAACCGAAGCGGCGGCGGCTGCAACGGCAGCACACTGCGTTCCCGCTATCAGTACATGAATATCCACCCCAAGCTGAGCGGCTGCGGTGATAACATTCAGTGTTACAGGTTTCAAAGTTTGATGGTCGTGTTCAGCAATCACAAGAACAGGCATGATGATATCCCCTTAAATGACTTTGGCTTCTGTTTTTAGTTTCGAGATCAGTTCATCAACCGAGGCAACTTTGCCCCCCCCTTGACGTTTGGGAGGATCGACAACCTCAAGCAGCGTTACTCGTGGCGAAAGGTCAACGCCAAGATCGGTTGAGCTGCGCACGGCAAGTGGTTTCTGCTTGGCTTTCATAATGTTTGGTAAAGAGGCATAGCGAGGTTCATTCATCCGCAGGTCAACGGTGATAATAGCGGGAAGTTGAACATCTACTGTTTCCAGACCCCCATCTACTTCCCGCGTGACCTGAGCGGATTTATCGCTAGAGTCAATCTCGATTTTCGAGGCAAAGGTTGCCTGTGGCCACCCCAAAAGCGCTGCAAGAATTTGTCCAGTTTGATTGCTGTCGTCGTCAATAGATTGTTTCCCCATGATAACAAGGGCAGGGGATTCTTCTTCAACCAGTTTTTTGAGAGCTTTGGCAACGCCGAGCGGTTCAACCCCACCCAAATCAATCGGCAAATCGGTTTGAACCAAAATACCACGATCCGCGCCAACGGCCATTGCCGTTCTCAAAACATCTTGAGCTGCTGCCGGACCAACCGTAAGCACGACAACTTCTTTGGCAATTCCCTTTTCCTTTAGGCGAACGGCTTCTTCCACGGCAATTTCATCAAAGGGATTCATGGACATTTTAACGTTGGTTAGCTCAACCCCTGAATGGTCGGCTTTAACACGAATTTTCACGTTGTAATCAACAACTCGTTTAACTGGAACCAGAATTTTCATACCAAATTGTCTCCGCACAGAAGGGTTAGTCTAAGGCTTTTTTGCAACAAGAAAATAATTGACGTCTAAATCCGAAGAGGAAAGTGAAAAGCATTTTTTGAAGGGATTGTAAACCATTCCCCGCACATCTTGTAATTCAAGGCCATTGGCTCTTACAAGGCTAGCCAGTTCCGAGGGCTTCAAAAATCTTTGCCATTCATGAGTTCCGGCAGGAACCCAGCGAATAATTCTTTCCGCTACGACAATACCAAGCGCGTATGATTTCCATGTGCGGTTTAGCGTCGAGAGAATCAAAAGGCCCCCGGGCTTCAAAAGATTGGCACAAAGCTTCGTAAAACCCTCAACATCAGCAACGTGTTCAACAATTTCAAGGGCCAGAACCACGTCATAAGTTTTTTTGGCTGCGACCAAATCTTCTGCTGCGCCCGCCATATAGGTAATGTCAAGGCCTTGGTTCGCGCTGTGCTGCGCCGCAACGCAGATGGCCTGCTCATCGGCATCAACTCCTGTTACTTTGGCTCCAAGGCGAGAGAGAGGTTCACAAACCAACCCGCCGCCACAGCCAATATCAACAATTGAAAGCCCTTTCATGGGCGTTCGCGATGCGTGGTCTAGACTAAAATGGGAATCTATCTGTTCTCTGAGAAACCCGATTCGGCAGGGATTGAGCTTGTGCAAGGGGGCAAAGGGGCCATTCGGAGCCCACCAGTCGTCTGAGGTCCTAGCAAAATGAGCAATCTGGCTATCATCTTTGGTGTTTGTTTTCATGCTTGGCAGAATAGGGCGAAATAAAACGAATTTCTATAGTCTTTCCAAGACAATTTCGCTAAATTACCCTGTTTTTCTAGGAATCTTATTTGTGGCACGTCTTGTTGTAAAATTCGGCGGTACGTCCGTCGCTGATCCGCAGCGTATAGAGCTGGCCTCCCTAAAGGTGGCGGCTGAGGTGCGTTTGGGGCATCAGGTTGTTGTGGTGGTTTCGGCTATGTCGGGAGTAACCAACCGTCTTATTGGCTATTGCGGGCAAATCAATCCGCTTGCCGATACCAAAGAACGCGACGCTGTGATTGCCAGCGGAGAACAAATTACCGCAGGCCTGATGGCTATAGCTCTTCAAAAACTTGGGCTACAGTCCAGATCGTGGATGGGGTGGCAGGTTCCTCTGGTCTGTGACGAGCATTTTGGCCATGCGCGGATTATTGATTTGCCACCAGAGCATCTCGAATCCCAACTGGCTGCGGGGATTATTCCGGTGGTTGCGGGATTTCAGGGTGTGAGCGAAAACGGACGGATTGCGACTCTGGGACGTGGAGGGTCGGATACAACGGCTGTTGCGCTTGCTGCTGCCTTGAAGGCTGATCGCTGTGATATTTATACCGATGTGGATGGGGTCTATACCACTGACCCTCGTATTGTGTCGTCTGCCCGCAAACTTCCCACGATTTCCTATGAGGAAATGTTGGAAATGGCGGCTTTGGGCGCAAAAGTTCTTCACCCGCGTTCAGTCGAGCTGGCAATGGCGTGGAAAGTTCCCGTACAGGTTCTATCAAGTTTCAACGAGGAAATTGGAAGTGACTATTCCGGAACCTTGGTCACCGGAGAGGAGAATATCTTGGAAAAACAAATCGTAAATGGTGTGGCATTTAGCCGCAATGAAGCCAAAGTGGTTATTCTTTCTGTTCCCGATATGCCCGGGGTCGCGGCTTCTATTTTTTCCCATTTGGCCGAAGAGGGAGTCAATGTGGACATGATTGTTCAGAATGTCTCTCCTGATGGAAAAACCACAGATATAACTTTTACCGTGGCAAGATCTGAATTGTTTACCGCAGAAGAAGCTCTCAAAAAAACGCCTCTTTTGAAAGACGCTGAAATCAGAACTGATGGACAAGTGGCCAAGGTTTCGGTGATCGGGATTGGGATGAACAGTCATGTCGGGGTTGCCAAGACAATGTTCCAGACTCTGGCCGATAAGGGCATTAACATTCTGGCGATTGGGTCTTCGGAAATCAAAATTTCTGTGCTTATCAAGGAAGACTATGTTGAATTGGCCGTTCGCGCTTTACACACGGCCTTTGATCTTGAATCTGATTCTTCCTCTTCTTCTTAAGAACAGGTGCTCGGGGTTTTTATGTTCGCCAAAGCCACACCAGACAACCATCTTGAGCCGGAAACTGATTTGTTGCCAGGCTTCGAGACGACTCTGAGTGTAGGAGAGATTTTACGGCGATCTCGTGTTAAAGCGGGATATTCGCTTGAAGATGTCGAACAGGGAGTCTGTATTCGCGCCAGCCAAATCCAAGCAATGGAGGACGGGCGATGGGAGTCTTTGCCCGGGCGGGTTTATGTGTTTGGCTTTATCCGCACCTATTCTGAATATTTGGGCCTTGACGGAGAAAAGATGGTTTTGCTGCTCAAACAGCAATCCGGCAAGCACGTTGCGCCCAAGCCTTTGGTGATTGCGGTCGAAGAAGAGGACCTCCCCTTGCCTGATCGCCGCGTGGTTTTCCTCTTTGTAGCTCTTTTCATCGGGGCCTTGTTGATCTTGAATTTTCTTTTGGGGCGAGGGGGGGAGCCGGATAAAAATCTGGATATTCCAGCAGTACCAGCAGCCCTCACTGCCCGTTTGACTGCTCCGCCCCATATGACCGAGCCTGAAAAAGCCCCTATCCTAGGTGGAGAGGGGGCTGCTGCTGAGGAGGTTGCGGTTTCTCCTCCTGCAGAGCCGGTTCATCCGATTGTTCTGAAAGCGGTCCAAAATGTCTGGCTTGAGATACGGGATGCTCAGAAAACTCCTGTTTTTTCCAGAGTCCTGAATGTTGGGGAAGAATACTGGGTTCCAAGTGACCAAGCTGGTTTGGTCATGACGCTTGGCAATGCTGGGGGGCTACAGATCGTTGTGGAGGGCGAAACTCTTCCCTTTTTGGGCAGAGAAGGTAAGGTTATCCGTAACTTATCTTTGGATGTTCAGAGCTTAAAAGAGCTTCTTGCCAAACAATCATTGAAAATTGCGCCTAAAAAGTCCATGTAAGAGGCGTTATGTCACAAGATAAAGACCATACATCCTTACGCCCTTGGCGGAGCATCCATCGCCGCCCCAGCCGGAAAATCTGGGTGGGGAATGTTCCCGTGGGAGGAGACTCTCCGATTACCGTTCAATCCATGACCAATACCGTGACCTATGACGTTGAGGGAACGGTTGCTCAAATCAAAGCGATGGAGAAAGCTGGCGTTGATATTGCCCGTGTTTCTTGTCCAGACGAAGAATCTTCTGCGGCCCTCAAAAAAATCGTTCCCGCTGTAACAGTTCCTATCGTGGCGGATATTCACTTCCATTATAAGAGGGCCATTGAAGCGGCTGAAAATGGGGCCGCGTGTTTGCGTATCAACCCGGGAAATATCGGATCAGAAGACCGCGTGCGGGATGTGATAAAAGCGGCTAAGGATTATAATTGTTCAATCCGTATCGGAGTTAATGCAGGTTCACTCGAACGCGATTTGCTGGAAAAATATGGTGAGCCTTGTCCTGATGCGATGGTTGAAAGCGCTCAGCGTCATATCAAAATTCTAGAAGATCACGATTTTTACAATTTCAAAATTTCATGCAAAGCCTCTGACGTTTTCTTGTGTGTCGCCGCTTATATGCAGCTTGCTGAACTTTGTGATTACCCCTTGCATTTGGGAATCACCGAAGCCGGAGGGCTGCGCACTGGAACGGTTAAATCCGCAATTGGTATGGGAAATCTTCTATGGGCTGGGATTGGCGACACCATCCGTGTTTCGCTCTCGGCTGATCCGGTTGAGGAAGTCAAGGTTGGTTTTGATATTCTTAAATCCCTTGGCTTGCGTCATCGCGGGGTCAATGTCATTGCCTGCCCGTCTTGTGCCCGCCAACAATTCGATGTCATTAAAGTCGTTGAAGAGTTGGAAAGAAGTTTGGAACATATTACAACTCCTATGACTGTCTCGGTCATTGGGTGTGTTGTGAATGGTCCCGGGGAAGCGTTGATGACTGATATTGGCTTGACGGGCGGCGGGAAAGGCACTCACCAAATTTACTTGGGTGGGCAAACGGCTCACCGCCTGATGGAGGGAGATCGCTCTATTGTGGCGCATTTGGTCAAGCTGGTTGAAGAAAAAGCAGCACAGATAAAACAAACCGAACATCCCACCCCCCATTCAACCGAAGCTGCGGAGTAACTTTTTATGTCGGATCTCTTAAAAAAACTTGCTCCAATTGAAGGGCGATATGAAGAGCTGACTGCTCTTATGGCTGAAGGAAAGGCCACGGGGGATTCCTTCGTGAAAATGATGAAGGAATATTCCGATTTGGGTCCGGTTGTCGAGGCTATCCGCACCTATAAAAAATCGCTCAAAGACCGTGATGATTTACAATCTATGATTCACGATCCCGACATGGGGGAAATGGCAAAAGACGAACTTTACGATCTCAATGGCCGGATTCCTGAGTTGGAACGCCAGATTAAACTGGTTCTGATTCCCAAGGACACGGACGATTCCAAGAACGCTATTCTTGAAATTCGTGCAGGAACTGGTGGTGATGAAGCCGCTTTGTTCGCAGCAGACTTGTTCAATATGTACAAAGGGTACGCTGCAGAAAGAGGGTGGAGGTTTGAAGTTGTTTCCGCCGCTGAAAATGATTTGGGAGGCTTCAAGGAAGTCATCGTTGATGTTTCTGGTCACGATGTTTTCTCTCGCCTTAAATACGAATCCGGCGTTCACCGCGTCCAGCGCGTGCCGGAAACAGAGAGTTCAGGGCGAATCCATACATCGGCGGCTACGGTTGCTGTGTTGCCTGAAGCCGAAGACGTGGACATGACCATCAATGAAAATGACTTGAAAATTGATGTTTTTCGTTCCAGCGGGGCAGGGGGACAATCGGTTAACACCACGGACTCGGCGGTGAGGATTACCCACCTTCCAACCGGTATTGTCGTGGCAATGCAGGATGAACGATCCCAGATCAAGAACCGCGCCAAGGCGTTAAGAATTCTCAAATCTCGCCTTTACGATATGCAGCGGCAAAAAATAGATCAGGAGCAGGCAGCAGATCGCAAATCCCAAGTTGGAAGTGGGGACCGCTCAGAACGAATCCGGACATATAACTTTCCGCAAGGGCGCGTGACTGACCACCGTGTTAACCTCACTCTTTATAAAATCCACGAAGTTTTGGCCGGACGGGGACTAGATGAAGTGATTGATGTTCTTGTGACCGAAGAACAAGCGGAAAAGCTTGCTTCTCTTGACATCTAGAAAAATAATTGACATATGCTAAATATATGCTATGACAAAGGTTGTTTTTCAAGACGGAGATTTTCTTATGGGATTTTTGGGGGCAATAAAGCTCTGGTGTGCTAAGCGTGACCTCGAGAGATGCGATTCAGTCGGATCTATCCCTCGTATCCTAGAAACTGTCGAAGACCATAAAGGAACCGAAAGTTCTAGCAAAATAGAAGATATTGCGCTTAGCAGATTGCTCGCCATGAGAATGGGGAAAACGCCAGAAGATTGCCTAGCCTACGCACAGGCTTTGGCCCGTTTCCCGCAGGGCCCCCAACGGGCAATTGTTCAGCTTACTGCGCTGAGTAGTGAATCCTCTACATTGCAGCTTGCTAGCCTTTCTGACCTCGTAGGCAGTGAATTGACTCACGATATTGTCATGGTCATTGCAACAAGAAGAGATGTGGCTGTGCCGCAAGCCCTAAGGCATATTTGCGGGAGAAGTGCGCCAAGAGAGCTAGAAGAAGCCTATAAATATGCTTTTACCTCTCTTTGCCGGTGGGGGACAGATGAGGCCTTGGGTGTAGCTGCAGAAATTTTTTATAAGAATGCAGAGCTCTTGAGGCAGCCTATTTGTAGCTTTGTTGAGGCAAGGCTTCTTCAAAAACAGGAAGGTCCTGTTCAGGTGAAACGCCTTTTGCAGGCGATAACAAATCCTGAGAAACTGGTTCCTTCTTTGCAAGATCGTAGGGCGCAATATTCGTTGAGCCGCGTCTTCCACTCTCTTGATGACGCTGTGAAAGGCACAGGCATTAACCTGATCACGGTCTTTGACGCTGCCAAAGTAGAAGCGGAGGCTCCATTAAAAACGGTAGAAGCTCGGGCTCGGGCTTTTTCTTAATCTTGAGATTTTCTTCCTCACGCCACAAAGTTGACAAATATGTTAATGTAATGCTATAACTTATTTCTGTTATGGCAAGGTGGTGGGATGAGCGGGTCTTCGGAAAAACCAGAAGAAGAGGAGGTAGAGTCGGGAGGACTCTGGTCTTGCCTTCGGCGTTTTTTCCCCAGCATACTTGATCCGACTTATGATTTTTCTTATTCCGATGAGGCAAGCCATATCTGTGCCACACTTATCGACCAAATAAGCAACCTTGCAGGAAGGGAGAATCAAGAATCAACTCATCGTCTCGGGGTACTGGCCAGCAATAATCCTGCCTTTGCTGGTCGCATCATGGGAGTTTTGGTATCCAGAATAGATGACGCTGTAATTGAAGCACTTTGGAAAACCTGTAAAGCCGCCCCCGAAGGAATCACAGAAAACATTATTCCCGAAGCTATTCAGCACATAGTTTTTATGGGAGGCCGTTATAAACGGCAGGAAGAGGAACAAAAAAGTGATGTGGCGATTGCAGGTTTGATGTCTTTGCAGTCAATGTCTGCCCAAAAGAGATATGGGGAGAATGTAACCAAACAAGTATTTGAAGGGTTGTGTGTTATTGGGACCGACCATGCTTTTCAGACAGCTGCGGCTTTGTTTTATCGGAATCTTTCTGTTTTATCTAACCCTTTGCTCGTGCTGATACAGAAGATTGGAGAGAGAGAAAACCGAGATCTGCGTCTTCACACCCCAGAAGTTGGAAATGGTTTGCTGCGCGCATTGACAGAGCCTGCACGTATTGTTTCTTTCTTCCTCGCTGTTCCAGCAGAACAAAAAAAGGAAGCTCTCCGAACGTTGGGAGCAGTATTTGCAAAGCTGAAAACCCTTCCTCCGCAGTTAACAGAGGGGTTTCCTGAGAGGGGAGAAACGCTGCAAGGAATATTTCAGTTTGCGGCCGTCATGACATCGTCTATCACACAGCTTCATTCTGCAGCATTTGGAGCCTCTCCCGATGTCTCAAACGACAAATCTTCCTCGCTTCTGACTATTTTTGATTATCGTCCTTAAAGCGTGTAGGGTTTGAGAATGACGTTTGTTCGCTTTTTGAAAGATCGCCTTCGCGCTGGTGGGATTGATACGGCTGATCTTGAGCTGAAAATTTTGCTTGAGGATATTGCGGGAATTTCTGGCGCGGCTCTTTATGACTCTGCTCAATCTTTGCCAGCGGATATTGAGCAAAAGTTGATTCAGATTGTGGATAGACGATTGCAGGGAGAGCCGCTCGGGCGAATTTTAGGATACCGAGATTTTTGGAAGAATCGGTTTTATCTTTCTCCCGATACACTTGAGCCACGCCCTGATACTGAAATTTTGATTGAAGTGGCTCTGTCGGGCCCATCGCCTCGCCGTATCCTCGACCTAGGAACAGGAAGCGGATGTATTTTACTGACCTTGCTTAATGAATGGCCGTTGGCCTGCGGGGTGGGGGTTGATAAGGCCTCGGGGGCGTGTTTAACCGCGCAGGATAACGCCAACAAAATTGGAGTGGCAGAACGAGTCACTTTTTTATGCGGAGACTGGCTCTCTCCTGTTGAGGGACGATTTGATCTGATTGTTTCGAATCCTCCCTATATTCCATCAGCCGATATTCCGAATCTGGATGAAAATGTCAGAAATTTTGATCCGATTCTCGCTCTTGATGGGGGGGAAGAGGGGCTTGATCCGTATAAATATCTGTTGCCAAGGCTTAAAAACTTTTTGGAACCGCATGGGCGGGTGCTGTTTGAAATAGGTCAAGGGCAGGGGGAAGACCTCTTGCGACTCGTGAAAGCCTGTGGCGCGAATCTGAGTCGTGTTGTCCCTGATCTTAGAGGGATTCCAAGGGTTGTAGAAATCTCCTATGGGGATAACTAAAAAAATAGTTGATTCTCCCGCTTGATTGTCTCGGTGCACTCAGCCACATTCGGGAGGCTCGTTGCGGACAACTGTGGAAACAAAAGATGTTGCCCCCGAGCATGGATCAAAAAACTACAGACGATAGCCCTTGAATCGGAAGGGACTTTTCAACTTATCCACAATGGGGTATGTTGGAGGTGAGTTTTACCGAATCAAGTGAAACAGGATACAGGAGAGCACATGAGACACGGAACACAACAGCAGCAGCCCCGCCGGATTCGCAGTAATCCAACCAATAATCGGGGTGGCGGGGTGAATGCGGGCGGACAACGCAGAGGGTTCCAGAACAAAAACCGTGTTTTTGACAGCAATGGTCCCGATGTTCGCATTCGGGGGACTGCCCACCAGATCGTTGAAAAATATACGGCTTTGGCCAAAGATGCGAATTCCAGCGGGGACCGCGTTCTTGCCGAAAGCTATTTGCAGTATGCCGAGCACTACCAACGGATTATCAATAGCTGGATCGAAGAATTCGGCGAAGATCCCGTTGAACAAGGTGCTAGCAACCCCTACGAAACCTTTGATGTTCCTCCACCCGCCGGCAGCCGCAGTGTGGCAACGCCTCCGGTCGTGGAGGAGGATTTAGGGCTTCCCTCTAGTATTTTGGGAACGGCAAATCGGGTGAACAAAGAACAGCCAGAACTAAGCGAAGCGTGATTTTAGACGACTTTGTAGAAAATTACCTTTTTTCTGGACTTTTCTTCCATAATGCATAAAAATGTATTATGTCTATTTTGGGGTCATTGAGAGGTCTTTTTTCGGGAACTGCGAAGCCGTCTGGATTCGGGGGGAATTCCTTTTCCCCTGAGCAAGGAACGCGTATCTATGCGATTGGGGATATTCATGGCTACCCCGATGCGTTAGAGGCCATGCTCGCCAAAATTCACGCGGAAATCAAAGAAAATCCTCCGCAAACGGCTGTGATCGTTTTTCTGGGAGATTACGTGGACCGTGGGCCAGACAGCAAAGCTGTTCTTGATTGTCTCGTTCGTGAGAAAGGCCTTGAACAGAGCGATGGGATTAAGAGAGTTTTTCTGACCGGAAACCATGATCTGGC